>CAYNDR010000132.1:0-11211 GCA_964395295.1 uncultured Planctomycetales bacterium
CACGAACAGGAGGAACGCGGACATGATCAGGGGCCTGTTGTGAGCGGCTCGCACCTCGCGGCCGCGGATGATCTCCTCCGGAAGTCGGTGGAGGGCCGGATCGATGCCGGCGACATGGAAGCCGTGGCCTCCTGGCCGCTGGAGGGTGTCCTGGCGCTCTTCGCGGCCGCCGACCAGGTGCGGCGCCGGTTCAAAGGAAACGCCGTGGCCGCCTGCTCGATCATGAACATCAAGTGCGGGGGGTGCGAGCAGGACTGCGCCTTCTGCGCCCAGTCGGCGCACAACCGGGCGGCGGTGCAGGTGCAGGGGCTTTCCGCCGCGGCCGAGATGGCCGCGCGCCACGGCGCCTCGATGGTGCGCGGGCTGGACTTCGGGGTGGTCTCCAGCGGCGGGGCGCTCTCGGAGGAGGAGGTCGGGGTCGTGTGCGAGGCGGCCCGCGCCTGCAAGGGGCCGGTCCACGCCTCGCTGGGGATGCTGTCCGGGGAGTCGCTCCGCCGGCTCAAGGCGGCGGGGGTCACGATGGTCCACCACAACCTGGAGACCTCCCGGGCCTTCTTCCCGAGGATCTGCACCACCCACTCCTACGACGACCGCGTGGCCACGGTGAGGCGGGCGAAGGAGGCCGGCTTCAGGGTCTGCAGCGGCGGGATCTTCGGGCTGGGGGAATCCTGGAAGGACCGCATCGATCTCTGCGAGGATCTGCGCGCGCTGGACGTGGACAGCATCCCCATCAACTTCCTGGTGCCGGTCGAGGGCACGCGCGTCTCGAGGCCGAAGGAGACGCCGCTGGAGTTCCTCAAGATCGTGGCCCTGTTCCGGCTGGCCCATCCGGAGAAGGACATCAAGGTCTGCGGCGGGCGCCAGCACCACCTGGGCGGGCTCCAGCCGCTGATGTTCCTCGCGGGCGCGAACGGCTACATCTCGGGGGACTACCTGACCACGAAGGGCGGGACGTTCGACGAGGACGACCGGATGATCGCGGACCTCGGCCTGGTGAAGAGGCCCCCGGAGTAAAAAACACCCCCGCCGGCGCGCGCCGGCGGGGGGTGTGGTTCGAGGTTCGGATTTCTACCCCTTCCCCGGGATTCGGATGTCGCCGTCCTTCGGCAGTTCGATCTCCCCGCCCTTCTCGAAGTCGTCCGCCGAGGGCTTCATCGTCAGGTTGTAGAGCGGGTGGTTCTGGTTCTCGTACATGTCGGCCCACTTGACCTCGGCGCCGGAGTAGGCGGACTCCCGCCCCATGATGTTGGTGGCGGTGGCCCACGCCACGTTCTGGGCCTCGTTGATGGGCTCCTTCGTGGCCACGTTCATGGCGCTCAGGATCAGGTGGATGTGCTCGTCCACGTAGTCGTTGCCCTGCCGGGGGTACTCGGAGTAGGGGATGGGCCCCTCGGGCTTGCCGCCGCCCTTCTCGTACGTGAACTCCTCGCCCACCCAGTCCCAGCAGCCGCCCATCTGGCGGCACATGCTGTGGATGTGTACGCGGTTCGGGTATTCGAGGTCCACGCTGAAGAAGTCGTACATGTTCCCGCCCACGCGGCGGGCGCGGTAGCCGAACCCGCGGGCGCTGAGGGGGTGCGCCTGGAGGTACCAGTTGGCGATGTCGACGTTGTGGACGTGCTGTTCCACGATGTGGTCGCCGGAGATCATGTTCCAGCACCACCACCTTCCCTGGCCCACCAGGTCCTCGGGGCCCCTGGGGTTGAGGGGCTTCTCGCCGAAGAACTTGCCCATGCACCAGGCGACGCGGCCGCCCAGGATGCGGCCGTGGAGTCCCTCCTTGATCGCCTGCCAGCGCTCGTTGTAGCTCTTGCTGTGGCGGCGCTGGGTGCCGGCCACGACGGTGAGGCCCTTCTTCTTCGCTTCCTCGCCGGCCGCGAGGACCCGGCGGATGCCCGGCGGGTCGACGGCGCAGGGCTTCTCCATGAAGACGTGCTTCCCCGCCTTGACGGCGGCCTCGACGTGCGGTGGGCGGAAGCAGGTCGGGGTGGCGAAGAGCACGATGTCGGGGCCGGCTTCGATGGCCTGCCGGAAGGCGGCGCCGCCGCCGAAGCACTTTTCCGCGGGCACGCCGTACTTCTTCCCCGTCCTCTCGGCGTTCCCCTTGTTGAAGTCGGCGGTGGCGACGAGCTTCCCCTCGATGCCGAGGTTCAGCTTGCTGTTGATGAACTTGACCGCCTCCAGGTGGTTCTCGAGGGCCCCGTTGCCGCGGCCGCCGCAGCCCACGAGGGCGATCTTGTACGTCTTGGGCACGGGCTGGGCCTGCCGGATGAGCGGAAGCCCGCTCAGGGCCGCCCCGGCCGCCGCGGACTTCATGAAGTCGCGCCGCGGCATCGTGCGATCGTGGCTGTCCATGGATGATCTCCTAACGGTGTCGAGGTCCATCAGTTTATACGCCGCGGACCGGCTATTTCCCCATGAGCAGGCCGACGATGTAGGCCTCCAGCGACTCGTAGTCGCGGGCGTCCCGGAACGCCTGGACCTTCTTCTCGTTGACCCGCTGGACCACCCCGCAGAGGTCCTTGAAGAACCGGAGGCTGTTCTCCAGGTGCTTGTGGGACGTCTCCAGGGACTGGGTCCGCATGGCCTTGACGTCGAGCCCCACGAACTCGCCGTTGCGGCCGTAGCCGCCCCGGACGAGGACCCAGACGGTGTTGAACGCGCGTCGGAGGTTCACCGCGCCGAAGGCCTTGTCCTCGTCGAACTTCAGCCCGTCCTGGTCGTTGAGGTGCACGCCCCAGAGCTTGCCGAGCGAGAGGGCGAAGGCCATGTCGTCGCTGGGGTCGGCCCCCAGGAGCATCGAGTGGGCGGACTCGATGAGGACCCCCACGCGGCGCGGGTCGGACGTGCGGGCGCCGAGCGCGAGGAAGTGGCCGGGGGAGGGGGAGTAGGCGGCGTCCATCGGCTCGTTCGGCTTCATCTCGCCGAGGATTCGGACGGAGGGGTCGTAGTCGAGGAGGGCGTTGAGGTAGTCGAGGTAGCGGCGGTAGCCGAGGAGGGGGTCCTTGGCCTCGCGGATGTAGGTCCCTTCGCGGGCGGGCCAGAGGACGATGCGGTCCACGTCCATCTCGCGGGCGATGTCGATCGCGCGGCGCGAGCGGTCGAGGGCGTACTGGCGGTCCTTCGTGGAGTTGCTCGTCCAGCCGCCGTCGATCGTGGCGGGGTGCTCCCAGAGGCGCGGGGCGATGAACTCGGCGACCATGCCGTGGTCGTCGAGCATCTGCTTCATCGCGCGCGCCGCCTTGCGGGTCGCCGCGGGATTGAGGCCGGCGGGGCAGACGTCGTCGTCGTGGTACTGGACGCCGTCGAGGCCCATCTTCCTGTAGATCTCGACCTTCCGGGCGAACTTGATCGGCTTGCGGACGGGCGGCCCGAAGGGGTCGGCCCCCGTGTGCATGTTCCACGGGCCGGCGGAGAACCGGAAAACGGCGTTCCCGACCTTGATCTCGGACATGGCTGACCCTCCTTCGTTCTCTCGTTGGATGGACGAAACGGCCCATTTCTAGCGCGCCGGCGGGATTCGTTCAAGGAAATATGGCGGCGGGCGGGCGCGGCTGGAGGCGCATCGCTTTCCCCCCGGCGTTGTTGTATCATAGGGAAGGCTGTTGATGCAGGAGGCGCGCGTCATGTCGCACGATATCTCCCGGCGGCAGTTCATCTGCAGGGTGGTCCCGGCGTCGGCGGTCGCCGCGGCGGGGCTCAGCCTGGAGGAAAGGATCCTCCTGGCGCAGGACGCTCAGCCAAGGCCCCAGGCGCCCCCCGCCCAGGACAAGGACCCCCTCCAGAAGGGGAAGATCGGCAAGCTCGAGATCTCCCGCCTCATCCTCGGGGGGAACCTCATCGCCGGGTTCTCCCACAGCCGGGACCTCATGTACATCTCCGCGCTCACGAAGCGCTACTTCACCGACGAGAAGGTGATGGAGACCCTCCGCCTCGCCGAGGCCCACGGCATCAACACGATCAACACCAATCCCAAGGCCACCGGCCTCATCCGGAAGTACTGGAAGGAACACGGGGGGAAGATCCAGTGGATCGTCCAGGGCTACCCGGACGAGGAGGGCAAGGACCTCGACGAGATCAAGGCCTCCATCGACGCGGGCGCCTGCGCGGTCTACGTCCAGGGGAACATCGCGGACCGCCTGATCCGGAAAGGGAAGATCGACGTTGTCGGGAAGGTGCTGGACTTCGTCCGGAAGAACGGCCTGCCGGCGGGGGTGGCGGGCCATTCCATCGAGGTCCCGAAGGCCTGCGAGCAGGCGAAGCTGCCCGTGGACTTCTACGTCAAGACCCTCCACACGCACAAGTACTGGACCGCCATGCGCCCCGAGCAGAAGGACGTGGAGGTCGTGGACAACCGGGCCGACAACTTCTGGTGCGCCAATCCCGCGGAGACGGTCGAGTTCATGAAGACGGTGGAGAAACCCTGGATCGCCTACAAGGTGCTGGCGGCGGGGGCGATCCACCCCGCGAACGGGTTCCCCTACGCCTTCACGAGCGGCGCGGACTTCGTCCTGGCGGGGATCTTCGACTTCCAGATCGCCCAGGACGTGGAGATCGCCAAGTTCGCGCTGGAGAAGGCGGGGCGCACGAGGCCCTGGCGCGCCTAAGCGCGCGGGGGAAATCGCTCAATGACCCAATCGTCAATGGTCCAATTCGCGGCAACCGCCGCAACAATCCTCTTGGTCGCGGCTTGGCCGCGCTGTGTCCTCTCGGCCTCTCCCGGGGCGCAGGGGAAGGACGGCCGCTACGAGCAGTTCACGAAGAAGGCCGCCGAAGGCCCCAAGATGAAGGTGGTGGCGGCCACCTGTTTCGGGGGCCCGGGCATCGAGGAATTCGTCGCGGTCCGCTCCCTTCCGGACGGCACGATCGCGGCCTTCGGGAACGCCTGGGGACCGGAATTCCCCGGGTCTCCCAGGGTGCTGGGCAAGGGCCAGCACCGCGGCCTCAAGTCCGCATCCGTTGACCCGAAGAGCCGCGCGACGCTCCGGCCGGAGAATCCCGACATTGCCGGGATGGTCGTCCTCTATAACGCCAATCTCTCCGCCGTCACGAAGGTCTTCCGGTTCGACTGGGGGGTGGCGAGCCTGAGCGCCGGCGAGGTTTCAAGGGACGGGAAGTCGCGATTCCTGGCGGGCCGCTGCACGGCCGCGTTCCGCGGCCTCGCGAAGAACGCCATAACGGTCCCGGCGCCGCCCGAGAAGGACACCGGGCCCTACGACTACGAGGGAGCCGCCTGCCCCGGGGACGTCTTCGTCCTGCGCCTCTCGATCGAGGGGGCCGTCGAGTGGGCGTGGGTCTTCGAGGGCCACCGGGTCCCCGCGGAGCAGATATGGACGCTGAACGACGGGTCCGTGTATGCGGACGTCCGCGGCCTGCACCGGATCTCGCCGGACGGGCGGGAGGCGAAAAAGCTTTGCCCCCTGACGCTCTTCCGGACGGCCAAGTACCTGGCGGTCGATCCGGCGGACGGGAGCTTCTACTACGGCGGCGACCGCAACACCAACACCGGCAAGGAGCCGTGGAGGCAACCGTACCTCTACAAGTTCGACGCCTCCGGCACTAAAGGCTGGAAGCTCTGGGAGTGGCCCCCGAAGAGCCTTCGGGACGGCATGGCGGACGGCTACGACGGGCTCGTGGCGGACTCCTCGCCGCGCGCGGCGGACATCGCGGCGGGCGGCGAGATGATCGTGGGCGGGTGGTCGGACGGGGGCAATTCGGTCTTCTCCTTCCAGGCCACGGACTGCTCGAAGCCGGTCCCCAAGGCGCCGCTCGAGATGAGCTGCTGGGGGATGAAGGGGGCGAACTCCATCGCGCACGTCATGAGGATCGATCTCAAGGCGCAGCAGGTGCTGGCCCACGCGCACTGGGTGACCTACATCCCGGCGAACTTCCAGGAGGAGAGGATGCGGGGGGCTCCGAACGGGGCGCGGATCCGCCAGGTCAAGGCCCATCCGGACGGGGCCATCGGGATGGTCGGGGGGGCGGCGAGCGTGCTGGTGCAGACGCCCGGTTCCTTCTACAAGTACCCGGGCGACGGGCGGGGCTACAGCGGCGACTGCGTCGTGGTCTACGACAGGGAGATGGCGAATTTCCTCTTCTCGAGCTACCTGCCCGGCTGCGAGAACCCCTGCCTCTGGACGACGCCCCGGGGATTCGTGGTGGCGAGCCGCTCGCGGGGGGACGACGGCCAGAAGGAGCCCGCGAAGTCGCCGGCGGTCAACGCCCTGCAGGCGGAGAAGAAGGGAGAGTACGACGCCCACATCCTTCTTCTGGAGCTGCCCTGATCCGGCCTGATGAAGCTCAGGCGCGAGTCGGCGTCCAGGGCCCGTGGCGGCCGAAGTCCAGCGTGACCTTCTCCACGACTTTCTTGCGGGACGCGGTCTCCTTGACCATTTCCCCGAGTTTCCGGGAGGCCGCGGTCGCGCGGGACGCCACGTCTCCGGGGAATCCGTCCCGGAACAGGAGGGCCAGCGCCGCTTCATCGCCGGCGGGAGACAGCCCGAGGACGGCCCTGCCGGTCGTCAGGAGGAGGAGGGAACCTCCTCTTGTGGCGGGGCTAAGCCGTTCGAACAGCACCCACGCGCCGGACGCTAGCGAGGGGACGCGGCGGCGTTCGCCCCGCACCGGGTCTCCCTGCTCCAGGATGACGCGCCCCTCGCGGTCCAGGAGGAGGGCGGCGCGTGCCCCGCAGGACCGGGCCACACCGGACAGGATCTGCGCGATCCGGTCGATGTCTTCCCTGTAGAGGATCAGTCGCAAGCCCCGAAGCTCCCTCACTTCTTCTCCACGATCCAGATGTTCCGGTACTGGAGCGGGTTGCCGTGGCCCTGGAATTTGATGGGTCCGGGGGTCCCCTCGGGATCCTTGCGATGGCCGCCGGTGGGGCCGCTGATCTCCAGGTTGTCGTGGATCGCCACGCCGTTGTGCCTGAGCGTGAGGAAGGCGTTCTTGGACTTCTTGCCGTCGGGGCCCTGGACGGCGTTGGTGAAGTCGGCGTCGTAGGTCTGCCAGACGAGCGGCGGGAGGCACATGTTGACCTTGGGCCGGGCCTTGGTGTAGACGCCGCCGCACTCGTTGTCCATGCCCTCCAGCCCGAACGAGTCGAGCACCTGGACCTCGTAGTGGTCCACCTGGTAGAAGCCGCTGTTGGCGCGCCCCTGGCCGCGCTCGTCGGGCCGGTAGGGGAGCATGAACTCCACGTGGATCGTGTAGTTCGAGAACTTCCTCTTCGTGACGATGTCGTTGCCGTCGGTGTTGAGGAGGCCGGTGTTCTTGTCGAGGCGGCCGCGGTTGAACTCGTCGGTGTTCGTGCCGTCGAAGAGGACGATGGCGCCGGCGGGGGCCTTGGCCCCGAGGGTGGGGCTCTTGCGGACGGTCTTCTTGAGGGTGAAGGCCTTGCCGTCCATCTTCCCGGTCATGGCCTCGCCGGAGGCCTCGGCGGTGCATTCCTTGTGGCCGTCCGGGGGGAACTTGCGCGTGGCGGAGAACTCCGCGGCCCCCTTGCCCAGGTAGCGCCGGTTTCCTTCCGCGGCCTTGAAGGTGGCCTTCGCGCCGTCCACCTGGCCTTCCATCAGGCTCTTGCTGGCCCCGTCCCAGCCGTTGCCGGGGAGGCCGCCGGGGTAGAGGACGGCCTGCAGGGCGCCGCCGCCCAGCGCGATCACCTGGCCGCCGAGCTTTCCGCCGCCGGAGATATCCCCTTCATATTCGCCCTGGATCCTGAAGTCGGGCGGGAGCGTGGGGTCGTTCGGGTCGGTCCAGACCTTGGTCTGTCCGGTCGCCGCCGCGCCGATGGCCAGGATCGCCAGGATTCTGAGGATCATCGCATTCTCCTATATCAGGGTCTCCGCTATTTAACGCCGCCGGAGCCTTAGTTGCCTACCATGCTCGACTTCTCCGCCGTGGGGAAGTTGTCGGGGATCGGGGACGTCACCTTCCCCGTGGCCAGCCACTCGCAGGAGCGGTTGAGGAGCACCACGAACCCGACGCTCTGGAGCGCCTTGCCGTTCTCGTGCCCCAGCACGTTGGTGACGACCTTTCCTTTGCCGCAGGGGATCACCCAGACCATCGGCTCGTGGACTCCGGTCCCGCCCGTGGCCTTGTCCGAGAAGGACGAGGCGAGGATCTGCATGTCCTCCGCCGGGCCGCGCTGGCCGTGATAGAGCTCGTCCTGCGTCTGCATCCACACCTTGGGCATCCCCTTCACGATGGGGTGCTCGGGGTCCCGGACCGTCACCCGGTACTCGTGCTGGCGGCCGTGGCCGGCCCCCGGCCCCTCGCCGGCCTTCTGGCGCACGAGCTTGCCTTCATCGTCGTAGTAGACGCGGTCGCCGAACTTGGCGTCGCGCCAGCCGAGCCCGATCATCCTGTTGTACTCCTTCCAGCCCGGGAAGGCGTTGTTGGCCGCGTGGATGACGACCACGCCGCCCCCGCCGCGCACGTAGGCCTCGAAGGACTTCCGGACCTCCTCGGGCCAGAGGTCGCCGTTGTAGTTGAGGACCACGGCCTTGCAGCCCGCGAAGGCCGGGCGCCAGGCGGCCCAGGCGCCTTTCATCTCCTCGGCCTTCTTCTCGCGCTCCGCCGCCTGCTCGGGCGTCTCGTTCTTGCCCTTCCCGGGGGCGGCCGGCGGGGAGGTGGACACGTCCACCTTGAACTTCCCCGTCTTCTCCAACTGCTCCTTCATGAAGGACGTCATGGGTTTCCAGTTGTGGTTGTTCTGGCCGTCCAGGATGAGGACCTTGATCTCCTGGGCCCCGGCCGGCGCCGCGGCCAGCGCGAAGATGGCGAGAATGAGAGCGTCTTTCATGGCTTCTCCTCCATGGGGGATCGTGAGGCGACGAGCCCGCGAATCCGCGCGGGCGTAAGTTCACGGAGCGCGTCCACCACAAGGTCCGCGCGGGGCTCCAGCGCCTCGCGCGGGGCGGTGCCCACGAGGGCGACCGCGGCCGCGCCCGCCCGCCGGGCCGCATCGAGGCCCGCCGGGCTGTCTTCCACCACGGCACATGCCCCGGGCGGCAGGCCCAGCCTCTCCGCCGACTTCAGGAAGACCTCGGGATCGGGCTTGCCGTTCTTCACGTCCCGGCCCGTCACCACCGCATGGAAGCGCCGGACGGCGGGGATGTTCTCCATGACGATGGCGACGTTCTCCGGGGGACCGGAAGAGCCGATGGCGAGCCGCGCGCCGTCCGCCAGGAGCGCCTCGATCAGCGCGTCCGCCCCGGGCATCGCGGGGAAGCGGCGGGCGAGGATCTCCCGGTAGACGACCTCCTTTTCCTCCCCCCACGCGTCCATCTCCGCGGGCGGAAGGGACCGCCCGGTGACGACGGGGATGATGGCCCGGTTCGTCCGCCCGAAGACGGTCCGGAAGACCTCCTCGGGCAGGGCGTACCCCCTCCTCTCGGAGGTGATCCGCCACGACTCGTAGTGCGGCCCGCAGCTGTCCACGAGCACGCCGTCCATGTCGAAGATCACGCCGTAGCCGTTCGCGCCCATGAGTCCATCCGACAAAATAGACGGTGCGTTTTGTCGTCTGCGGCAACGATAAGCCTTGACCGCCGGAAATTCAACCAAGACAATGACATTCCGATCGGGCCTCCATCATTAATGAGGGGGGGAGTCCGGCCGCGCGGACCCGCGGGGACGGGAGGATACCCATGAAACGGGGGATGTTCCTGATCGGCCTGGGGATCGTCGCCTTCCTGGCGCTCGGCGGATGCGGCCGGAGGGACCCGGGGCAGTTGACGGTCGGCGTCTCCTTCGAGATCCTCCAGACCGAGTTCTGGGTGGCGGCGCTCGACGCCTTCAAGGCCGAGCTCGCGAAGCGCGGCATCCGGATGATCCAGGCGGTCGCCGAGGGAGACGCCAACCGGCAGATCGAGCAGGTCCGCAACTTCATCACCCGGAAGGTGGACGGCATCGTCCTGGTGCCCAAGGACGCCAAGGCCTGCATCCCGATCATCAAGGCCGCCAACGCGGCGAACATCCCGATCGCCCTCTTCAACCGCCCGCCGGAGAAGAGCGACGCCCGCTCCACGGCCGTGGTCGCCGACAACTTCGCCCTCACGAGGGAGACGGTCTCGTACATGGTCGCCGAGGCCCGCAAGACCGGGAAGAAGCAGAAGGCCATGATCGTCATCGGGGACCTGGGGGACATCAACGCCGTGGGTCGGCGCGACGGATTCGACGCCGCCGTCAAGGAGGCGCCCGACGCGATCGAGGTCGTGGCCCGCGTGCCCTCCGAGTGGAACCAGGAGAAGGCCCAGGCCGGCGTGGTGAACGCCCTCCAGGCGAATCCGGACATCGGGTTCATCTTCACGTCCTCCGACTTCCTCCTGCCCTCGATCGTGTCGGCCCTCAAGTCCGCCGGGAAGTACCACAAGGCGGGCGAGCCCGGCCATGTGCTCCTGGGAGGGTTCGACGGCGACGCCACCGCCTACCAGATGCTGGCGGACGGGTACCTGGACGCCACCGGCGTGCAGGACGTGTGCTTCGAGGTCAAGGCTTGCGTGGACGCGATCCTGGACGCGCGGGCCGGCAAGGCGGTGCCGGAGACCGTCCTGGACCCCGGCTTCGTGATCCACCGGGCGAACCTGAAGGAGAAGGCGCCCCGGATGTGGGGCGCCAACGTGCGCAGGCGGTGACCGCCCCCGCCTTCGCGGCCCCGGGCCGGCCCGGCTGGAAGCGCCTCCTGCGGCCGGACCTGCTGGTTCCGGGATTATGCCTCGTCTACGCGGCCGTCGTAGGTCCCTTCACGCCGGATTTCTTCACGCCGCGGAACGCCGAGACCCTGATCGGTTCCACCCTGCCGCTCTTTCTCCTGGCCGTGGGCCAGACGGTCGTCATGATCACGGGCGGCATCGACCTCTCGATGACCTCGGCGCTCGCGCTGGCGAGCATCGCCGGGGCCTGGGTGATGACGCCCGCCGGACCCCTGGGAGGGGGCGCGGCGGCGGTCCCGGCGGGGATCGCGGCCATGCTCCTGGCGGGCTCGGCCCTGGGGCTCCTCAACGGATTGGCCGTCACCCGCCTGCGGATGCCGCCCTTCATCGTCACTCTGACGGCGATGACCTTCTTCAGCGGTCTGGCCGTCTGGCTCACCCAGAGCAGGACCCTCGGCCCTCTGCCCGCGGGATTCAACGCGCTCGGGGGGAAACTCCGGTGGGTCGCGGCGATCTCCCTGGCGGCGGTCATCGACCCGCCGATCTGGATGATCGT
>CAYNDR010000132.1:11221-15826 GCA_964395295.1 uncultured Planctomycetales bacterium
CCTCCTCTCCCGCACTCTGCTGGGGCGATGGTTCTACGCCGTGGGGCACAACGCCCGCGCGGCGCTCGTCTCGGGGCTTCCGGTGGCGCTCGTCCTGGTCCTGGCCTACCTCCTCAGCGGCCTGCTCGCCGGCCTGTCCTCGGTGATCCTCACGGCCCAGAACGAGACGGGATCGCCGATCCTGGGGCAGAGGCTGCTCCTGGACGTCGTGGCGGCCGCGGTGATCGGCGGGACCAGCCTCTTCGGCGGCCGCGGCCGGGGGCGCTGGACCTTCTTCGGGGTCGGCTTCATCAAGCTGATCGACAACACCCTCAACCTCCTCGACTGCTCCTACTTCACGATCATGATGGTGAAGGGCGGATTGATCCTGGCGGCGGCCCTGCTGGACACGCTCCGCGCCAAGGTGCTGGAGGCCTCGTGACGCTGCTGCGGGCCGAGTCGGTCTCGAAGGGCTTCGGCGGCGTGCCGGTGCTCCGCGGGGTGGGGTTCTCCCTGGAGGCCGGCCGGACGCTGGGGCTCGTGGGCGAGAACGGCGCGGGCAAGTCCACCCTGATGAACATCCTGACGGGCGGCGTTCCCCCCGACGGGGGACGCTTCGAGTGGGAGGGGCGGCCCTACGCGCCGAGGCGCCCGGCCGACGCGATGCGGGCGGGGATCGCCTTCATCCACCAGGAGCTCAACCTCTTCCCCAACCTCACGGTCGCGGAGAACCTGTTCCTCGCCGGGTTCCCCCGGCTGGGGCGCCTCCCCCTCATCGACCGCGGGGAACTGCGCCGCCGCGCGGCCGCGCTCCTGGAGGAGGTGGGGCTGGCGCTCTCCCCCGACCTGCCGCTGGAGCGCCTTTCCGCGGGAGAGCGTCAGCTCGTCGAGGTCGCCAAGGCCGTCGGGGCGGGCGCGCGCCTCGTCATCCTGGACGAGCCCACGACGTCCCTGAGCGCCCGGGAGGTGGAGCGTCTCTTCGATCGGCTGGCGCGGCTCAAGGCGCGCGGCGTGGCCATGATCTACATCTCCCACGCCCTGGAGGACGTCCTCCGGCTCAGCGACGACATCCTCGTGCTCCGGGACGGGGAGGTGGCGGGCTCCGGCCCGCGCGCGGAGTTCACGGTGGAGCGCCTCGTGTCGCTGATGGTGGGGCGCAGTCTGGACCGGCTGTTCCCCGCGCGGAAGGGGAAGGCCGGAGCGGAGGTGCTCTTCGAGGCGCGGGATCTCACGCGGAGGGGGACGATCCGCGGCGTCGGATTCCGGCTCCACAAGGGGGAGATCCTGGGCGTCTTCGGCCTGATGGGGGCCGGCCGCTCCGAGATGGCGCGCATCCTCTTCGGCCTCGACCCGTGCGATCGCGGCGAGATCCTCCTCGAAGGACGGCCTCTGCCCCGCGGGGGCCCGCGGCCGCGGATACGGCAGGGGCTTGCGTTCGTCACGGAGGACCGCCGGCAGGAGGGCCTCTGCCTCGAGGCTTCGAACGCCGACAACCTGGCGCTCGTGTCCCTTCGGCGCTACGCCCGCGCCGGGTGGCTGGACTTCGGGCGGTGGAGAGAGGCCATCCGGAAGATCCGTGACGCCGTGCGGCTCACCCCCACCGCGCGCGACGAGCACCCTGTCCGGACCCTGAGCGGCGGCAACCAGCAGAAAGTGGTGGTGGGCAAGTGGCTGCTCGACGGGCCGCGCGTGTTCCTGCTCGACGAGCCCACGCGGGGCGTGGACGTGGGGGCCAAGTTCGAGCTTTACCAGCTCATCCAGGGGCTCGCGGACGACGGGGCCGGCGTGCTCTTCATCTCATCGGAGCTGGAGGAGCTGATCGGGCTTTGCGACCGGATCCTCGTGATGAGCCACGGCGAGGTCCGGGCCGAGCTGGGGCGGGACGCGTTCGACCGGGAGCGGATCCTGCGGGCGGCCCTCCGGGACGCCGCCTCGGCGGCGGGGGAGGGGGGCCCATGAAGCGCGGGCGCGGGGCCCTCCTGCTCGTCCTGCTCAACCAGGCGCCCGTGGCGCTCTTTGCCGCGGTGCTGGCCGCGTTCGGTTTGATGTCGCCGAAGTTCCTGGCCGCGGGCAACCTCAGCAACATCGTCGTGCAGTCGGCCTCGACCGCCGTGGTGGCGGTCGGGATGACGTTCATCCTGCTGACCGGAGGGGTGGACCTCTCGGTGGGGGCGATCATGTTCGTGGCGGCCGCGGTGGCCGGGAAGATGACGCTGGGGGGCCATTCCTTCGCCCTCGCGGTGGCGGCGATGCTCCTGATCGGGATCGCGGGGGGGAGCCTGAACGCGCTCCTGGTCTCGCGGCTTCGCATCATCCCGTTCGTGGCCACGCTGGGGACGCTCTACCTGGGCCGGGGATTCAGCCTCTGGCTCACCGAGACGCGCGCGATGAACCTCCCCGAGGGATTCCTCCAGGTGGGCACGGCGAAGGCGGCCGGGGTGCCTCTGCCGATCCTCATCCTGGCGGCGGTGCTGGCGGTTGCCCATGCGGTGCTCACCCGCACCCCTTACGGGCGGCACGTCTACGCGGCGGGATGGGACGCCGAGGCGGCCCGGAAGGCCGGCGTTCCCACCGGGACCGTGATCGCCTAGGTCTACGTCGTGAGCGGCCTCTGCGCCGCCCTGGGGGGGCTCCTCTCGCTGGGACAGCTGGGGGCCGTGGGGCCGAGGTTCGGCGAGAACAAGGAGTTCGTGGCGATCGCGGCGGCCGTGCTCGGGGGGACGAGCCTTTTCGGCGGGCGGGGCCAGGTGTTCCCCGGGACCGTGATCGGCGCCCTCCTGATGCAGAGCGTGGAGAACGGGCTGGTGATCCTGAACGCCGATCCCTACCTGTACCCGCTGGTCATCGGCGGGATCATCTTCCTGGCCGTGGCGGTGGACAGCGGCCGGACGGCGCTCCTGCAGAGGCTGAGCCGCCGGCCCATCCGGCGGGAGGACTGAGAGCCCGGGCCGTCATCCGCCGACGGCGGATTTCACCACGTCTCCCACCGTGATGATGCCGACCAGCCGGTCCTCCTCGAGGACGGGGAGGTGCCGGATGCGCTTGATCGTCATCAGGGACATGCACTCGTTGAGGGTGTTGTCGGGGCGGACGTACGTCACGTCGGAGGACATGACTCCCCGCACGGAGGTGTCCCGGGAGGATTTTCCCTGGAGGTAGACCTTCCGGGCGTAGTCCCGTTCCGAGAACACGCCCACCATCTTCCCGCCCTCGACGACCACCAGGGCCCCCACGTTCTTCTCCGCCAGGAGCTTGATCGCCTCGAAGACGGGCGCGTCCGGGGCGATGGTCCAGACGTTGCTCCCCTTGACGGCCAGGATGTCCTTGACCTTGACGGTGTTCATCATCTCATTCCCCTCCCAAGGGCGGGCCCCCGAATCCGTTCCCCCTCCCGGCGAAGCGGCGCGCGGCAGGCCGCCTCCCCTGGGAGGCTAGAAAGCGATCGAACGGTATTGCCTGTTCTTGCTGTAATTATAACGCGGATTGAACATCCGGGGTAGCGGGGATCCGCCACGGGGACGGGGGCGTTGCACCTCGTTTGATTGACGTCTCCCCCCGCATGGGGTAGGGTGGCGGGGCACGATGTCCGGTCCCTTTTCTGGAGGCACGGTCATGCGCGTCGAGAACCTTCTGCTCCTCGCCCTTCTGCTGGCCGGGTGCGGGACCCTGACGGCGGGGAATCCGCAGTCCGCCGGCCAGGCGAAGGTCCCCGTCATCCTCGACACCGACATCGGGGACGACATCGACGACACGTGGGCGCTGGCGATGCTCCTCAAGAGCCCCCAGCTCGACACGAAGCTCGTCACGACCACCTGCGGCAAGACCGAATACCGGGGGAAGCTGATCGCCAGGCTCCTGGAGGTCGCCAGGCGCACCGACATCCCGGTCGGCCTCGGCGCCGGGGGGAAGGGCGGTTCCGGCGGCCAGCAGGCCTGGGTGAAGGACTACGACCTGGCGAAGTATCCCGGCAAGGTGCACGAGGACGGCGTGCAGGCGATGATCGACCTGGTGATGAAGTCTCCCGTGCCCGTCACGATCCTGGGCGTCGGGCCCAACCACACCGTGGCGGCCGCCCTGGAGCGCGAGCCCGCGATCGCCGCGAAGGCGGTCTTCGTGGGCATGCAGGGGGCGGTGCGCAAGGGGTACGACGGGGGCAAGGTCTGCCCCGAGTACAACGTGAAGGCGGCCGTGGCCCCCTCGAAGAAGGTCCTGGCCGCGCCGTGGAAGGAGTGCGTGATCACGCCGCTGGACACCTGCGGCCTGGTGCGGCTCCGGGGCGCGCGCTTCCAGGCGGTCGCGGACTGCCCCGATCCCCTGGTCCAGGCCCTCGTGGAGAACTACCGGATCTGGGCGAAGAAGGAGAAGGTGGCGGAGAGCAGTGTCCTCTTCGACACGGTGGCGGTCTACCTGGCCTATCCCGGCCCGAAGCCGCTCCTGGAGATGGAGGACCTGAAGATCGCCGTGACGGACAGGGGGGTCACCGCCATCGACCCGGCCGGCGCGAGGATGTCCGTGGCGACGAGCTGGAAGAGCCTCGACGGCTACGGCGACCTTCTGGTGGAGGTCCTCACGGGGAGGAAGCCGGCGGGGAACTAGGCGGCCTACCGCCCCCGCCGGGGGCCGCCG
>CAYNDR010000133.1:0-12145 GCA_964395295.1 uncultured Planctomycetales bacterium
GGACCCGAAATACGCCGACCCTTCCACCGACAAGCACGCGCAGATGGTCGAGCGCAGCCGCCAGCGCCTGAAGCTGCACACCCTGCGCTACCATATCCTGGGGGACCTCGTCGAGGCGATCGGCGTGCCCAAGGACAAGCTCTGCACCTACTGCTGGGACGGGGCGGAGTAGGCGCGCAAGGCCGAAGGGTCCCCCTCACCTCGATCTCGCAGGTGAAGAAGTTCCGGTAATAGCTCGACCAGGGCACATACCGGACCTTGGCCACCCCTTTCAGCCCGAGCGCGTAGGTGTTCACCGGGCCCCCGAGGAACAGGCCGTACCGCGCCGTCTCCCACCGCTTCTTCCCCTCGTCCCAGGCCTGGATCACCGCGTCCGTGGGCCAGGACTCGGGACGCGAGGGATCCTCGAACACGGTCATCGAGTCCACGTCCGCGGGAGAGGGGAACGCGACCTCCGCGAAGACCTGACGGCCCGCGTGGGAGTCCCAGAAGACCTCGTCGAGGTTCAGCCACGGCCTGTCCACGTCGTCGCGTTTGCCGTTCACGAGGACCTCCGGGCCGATCTCGACCTTCCCGTCCGACATCCAGCTCTTCGTCCCGCCGAGCGTGAGCCTGGCCTTCCCCGCCGAGAGCAGGTTCTCTCCCGCCGGCACGCTGGGGGAGGCGTTGGTCCCGCGCTTCGCCGCCGCGAGCGGCGCGCGGTCCGCCTTCGCGGCCCCGACGAACTGCGCCATGGGATTCTCCAGGTCGAGCGCCGCGGTGCAGTCCAGCGTCCAGCGCGGCGCGCCGTCCGGCGTGAAGGCGCGGAGGCGCCCGTCCCACCCGGCCGCCACCGGGCCCTCGGGACCGGCGGCGAGATACGAGACGCAACCGAGGTCGGCCCGCCACCGGACGGCGGCCTGCCCATCCATGCAGGTCAGGACCCCGGCGTCGTCGGCGAGGTGCAGGGACTTCCCTTCCGCAGAGAACGCAAGGCTCACCGGCTGGTGCGGCCAGAGCATGTTGGCGATCAGGTCCCCGTCCGGACGGCGGACTTCGAGCAGTCTCCCCGAATAGACGAGCGCCATCGTCCCGGTGGCGTCGGCCAGCGCGACGCCAACCGGCGCCATGCCCTTTCCCGCAGACCACGTCCCCGCCGGCCGGCCTCCCTCGATGGCGTAAAAGCGGTAGGTCTCGTTCCCCCAGCTCCCCACCTGCACCTGGAGCAGGAGACGCCGGCCGCCCGGACTCGTGTAGAGCGTGAGGAAGAGGGGCTGTTTAAGGAGGGGCACCTCGAAGGTCCACAAGGGCTTGCCGTCGGACAGCCGCACCGCCTGGAGCGACGCGCGGCCCGGGAACTCCGGCTTGATCCATCCCTGGTTGTGCTTCTCCGAGAAGAGGATCAGGGCGTGGTCGGCCCCGGCGGGCACGACGGCCTGGAACTCCGGATTCCGCTCGTCCACATCATGGACCGGCCATTCGAGCTTGTCGAACCCCTTCCAGTAATCGATCGCCCACGTTTCTTTCCACCCCTGGCCCTCCCGCCTCCAGCAGACCACGCCGTACGGCCCCGGGGCGAGCACGGTCCGGCCGTCCGAGGAGACGCCGAAGCGGCGGGCGAGGGAGGTGACGTCGCCAAAGGAGGCGAAGGGCTGGACGGCGCCGCTCTCGGCGTCCACCAGGCAGAACTCGTTGCCGTGCCGCGCGGTGGTGCGGACGGACACGCCGAAGAGCCGCCCATCCCCGCTGACGTACGGATGCGACGTCGTGACCGCCTCGCCCGCGCGGACGGCCCGGACCACGCGGGCCGACCGCCCCTGGTCCTCGACGAGGGCGAGGTTTTTCGAGAATCCCCGCGCGGAGGCAAGGATCCTCCTGCCATCGCCTGAAAGAGCCACGCTCTTCAGCCGCGCGCCCGCGAGGTCGCTTAGTTTCGGAAGCGGGGACGGATCGGCGGGAACGCCGGTCTTCTTGAAGAGCGGCGCCTCCACGGCGGCGACGGGCTGGGGATTCTGCCCCACCATCGCCTTCGGGAACTCCGCCAGGGCCTTGTTCAATCCCTCCGCGTCCCCGCCCAGGACCAGGACGGCGTGGCGGTCGCGGCCGGTCACGCCGAAGATGGCGGTGATGAGTCCCCGCCCCGGCCCCGGCACCTGCGCCCCGAGCGGGGCGTCCGTGAGACCGTGCCGGATCGCCTTCTGGATGAATGGATTCCCGTCTCCGATCACGCCGGCGGCGATATAGATGCCGGGCGGAGGCGGCTGAGGCGCGGACCCCTCCTGGAGCGTCACTCCCCGTCTTTTCAGGGCCTCCGCCATCGACGAGACCTGCTCTTTCGACAGCACTTTGTCGTTGGCCGTCACCAAGGCGGCCGTCGGCCCCTTCAGCAGGGACCCTACCTGCGCCGGCCGCTGGACTTCGACATCGGGCCTGGACGCCAGCAAAGGCGGGAGGGCCCCGGCCGACGCGACCTTGGCAACCGAGGCCTTGCCTCCCAGGAGTTCCGTGGCCTCCAGTGTCCACTCGCCCGGCGGCAGGATGACGTTCGAATCAAAGACACCGTCCGCGCCGGTTCCCCGGCATAAATCGAGGACGGTTTCCCTCCCGTTGAAGAGCCTGACCCTCAGCGGCACGCGCGCCTTGAGGGCCGCGCCCCTTTCGTCCGCGATCTCGGCCTTGTAGAGCAGGCGGCCCTCATGGCTCCGCGTGGAGAGGATCGGCGCGCCCAGCCGCGCCGGAGAGAAGGCGAACAGCCGGCCCGGCAGATGCCTCATGTCGACCCGGATCGGCGGCGCCAGTTCCGCCCTGTTGAACACGTCGTAGGCGCACCCCCCCTTGATCGGAACGCTCATCGTCCCGACCTGCGGAAGGACGCTCTGCCGCCAGAGCATTCCCAGGCCCCAGACCGCCCCGCCGTCCCACGGGAACGGCGCGCCCTCGTCGGTCGAGAGCATCACGTACCGGACCGCGCCGCCGTCGAAATAGTTCCGGGCGATCCAGGGATTGTCGATCTCCACGCCCATCCGCAGATGGTCCTTCACGGCCGCGCGAAGATCCTTCGCCAGTTTCTCGATCACGGGCCGGAAGAGCGGGTAGATCGTCTCGGCCGCATAGCCTTCGTGGTACAGCGACTTCAGGCCATGCGTTTCCAGGGCCAGCTTCTTCTGGCCGATGTCCTTCTCCTCCGGCCTCCAGGGCTTGAGGGCGCCGGGGAACAGGTCCTGGAGGAACAGCCGGTTCAGGACCCGCCTCTGCCCCGCCGCGAGGTTCTGCGCGCCCAGGTCCACGAGCGCCCGCGTCTCGGCCGAGAGGTCCACGCCCTTGACGAATCCCGGCGCGAAGAAGTCCTTCCAGGCCGCGATCCAGCTGAAGTGGTCCACCAGCTTCCTGCCCACCTCCTCGGGCGGCGGGCCGGACTGGATGTCCCATTTGTGGAAGGCTTCCTTCAGGCCCTTCTGCTGAGACATGCTCGACTCGATGCGGTGATAGGCCGTGGAGGTGTCGCCGTAGTGCCTCTTGATGAGCTGGGCGACCTTCCTGATGTCCGTGATGTCTCCTGGCTGGAGGGGCGGCGGATCGGCCCCGTAGAGCGTGGCGGCGTCGGTGAAGACCTTGCCGCCGGCCTTGACGAAGTCCTGAATCCCCTTCTCCACCTCCGCGGGCAGGACCTTGGCGAGTCCCACGAGGAAGAGCAGGGGCACGCGCGGCCTGCCGCCTGCGAGCAGATGGCCGGCCTTGAGGTCCTCCTCGTAGGCGATCTCCATGGGGACGCCGGCCATCATCCCCGCCGCCAGCAGTTCGAAGACGCGCTCGTACTGCGGCGTGCCGATGGAGTTCCGGCCCTCGGTGATGTCCTGCGTGTAGGAGTAGAGCACCGCCGCCTCGTTGAGCGGAGGGAACTCGGCGAAGACCGGGCCGTAGAGCCGGGCCAGGAGGTTCCCCACGCGGTAGGCGTCGGAGGCGTGGGCGTCGTGCCAGGGCGCCATGTGCTGGGTCCCCGCGCCCTGCACGCCGCGCCCGAGGACCTGGAAGAGGTCCTGCAGGTAGCCGTCGCACCCGGCGTAGCCGTAGTGGTTGTCGAACACGCCCATCATCGGCTTGCCCGGGCGGCGGAGGAACTCCACGGAGTGGGCCGGATACCAGGGGTAGTTGTATCCCTCGGAAAGGAAGTGGCTGTAGGTTTCATCCATGCCCTCGTAGATCACGGGCGCGTAGCTCCCCTCCACGGCAGGGTATTGCCACATGGGCGCGGCGGTGGTCCTCACCCCTGGATGGCCCTCGCGCGCGGCCTTGTTGAAGGTCTCGTACATGAGGCGGATCGTGTGGAGGAGATGCTCCACGTGCGGCCGGTCCTTGAACTTCTGCTCCTTGAGCTCCTTCAGCCACTTGTCGTCCTGGGGATTCCAGCCCTGGGCCCAGCCGCCGAAGAACATCTCGTCGTTGTAGTTGAAGCCCTGGAACGAGGGATAGCGCCCCATCCACTGCGCCAGCCGCGAGATGGCCGGGACGAAGCGGTCGAAATGCTCGTCGCGGAACTTCACGCCGTCGCAGTGGTAGAGCATCTGCGTGTCGTAGCGCAGGCCGCGGCGCACGGCCTGGTCGAGGTAGTACTCCACGTCCCACTGCTGGGCGGGCATCCGGTAGTGGGCCGCGGGTGCGAAGGCGGGGTGCGAGAGATCCACCGGCGAGGCGTCCGGGCTCCAGGCGTCGGGGAGGTTTTCATTGGCCAGCTGGTTGCCGCGCCGGTCGGTCTGGCGGGTGAATCCGAGGCGCCTCATCTCCTCGGCGTAGCCGCGCAGGTGGGCCTCCTGCTCGGCCGCGTCGGCCATCCGTGGGAGGTCCTCGTAGAAGGCGCCGCCGAACTCGTGGTAGAGGATCCGCTGGAGGGGCGAGTCGGGCTCGGGCCGCGCGATCGTGAATGCGAACGGATGGGAGGCGAGGCCTTCCGCCAGCGGACGCAGGCGGTACTCCCCCGGCGTCAACCGGTCCGTCACCTCGCCCGGGATCTTGAAGGAGGCGAGCGAGGCCGCCTTGAGGACGGCCTCGTGGATCTTCCGATCCCCCCGTTCCAGCACGAGGCGGACCTCGCGCTCGCGGTCGCCTGGCCGCACGGCGACATGGACCGGAATCCCCTCCCCGGCGTGGTAGGCGGTCCTCCACGAGTCGGGCAGCACCGTGACGCTGCCGGCCGCCCCCTTGGGCCGGAAGGCCACGGGGCCCTGGACGAACAGGTCCTTCCCCCGGTCGGCCCAGGCGATCGGGCCCTCGCCGAACCGCACGGCGACCTCGTAAATCCCGGCCATTCCCTCGGGGATCGCCGCCTTCAAGACGCCGTCCTTGCACGCGGACTCGATGCGCCGCCACTGGAGATCCGATCCGTCCCTTGGCCGCGCCAAAACCTGCCAGCCGCTGTTCTGCTCCGGCTCGGGGCGCCCGGCAACCTTCACCTTGATCTCGATCGAGCCTCCCCCCTCGAACGTACGGCCCGGGAATTCCACGCCGATCTTCCGGTAGCGCGGGCCGACGACCTCGCGCGTCTTGAAGTCCGCCGACCAGCGGAGGAACATCACGCTCGGGTCGTGGCTGGTGGCGTAGAGCCGCCCCCCGGCGTCGGCCTCGATCGCGCGGAGGTTCCCCTCGTGGGAGACGGCCCCGGCCTTCTTCAGGTCCGCGTCGTAGAGGATGATCTCACGCCCCTGGTTCACGGCCACGCGGCCGCCGGGCAGGACCGCGAGATCGCCGCCTCCCGGGGCCTTGCCGAGGAGCCTCCCCTCGTAATCGAAGGCGAGGACCTCGTTCGTGCGCCTCGCCGTGACGTAGAGCCGCTTGCGGTCCGGATCCGCCTCGATGTCGTTGTACCAGGTGCGCCTCTCGTCGTTGGCCTTGGCGTCGGCCGCATAGGCGTCGTAGGGGTGGATGGCCCGGACGAATTTCCCGTCGAGGTCGAAGACGGCGATGCGCGACCAGTCGGGGTCCGGCAGGTTGCGGCCGTCGCGCGGCGCCATGGTGACGTCGAGGGCGAAGACGAGCCGGTTCTTCGCGTCCACGGCGCCGCCGCAGGGGCTGGTCCAGCCGGTCGAGTCGCCCCTCAGCTTGTCCTTCCCGCCGCGCCCCACCAGGACCTTCGCCTCGGTGCCATCGGGCCTGTAGTGGCAGATCTGCCCCTTGGCATGGGAGAGGAAGACGACGAACCAGCCGTCCGGGAGGGGCTCGCAGCCTCGCGGGGCGTAGGCGCCGAAGCGGTCCACGGCCTTCCCCGCGGCGTCGGCCGCCACGATGTCGCCGGAGGAGAAATAGAGCCGGGAGCCGTCGGGGGAGACGTTGAAGTGATCGAGGTTGGCCGGGGCCTCGTCCAGGAGGACGGTCTTCTCCTGGGCCGCCGCCGGCACGACCGACAGCCATACCCCGAGAAGGATTCCACCCATGGGCGTTCCCTCCCTACTCCGCGGGCAGCCTCCAGATCCGGAAGTCGTCGAACCGGAACCAGTGCTCCTGGTCCGGAGGGCCGTGGTAGCACTGGAGGCTCACCTGGTCCTCGCCGGGGGGCGGCAGCTTGCCCTCCCCCGCCGTCCTGTACTCCCCCTTCGCGTCCGGCCGGTACTGCGCGACGTAGGAATCCCCCTTCACGACCAGCCTCAGCTGCACCGTGTCGCTCTCCATCGGAACCAGGGTCCCCGGCACGACGACGCGGCGCTTCCCGTCCACCAGCTCCTTGACGAACTTGAAGACGGGCTTGCCGTCCGCGTACCAGGTGAGGCCCGCCTGCTCGTACTGCCGGGTCGGCGCCGCGAGGTTGGTCAGCGTGACCTCGATGGCGTACTTCCCCTCGCGGCGGTCGGGGGCCTTCCGGAGGAGGGCGTTCTTCACGTTGTGGCCCCCGCCCGGCTCGACCCTGATCTCCAGGGCGCCGTCCCGGATCCTCCAGGCGTCCTTGTTCTCCCGGAGCCACGACCACCCCTCCCCCAGCTTCTCCTCGAACTTGTCCTCGAAGACCAGCTGGGCCTCCTGGGGCGCGGCCCCCATGACGAAGAGCAGGACGGCGGGGACGACGCGAGCGGCGGCCTTCATGGATGTCCTCCGGGTCCCGTCCTACCCCCTGAAGCGGTCGAACAGGTTCCTCGTGATCCTCTGGACCCGCGGATCGGGCCCCTTCAGGTTCACCTTCTGGTCGCCGTAATTCCCCGGCGGCTTGTAGCCGGGCGGCGCCGCCAGCCCGTCCGCCCACCAGATCGTCGAACAGCTGAAGACGTGGTTCCCCTTCGGCCCCGGGTAGATCGTCGCGGTGTACTCCCCGTCGGTCCCCCGCGACCGGACCTTGCCGCGCGCCACGACCTCCAGGCCCGGGATCCTCGCCGGGTCGCCCTGCCACTCCCATCCCACCAGCCCCGGGACGCCGTCGCCGTCCTTCATCCCGGTGCCCTCGAAGATCCAGTGCTTCTCGTTGGAGCAGATCCAGTCCCCCGTCCCCATCACGGGGTAGACCGTGCGGTTCCCCAGGAGTTCGCCCTCGTCCAGGCCGCACCTCTGGAAGCGGGCCATCTCGGGGAAGCTCTTGAGCTCCGCCTCCTCCACGTCGCCGAAGACGCCGACGCGGGAGAAGACGCGGTCGCGCGCCCCCGTCCCGGACTCGAAGAACCGGATGAGCCCCAGGCACGTGTCCGAGCTGAGGAAGGCGACGTTCACGCCGGCCGCCACGGCGGCCTTGACGTTCTCGAACATCTCCCGGGACCAGTACTCGTCGTGGCCCGTGGAGATCCATCCCCTCGCGCGGAGGAGGCCCGCGGCGTCGGCGTGGGTGTCGACGTTGGAGACGTAGGACACGTCGTACCCCTGCTGCTCCATCCAGAAGGCGAGCGGGAACTCCCAGAGGAGGAACTCGCCGGAGCCCTGGGAGAGCGGCCAGTTGGCGATCTGGCAGTACTTCCCGTAGGGGCGGTCGAAGCTCACGCGGACGTTCGGGCCCCAGTACCACTGCTTCTTTCCGTCGTCGTAGAGGGAGAACTGGCCGGGCCAGCGGTTGTAGGCCGACCAGGTGGTGTCCGAGCACTGGAAGAGGAAATCGCACGGACGGTCGTCCCGGACGATGAAGACGACGTAGCTCTGGAGCTTCTCCTTCTCCTCGGTGAGTTTCCCCAGGTAGACGCCGCTGGGCCAGTCCTTCGGGACGGCGAGCCGGAGCGCGGGCTCCCAGCGGCACTCCCGGAGCCGCTCCTCGCCCTCGGGAGGGTCGGGCTGGACGCTCCCCCGGAAGGGCCCCCACTGCCCCAGGTGCCGGGCGCCCTTCCCGCCGTAGAATCCCATCCGGTAGAGGTCGATCACGAAGCCCGAGGGCGGATTGGTGCTCACCATGATCTCGAGGGGTTCGCCCGCCCGGACGCTGGTCCGGGAGCAGTAGCCTTCGATCCACGGGCAACGGCAGCGGATCTTGGGATCGACGCGGGTGTTCGCGAGGATCCAATCGGCGGTCCCGGGCTTCTCGTTCTCCCCGCGGATGACGTCCCGGCGCGCGAAGAGCCCGCAGCCCAGCGCGGGCAGGAGCCCCGCGCCCGCCGCGCCCCGGAGAAGGTCCCGCCGCGTGATCATGGTCCGTCCTTTGAAGGTCCCCATATCTTGTATGAACGCGGGGGCGCAGGATTGGCAGGGATGGCGCGAAGAAATCGCGCGGATTGGCCGGCCCGATCCTACGGCTTCCGGAGGAAGAGGACCAGCCGCGGACGCGTGCCCGGGCCGGCCGCCTCCCGCGACGCCACGTCCAGGCCGTCCACCTGGTCCGTCGGCGCGATCATGAGGCCGTGGTTCCTCGACGGGTCCCTGATCCAGGACTGGACGACCCCGACGCCTTCGGCCGTGAGCCGGGTCTCGAAGGGACCCATCGCGGCCGAGCGGAACCGCGCCAGGACGGACTTCCCCCGCTCGCCGGGACCGGACGCCCCCGGCTTCTCCCAGGGCGTCCCCGCCCGGCGCTCGTTCCAGGTGGACGTCCCCTCGTCCCACTCCCGGAGGCACTCGTAGGCGAAATACTCGTTCGACGACCGGTCGAGGGAATGAAGCGTGATCACCGCGGACTCCACCACGCGATCCGGCGGGATGGCGGAGAGATCCCACCGGAAAAGGGACACGCAGTCCTTGGTGCTCTTCTTGGGCTCGTCGCCGTCCGTGAGCCGTTGAAGGTCGGATCCGAATCCCCTGGCCGGTTCGTATTCGTTTAGGGTCGTATCCCGGGTGCCGGCATATCCGGGCGCGGGATCCGTCCCGTCCTGGAAGGCCAGCCGCTCGGTCGGCGCGGCGGGCGCGACCGGCGGCTCCGGCTTGGGGGGAGGCGGAGGCGGCGGCTTGACCTCCGGTTTCGGCGTCGGCGGGGGATACTCCGGGTGGATCACCGGGATCGGAGGCTCGGGGGGCGGGGGCGTCTCCTCTTCCGTCCGGCGGGCCAGGCGGGCCTTGCGCCGGGTCTCCTCCTCGGAGTACCGAACCTTGCACGTCCCGATCATCTCCCCAATGCGGGTCCGGTTCCTCTCGTACCACTTGAGCTTCCCATACTCATCGATCAGATCTTCCAGGTTCGTGAGGGCCTCGCTCCATCGGCCATCATCCATCTGCTTCCGGGCCTCGGACATCTGGAGCTCGGCCGCCGCAATCCTCGTGGAATCGTCGGGGCGCGAGGCCGCCGGCCCCTTCTTCTCCTTCCGGCTGGAGAGGATCGTGGCGGTCGCCATGGCCATGAGGACGAGGACGGCCGCGCCCGCCACGAGGAACGGCCACAGGGGGACGGTCTTCTTCAGGACCACGCGCCCGGTGGAGGAGGCGGCGCGCTCCAGGATCGCCGAGCGGGCCGCGTGGACGCGGGCGCCGGCCGGGGCGGCGCCGGCCTTGATCCGCTTGAGGTCTTCCGCCAGGAGGGAGGGCGTGGCGTAGCGGTCCCTGCGGTTCTTGGCCAGGAGCTTCCGGAGGACCCCCGCGAAGTCCTCGCTCAGGTGCGGGGCGAGCTTCCGGGGATCGGGGATGGGTTCCTTGAGGTGCATCGTGAGCGTCTCGCCCGCGCTCATGCCCTCGAAGGGGGGCCTGCCGACAACCATGCAGTAGAGCGAGGCGCCCAGCGAGTAGAGGTCCGCCCGGATGTCGATGTCCTTCTCGCCGCGGACCTGCTCGGGCGACATGTAGAAAGGCGTCCCCACGGTGAAGCCCGTCTGGGTGAGGCTCTGCTCCGCGGAAGTCGTGACCTTGGCCAGGCCCAGGTCGCAGAGCTTCACGGTGCCGTCGGCCGTGAGGATGAGGTTCTCCGGCTTGATGTCGCGGTGGACGACGTGATGGGCGTGGATGTAGTCGAGGGCCTCGGCCATCTGGATCGCGACATCGACGGCCTTCTTCTCGTCGAAGGGCCCCTTCGCCGTCACCAGGTCGCGGCAGTCCTTCCCCTCGACGTATTCCATGACGTAGTAGTAGAGGCCGTTGACCTCGCCCACGTCGATCGCGGCGATGAGGTTGCGGTGGTTGAGCTGGGCGGCGGCGTGGGCCTCCTTGAAGAACCGGGGGACGTAGGTGGGATCCTTGACCGCCTCGGGCGAGAGGACCTTGATGGCCACGATGCGGCGGACGCTCGTCTGCTCCGCCTTGTAGACGGTGCCCATGCCGCCCTGGCCGATCTTGTCGAGCAGGCGGTAGCCCGGGATGGGGTCGGCGGCGGTGCCGAGGCGGCTGAGGACCGAGTGGTGCTGGGCGCCGGTGAGGTAGCCCTTCTTGAGGAGGATCTGGCCCAGGGGCTCCGAGAGGCCCATGGCCCGCATCTTCTCGCGGATCTCCAGGCACTCGCGGAGGCGCTCCGGCGTCAGGTAGCCGAGCTTGACGGCCGTCTCGCCGAACTTGGGAGGCTCGCCCTTCCGGGCCGTTGTTCCAGGCTCGCCCATCCTACCCAAGGATAACCCAGGAAATGCCCCCGCGGTAGCGGAATAGGGCGCGGAGAAAACGAAAGGCCCTCTCGCGGGGCGTTCCCGCGGGAGGGCCTTGCAGGCGTCTGGGATTATCCCTTGCCCGGGATCCGGATGTCCCCGTCCTTCGGGTACTCGATCTGGCCCTTCTCGAAGTCCTCGGGCTGGGGTTTCATCTTGAGGTTATACCAGGGGCCGCCGTCCTTCTCGTACATCTCGGCCCAGGTGATCCGCTGGCCGCTGTAGGCGGCCTCGCGGCCCAGGATCGCGGCCCCGGTGGCCCAGGCCACGTTCTGGGCCTCGTTGATGGTCTCCTTGCTCTTCAGGATGCTCAGGAGCAGGTGGATGTGCTCGTCCACGTAGTCGTCCCCCTTGCGCGGCATGTCGTCGTAGGGGACCGAGGAGGGCCGGCCGCCGCCCTTCTCGTAGGTGAACTCCTCGCCCACCCAGTTCCAGCACGCGCCGACCTGGCGGCACATGCTGTGGATGTGGATGTGGTTCGGGTACTCGAAGTCGACGCTGAAGAAGTCGTACATGTTCCCGGCGACCCGGCGCGCCCGCCAGCCGAAGCCGCCGGCGCTGACGGGGTGGGCGTTCAGGAACCAGTTGGCGATGTCGATGTTGTGGACGTGCTGTTCGCAGATGTGGTCGCCGGACATCTCGACCCAGAGCTGCCAGCGGCCGCCGCCGGCGAGGTCCTCGGGCCTCTTGGGATTGATGGGCTTGTTGTCGAAGATCTTCCCCATGTTCCAGGCCACGCGCCCGCCCATGACCCGGCCGTGCAGTCCCTCCTTGATGGCGGCGGCGCGCTCGTTGTAGCCGCGGCTGTGGCGGCGCTGGGTGCCCGCCACGACGGTGAGGCCCTTCTTCTTGGCCTCCTCGCCCGCGGCGATCACCCGGCGGACCCCCGGCGGGTCCACGGCCACGGGCTTCTCGAAGAAGACGTGCTTCCCGGCCTTGATGGCGGCCTCGAAGTGGACCGGACGGAAGGCGGGGGCCGCCGCCGTGATGATGAGGTCGGGCCCGGCCGCGATCGCCTTCTGGTAGGCGTCGAAGCCGGCATAGCACTGGCCGGCGGGGACGCCGAACTTCCGGCCCAGCCCCTGGGCGCGCCCGCCGGGCACGCCCGGGCCGCCGGGATGACCCTGAGCCTCCCGCTGGAGGAGGCCATCCGGAAGGTGCTGGCCGCCGCGCGGACGGCCGCCAAGCCCTCGTGATCGTCCGGACGGTCTGCACCGGGG
>CAYNDR010000133.1:12155-15723 GCA_964395295.1 uncultured Planctomycetales bacterium
CGGCCCAGCCCCTGGGCGCTCCCGGGATGGATGTCGGCGGTGGCCACGACCTGCACCTCGAGGCCGAGGCTGAGCTTCTCGTTGATGACCTTGACGGCCTCCATGTGGTTCTCGATGGCGCCGCCCCCGCGGCCCCCGCAGCCGATCACGGCCGCCTTGAGCTTCTTGTTCTGCTTGAGCCCCCAGTTCGCGGGGACGGAAAAGGAAATCGCGGCGGCGCCCGCCGCCTTGCTGAAGTCGCGCCTGGAAATCATCCCGCCGTCGGACATGGTCCTTCCTCCAAAATGATGGCCGCGGGGCCGTCAAAGGGCCCCGCCTGTCTCACGACATGTACATTACGCCCGTTCCCGCGTTCCGGGTGACCTTGATCCGAACCCACTATGGGGAATCCGCCGCCCGGGCCCTAGCCGGCCCCCTTCCCCTTGCGCTTGGCGACCGGGTGCTGGCGCCGGTCGCCTCCCACGAAGACCGCCACCCACTCCGCGAGGCGCTTCCCGAGGAGGCGGCAGGCCTTGACGTCCTCGGCCGCCCGCGGCTCGCGCGCCGTGACCGCCCCGTAGTGCAGGGTCTTGACCTTGCCCGTGTAGTCGGTCACGCCGAAGACGAGGAACCCGTAGTTCATGAGCATCGTCAGGAGGGTCATGCACGTGAGCTCCGCCCCCCCGCCCCAGCCGCCCGAGGAGGAGAAGGCGCAGGCGATCTTCCCGTCGATCTTGAGCCAGTCGTCCTTGGGGACCTCGTCCCAGAACTTCTTCATCTTCCAGGAGACCGTCCCGAAGTTGGTGGGACTGCCCGCGGCGATGCCGTCGGCCCACCGGACGTCCTCCACCCGCGCCTCGCCGACGCCCTTCAGCCGAACCTCGGTCTTCGGGATGGAGCGGGCTCCCTGCGCCACGTAGACGGCCATCTTCGCCGTGTTGCCCGTCCCGCTGTCGTAGAGGACAAGGATCCGGTTCATGCGCCCGCCTCCTTCGGCTTGCCCGGGCCCATCCACGGGCAGTCGTCCTTCTGGGGGCATTCGGAACAGCCGTGGCGCCGGGACACCAGCGGCAGGATCAGCCAGGCGTCCAGGACGAAAGCGATCAGCAGTCCCGCCAGGAGCCAGGAGAAACCCCGGCAGACGACCACGCCTCCCCACGCCACGGGGATGCTCCAGAGCGGGACGATCGCCGGGATGTGCCCTTTGAACTGGACGGCGACACACTCGACCGTCGACTTGTTCCGGAACCGGGCCGCGAACTGCCCGTAGCCGCACGGACAGCTCCGCGTGTCGAAGAAGGCGCAGTACGGGCAGACGAAGACCATGATCCAGACCGCCCCCAGGGCGGCGTAGGCCGCGTACCCGGCCGCCGCGGCCCAGCCCCAGGCGGAAAACCGGGCGGCCACGACGATCACCGCCGCGCCCAGGAGCGCCATGAGGGCGTAGGGCAGGTTGTCGGCCGCCTCTTCCGCGTGTGAATAAGTCCTCATCCCGGGGAGAGAGGATAACAAATCTTCCTCCAACGCCGCCAAATTGTAGTATCACCGGGTAGAAAGGAATCTCCAATGATCCTGAGATGCCTCCCGCTCCTCCTCCTGGCCGGCCCCCTTGTCAGCCCCGCCCAGGACGCGCCCCGGAAGGTCCGCGTCCTGATCCTCACCGGGAGCAACAACCACGACTGGAAGCAGACCACCCCGAAAATGAAGGAGATCCTGGAGGCCGCCGGGAGGTTCACCGTCGAGACGACCGTGCCCCCCGAGGGGATCGCCGCGGACAACCTCGGGCGTTTCGACGTGATCCTGAGCAACTGGAACAGCTGGGGGAAGGATTCCAAAAAGGCCGAGGAGTGGCCCGCCGAGTCGCGCGCCGCCTGCCTCGACTTCGTCCGCGGCGGCAAGGGGCACGTCACGGTCCACGCCGGCGGCAGTTCCTTCTACCAGGACTGGCCCGAGTACCGGAAGGTGTCCCTGGTGTACTGGGACCTGAAGAAGACCCACCACGGCGCGAAGCACTCGTTCAAGGTCCGCGTCGACAAGGCCGACCACCCCGTCATGAAAGGCCTGGCCGAGTTCACCCATCAGGACGAACTCTGGAACGCCCCGGGCGTCGCCGAGGGGTGCGAGGTCCTGGCCTCCTCGTACTCGGACCCCAAGATCGCCAAGGGGACGGGCCAGTGGGAGCCCGCGGTCGTGGCGGCGGCCTATGGCCGGGGCCGGTGCCTCGCCACGCTCCTGGGGCACGACGCGGGCGACATGAAGGGCCGCGAGTTCCAGAGAATCCTCGTCCGCGGGACGGAATGGGCGGCCACCGGCGCGGTGGCCGGGGACTGAGCGGCCTACTTCAGCTTCGGCCCGGGGGCCGGCGCCAGCTTCCCCTTCATGGCGGCGCTGGGCGTCGCATCCGCCTTCAGGTCGCCGAAGGCGTACTGGACGCCCGCCAGCACGTGGGACAGGATCTTCGGGTTCCACCAGATGGGTTCCTGGTGGCCGAAGGCGCAGTAGAAGACGCGCCCCCGGCCGTAGTCCCGGATCCAGCTCAGGGCGTAGTCGTTGTCCTGCCGGTTGGCGCCCTTGAGGTCCCCGGAGTTTTCCCAGTCCACGCTCAGGATGACCCTCAGCTTCTCGCGCGAGTAGGGGTCCTTGAACGTGTAGATCTCGTCGGTGATCTCGAAGCCCTTCCCCTCGAACGGCGCGTTGATGGGGCACTTGGGATCGTCCAGCTTCACCGCACTGGTCGAAGCAGACGGCATCGAAGGCGGCCAGGCTCTGGGGCTTGAACATCTGGGGGTCGTCGCTGATGACCGACGTCCAGGCCTTGGTCTTCTCGCCGATGTGCTTGATCGACTCGGCGGCCAGGGGTATCGACGAGTGCTTGAACCCCTTCGCCAGGGTGAAGATCAGGAGCTTGCGCGCCTTCTTGGGGGCCACGAACGGCCTGAGGGGCGCCGCGGCCGTCATCTTTTCGACGTGGTCCCTGTTGGCCGCCTGGCCCGAGGCCTCCGGGCCGACCGCCAGGAAGGCGGCGAACGCGCACCCCAGGAACCGGCTCATGCGATCCTCCCGTCCGCGGGCGGCTCCGCCGCCCCTGTATTATACGCGCCCGGTGCCGGCTCAGCTCAGGAGCTCGTCCCGGACGAGGTCCCTCGCCTTCTGGAGGTTGTCGCACGAGATCGCCACGACGCCGGTCTGCCCGTCCCGGCTCACGATCCTCAGGCTGACGATGTCGATCTGGGCGTCCTTGAAGCGGCGCGCCACCCGGGCCAAGGCCCCCGGCTTGTCCTCCAGCCGGACCAGGATCACCTCCTCGCTGAAGGCGTGGAAGCCCGCGTCGCGCAGGACCTTGAGGGCGAGGTCGTAGTTGCTGACCGTCATCCGCACGACCCCCACGCCCTGGAAGGCCTCGCCGTCAATGGTCCCGATGTTGACGCCCTTCTCGCCCAGCGCCATCGTCACGTCCGCGACGATGCCGGGGCGGTTGTCCGCGACGATGACGATCTGCTTCATGGGAGAGCCCCTTTTTCCTTTCGCACGTCCTCCGCCAGCCGGTCCGCCATCTCCCGCGTCACGTGGGGCATCGCGATGAGATGGG
>CAYNDR010000134.1:0-7335 GCA_964395295.1 uncultured Planctomycetales bacterium
TGGCGTGGATCCACAGCCGCGTCTTGCGGCTGAGCAGGTCGGCGGCCATCTCGCGGGCGCCCGGGTACCTCTTGTCCCGGTCGATGGAGAGGGCCCTCTTGGTGATCGCGTCGAGCTCGGGCGTCACCACGGGATTGAGCTCGCTGGGGAGGTCCATCCCCAGCGGGAGCTCGCCCGTCAGCATCTCGTAGAGGACGACTCCCAGGGAGTAGAGGTCCGCGCGGCCGTCCACGCCCCGGCCGGGCACCATCTGCTCGGGGGCCATGTAGAACAGCGTCCCGGAGAGCATGCGCATCCCGCTCGTGCGCGCGCCTTCCGAGACCACGATCTCGTCCTGGCGGTGGTCGGGGAATTTCCCCAGCCCGAGGTCCGTGATCTTGACGTAGTGGAGGGGGGCCTTGCCCTTGTTCGAGACGTCGACCTTCTTCTTCTCGACCAGGATGTTCTCGGGCTTGATGTCCCTGTGGACGATCCCCTTGTCGTGGGCGAAGGCCAGCGCCTCGCAGGCCTGCACCGCGATGTCGATGGCGTAGGGGGGAGGGAGGATCCCGTCGGCCATCATCAGCTGGCGGAGGTTCCGGCCCTCCACGAATTCCATCGTGAAGTACGGCGGGTCGTGCTGGGTGTTCAGGCCGATCGTCTTGACGATGTTGGGGTGGTCGAGCTCGTGCTGGAAGACGGCCTCCTGCTTGAGGCAGTCCATGCTGTCGAGGCTCGTCGGGATCTTGATGGCGACGAACTTGCCGGGGATCTGGGTATGCTCGGCCTTCCAGACCTCCCCGAAGCCGCCCTGCCCGAGCTTCTCGACCAGGGTGTATTCGGAGATCCGCTCGCCCTTCTGCACCTGACGGTAGGCCATAAACGGCTCCCCGGGCGGTACGCCCTCCGGCCGGGGCCTTCGCGGACCTCCGACTCCAGTCTACCACAGCCCCGGCCGGAATCAACGCGGCCCCGCCGAACGCCGTTGACAGGGCCGTTTCCCGCTCTACACTTAAGACGTGGGCAGACACGGGAATCCCCGCAATGACGCGGCATTCCGGCGCGCCCAGCGCGTCATGCCGGGCGGCGTGAACTCCCCCGTCCGCGCCTACCGCGCGGTGGGGGGAACCCCGCCCTTCATCGCCTCGGGCCGCGGCGCCCGCGTCGTGGACCTCGACGGCCGGGAATATCTCGACTACGTGTGCTCCTGGGGCCCGCTGATCCTGGGGCATGCCCACCCCGCGGTGGTCCGCGCGATCGGGCGCGCGGCCGAGAAGGGGTCCTCCTACGGGGCCCCCACGGAGGGGGAGGTCGAGATGGCGGAACTCCTCTGTTCCGCCTTCCCCTCGATCGAGAAGGTGCGGCTCGTCTCCAGCGGCACGGAGGCCTGCATGAGCGCCCTCCGGGCGGCGCGGGCCTTCACGGGGCGCGACGGCGTGGTGAAGTTCGAGGGGGGCTACCACGGCCACTCGGACGGCCTGCTGGTCCGGGCGGGCTCGGGGGCGGCCACGTTCGGCGTGCCCACCAGCCCCGGCGTCCCCCGGGACTGGGCGCGGCATACCCACGTCCTGCCGTACAACGACATGGAGGCCTTCCGCGCCTTCGTGCGCCGCTCCTGGAGGAGCCTGGCCTGCGTGATCGTGGAGCCGGTGGCGGGGAACATGGGCGTGGTCCCGCCCGCCCCGGGTTTCCTGGAAGGGCTCCGCGACCTCACGCGGCGGCACGGGATCCTCCTGGTCTTCGACGAGGTCATCACGGGATTCCGCCTCTGCTGGGGCGGGGCCCAGACGCTCTCCGGGGTCCGGCCGGACCTGACGATCCTGGGAAAGATCATCGGCGGCGGCCTGCCCGTGGGGGCCTACGGGGGGCGGCGCGAGATCATGGGCCTGATCTCCCCGGAGGGCCCCGTGTACCAGGCGGGGACGCTCTCGGGGAATCCCGTGGCGGTGGCCGCCGGCCTGGCCCAGCTGAGGATCCTGCGGGACCACCCCGAGATCTACGCGAACCTCGAGGACCTGGGGGCGCGCCTGGAGGCGGCCTTCCGGGGGGTCACGGTCAACCGGGTGGGCTCCCTGCTGACGCCCTTCTTCACGCGGGGCCCGGTGACGGACTGGAAGGGCGCCGCCCGGAGCGATGTCCGCCGCTACGCGCGCCTCCACCGGGCGCTCCGCCGCAAGGGGATCCTGGCGCCGCCCTCGCAATTCGAGGCCTGGTTCGTGAGCTTCGCCCACACGAAGGGCGACATCGAACGGACCGCCCGATGCCTCTCGTCGCTCCGAATTGCCTGCGCCGGCGGTACCGTTCGCATGTCCAACCCTCCGAATGGGCGGCGATTCTCTATTGCCTCGGGCTCATCCTCGTCTGCCTGGTCTTCCGGGCGGCCGTCCCCGGCTGGTATTTCTACGCGGCCGGCCACGCGCTGGTCCTGCTCCTGACGGCGCTCATGGTGGGCGCGCGGTCGGGATTCGGCCGGTTCTTCCGCGCCTGGGACATGTGCCTGTACGTCCCCGCGCTTTTTCTTATGGCCTGCGCGCTCGTCCACCGCGTCCATCCCACCGACTACGACGATCGGCTGATCGCGATCGACCGGGCGATCGGCGGGGTCGCGGTCCTGCGGTGGATGGGAGCGATCGAGGCCCCGTTCCTGACGCTCCTGGCCAAGGCGTCGTGGATCAGCTACTACTTCATCGCCCTCATCCCCGGCGTCGCCCTCTACCGGCGGCCGCGGAGCCAGGACTTCGAGGAGACCAAGACCGTCTTCATGCTGGGATGGCTCCTGACGTTCGTGGGCTATTTCCTGGTGCCCGCGGAGGGGCCGGGGTACCACGCGGACAAGGTGGGCGTGGCCCAGCCCGCCTGGGACGCCGCGACCTCGAAGGCCAAGGAGTGGATCTATGCCCTCGAGGGGGACGCCCGGGACACCTTCCCGAGCGGCCACGCGGTCGTCGCCGCGCTGGTCATCTTCAGCTGTCTCCGGAACCGGGCCTGGGGCGCCGCCGCCGTCGGGATCCCGGTCTCGCTGGCGGTGGCCGTATCGACCCTCTACCTGAGGTACCACTACCTCGTCGACGTCCTGGCGGGGGTCGTCCTGGCCGGGTTCTGCGCCCTTTTCGGGACCTGGTGGTACCGCCGGAATGACGAACGGAAAATCGGCCTTTAACGCGCAACCGCATGGGGCCCAGGCTGTTTGGTTTGTGTCGCTTTAAAGCGACATTGCGATGATTCGATACGAAAGCGCCGGTCGCGTGGGGGCTTCCGCGGTCCGGACGATCCTGGAGGAGGCGGGGGCCGTCGATCGGCGCTGGTGGCGCGGGGGGCTGGGATTCGACGCGAAGGGGGACGGGAGGCCCGAGGTTCTCCGCGGCCGGACGCCCCTCTTCCATTCCCATGGGGTCGCCGAGGAGGACGACCTCTTCATGGCCTTCGCGGACGCCCTCTTCATCGTCCGGTGCCTGGCCGGCTGGGCCGAGCGGTTCAGGATCAAGTGGCGGGTGTGGATGAACGACGAGGATTGGGGCGCGGTCGACCCGGGCGGCCCGACGAAACCCCTGGTCGAGCGGATGGACAAGTGGGCCGGGCGCGCGGGGGCGGCGCGGATGGGGAAGCGCGACTGGGAGGTGTCCGAAGGCCGCCGCGCCGACCTCCTGGCGCGCTGCGGGACGCGGCGTTGACGCCCCCGCCGGGGGCGGCTAGAATCAATCCGCTCATGCGGAAAGTCTTTATCGAGACCTACGGCTGCCAGATGAACGATCTGGACAGCGATCTCATCCTCTCGCGGATGATGGCCCAGGGGTACGCGGTGGCCCGCCGCCGGGAAGAGGCGGACGTCATCCTCTTCAACACCTGCTCCGTGCGCGAGCACGCCGAGGACCGGGCGCTCTCGAACGCGGGCCTCGTGGGGAGGATCAAGCGGAAGAAACCCGACCTGGTCGTGGGCATCGTGGGATGCATGGCCCAGAACCGCCGGGAGGACCTCTTCGATCGCCTGCCGCACGTCCAGCTCGTCGTGGGGCCGCGCCACGTCGGGGCCATCCCGCGCCTGGTCGACGAGATCCTCGCGACCGGGCAGAGGCGGATCGCGGTCGAGGAGTTCGACGACGAGTTCATCGACGGGACCGAGGCCATCGAGTCCCGCGCGAGCCGCTCCCAGGCCTACGTCAAGGCCATGGAGGGGTGCGACCTGGCGTGCTCCTTCTGCGTGGTGCCCTCCACGCGCGGGGGCGAGGCGAGCCGGCCGCCGGAGAAGATCGTGGAGGAGGTCCGGAGGCTGGCGGGACGGGGCACGGTGGAGGTGACGCTCCTGGGCCAGACGGTCAACTCGTACGGGAAGGGCCTGCGGCCCGCCTGCGACCTGGCCGGGCTCCTCCGCCGGGTGCACGAGGTGGAGGGGATCCGCCGGCTCCGCTTCATCACCTCGCACCCCGCGCTCGTGCGGCCAAGCCTCGTGGAGGCGATGCGGGACCTGCCGCGGCTCTGCAAGTACCTCCACCTCCCCGTCCAGTCCGGCTCGGATCGCGTGCTCAAGGCGATGCGGCGGGGGTACACCGCGGACCGGTTCGTGGAAATCTGCGAGACGCTCCGCGCGGAGGTCCCGGGCGTGGAGATCGCCAGCGACTTCATCGTGGGCTTCCCGGGGGAGACCGGGGAGGACTTCGAGCGGACCGTGGTGCTGATGGAGCGCGTCCGGTTCCAGAACGCCTTCTTCTTCAAATACTCGCCGCGGCCGGGGACCGCGGCCGCGGCGATGCCGGACGACGTGCCGGAGGCCGAGAAGCGGCGGCGCCACGGGATCCTCCTGGACGTCCAGGGGCGCCTTTCCCTGGAGAGGAACCGGGCCCGGATCGGGAAGCGCCTGGAGGTCCTCGTGGAGGGGGCGAGCAGGCGGGACCCGGGCCGCCAGACGGGGCGCACCGGCACCTTCCAGATCGTCAACTTCGAGGCGGCCGAAGACCTCCGCGGGCGGTTCGTGGAGGTGGAGATCACGGGGGCCACGGCGCTGGCCCTTTCGGGGACGGTGGCATGAGCCGGCTCGACGAGGCCTTCATGCGGCGGGCCCTGGAACTCGCCGCGCGGGGCGGGGCCCGCACGGCGCCGAATCCCTTGGTGGGGGCCGTGGTGGTCCGCGGCGGGCGGGTGATCGGCGAGGGGTATCACCGTTGCTATGGCGGGGCCCCCGCGGAGGTCTACGCCCTGCGCACGGCCGGCGCCGGCGCCCGGGGGGCCACGCTCTACGTGACGCTGGAGCCCTGTTCGCCGCATCCCAAGAAGACGCCCCCGTGCAGCGAGCTCATCGCCCGGAGCGGGCTGAAGCGGATGGTGGTGGCGATGCGCGACCCGAATCCGCTCGTGGACGGGCGCGGGCTGGCCCTGGTCCGCCGCGCGGGCATCCGGGTCGTCACCGGCGTCCTGGCGGCGGAGGCGCGCGAGCTCAACGCGCCGTTCGTCAAGGTCCACACGCGGGGGCTTCCGTACGTCGTGGCCAAGTGGGCCATGACCCTTGACGGCAAGATCGCCGCCCGGACGGGCGACTCCCGGTGGGTGTCCTGCGAGAGGTCCCGCTCCTGGCTCCGGCGGTTCCGCGACACGTTCCAGGCGATCCTCGTGGGCAGTGGCACGGTGCTGAGGGACGACCCGTCCCTGCACGGCGCGCGGACCCGTCCCGCGCGGATCGTGCTGGACACGCGGGCGCGGACGCCCCTGGAGGCCACGGTCGTCCGGACCGCGCGCGAGCAGACGACGATCCTGGCGGTTTCGGCCTCCGCCCCCGCGGAGCGGATCCGGGCGCTGGAGGCCCGGGGGGTCCAGGTCCTCCGGCTGGGGACCCTGGACCTGAGGGTGGTGTTCGAGGCGCTGGCCGGGGAAGGCTATCACCGGATCCTGGTCGAGGGCGGGGGCGAGGTGCATGCCAGCGTGATGGACGCGGAGCTGGCCGACGAGGTGTGCGTCTTCGTGGCGCCCAAGATCGTGGGGGGCCGGGGGGCCAAGACGCCGGTCGAGGGCGGGGGCCTGGAGCGGATGTCCCAGGCCCTGCGGATCCGGGACGTCACGGTGGAGCGGATGGGGGACGACCTCCTCCTGCGCGGGCGGCTCGGGTCATGAAGCCCGCGATCAAGGCCGTCTTCTTCGACGCGGGGCACACCCTGCTCTACGCGCATCCGGACATCGGGACCCTCTATGCGGAGACCACGGCCCGGTTCGGCGTGCGTCTCCCGCCCGAGCGCTTCGTCGAGGCCTTCGTCCCCGTCTTCCGGGAATTCACCCGGGGGCCCGGGCTCCAGATGGGGGCCAGCGACGCGGACGACTCCGCCATGTGGCGCCGCATCACGGGGGCGACCCATGGCCGGGTGGGGGGGCGCCGGCCCGTCGACGTCGAGGGCTGGTTCGAGGCGCTCTATCGGCGTTTCGGCGAGCCCGACGCGTGGAGGTTCTACGACGACGTGGAGCCGGCGCTCGGGGCCTTGCGCCGGCGCGGGCTGAAGCTGGGGGTGGTCTCCAACTGGGACACGCGGCTCCGGGGGATCAGCGCGGGCCTCGGCCTGGACCGGCTGGTCGACTTCGTGGTGATCTCGGCCGAGGTGGGGGTGCGCAAGCCCGACCCGCGGATCTTCGAGGAGGCGCTCCGGCGGGCGGGGGTGGGGGCCGCGGAGGCCGTGCACGTGGGGGACCTGCCCGAGGAGGACGTGGAGGGGGCCCGCCGGGCGGGCTTGAAGGCCTTCCTCATCGATCGCGCGAGGCGCATCACGGCGCGGGAGTCCCCTCCGGGGGTGCCGGTCCTGGAGACGCTGGCCGACCTCGTTCAGCGGGTCTGATCGCCGCCGAAGAGGCCCCTCAGCCTCTTCCACACGGAGCGGGGGCGGGCGCCGGCGGGCTCCTCGTTGAGGGGGCGGCCGGCGAGGAAATTGTCGATGTCCTCGGTGAAGGCCTGGGCCGAGGGGTAGCGCCGGTCCTTCTCCCGGGCCATGGCCTTCTCGATGATGCGCACCATGTCGGCCGGCAGGTCCGGGTCGTGGGACAGGACGGGCTCGGGGGGTTCCTTGGGGAGGAGCGCGAGGACCTCGTCGGGCGTCTTCCCGGTGTAGGGCGAGTATCCGCTCACCATCTCGTAGAGGACGGCCCCCAGGGAGTAGATGTCGCTCAGGTAGTCCACCCGTTCCATGTCCCCCAGGGCCTGCTCGGGGGGCATGTAGTAGGGGGTTCCCATGATGACGCCCTTGACGTAGGCGCTGTCGCCGATGCGGATGACCTTGGCCAGTCCGAAGTCCATCAGCCAGGGCTTGCCGGTCTTGTCGACGACGCTGTTGGCCGGCTTGATGTCGCGGTGGTGGCCGCCCAGCTTGTGGGCGGACGCGATGGCCC
>CAYNDR010000134.1:7345-15684 GCA_964395295.1 uncultured Planctomycetales bacterium
CTCGTCAACGAGGCCGATCCCGCGCGCGGACGGGATCTCCTTCATGAGGCCGAGGGCCCTCCGCAGGGGCATGCCCTTGCCCTTGACGATGCGGGCGGTCTCCTTGCGGGCCTCCGCCGGGCCGGAATCCCCCTGGCCGATGAAGGTGGTCTGGAACGCGCGCTCGTCGATGCTTTCCCGGACGACGCCGTCGAGCGTCACGCCCTCGATGTACTTCATGGTGTAGTAGAAGTGGTTGTCGACCAGCCCGAAGTCGAGGATGGGGACGATGTTCGGGTGCGCGAGGTCGGCGTGGGCGCGCGTCTCGTTGTGGAAGCGCTTGACGTCCTCCACGTCGCCGAAGGGCGTCTTGACGCCCGCGGCGGTGTCGCTTTCGTGGGGGAGGATCTTGAGGGCCACTTCCTTGTTGAGGTCCTGCTGCCAGGCCTTGTAGACGATGCCGGCGCCGCCCCGGCCGATCTCCTTGACGAGGATGTATTTCCCGAAGTTCTTGGTCGGGTCGGCGGCCGCCAGGCGGACCTCGTCGGGGAGATCCACGTCGTGCTCCCGCGAGGCCTGGTCCAGGGCTTCCTTGACGGCGGTGGCCATCTTGGCGAGGAGGGAGGGGACGGAGGCCCCGCACGCCTTGCAGGCGTACTCCTCGCGGTCCGGGGGGGCCTGGCCGATCTCGATCGGCGCGCCGCACTCGGGGCAGGTGTAGAGCTGGAGGTTCTGGAGCTGGAGCGCCGTCTCCATGGCCCCCTTGTCCAGGTAGCCGCGGCGCGTGAGGATCTCGCCGAGCTGGGGGACGGGCTTGATCCCCACCTCCGCCATGCGGGCCTGGACGCGCAGGCACTCGTTGACCTGGTACTCGGTGGCCAGCCCCCGGTCCACCAGGAGCTTCCCCAGGAGGGCGCTGGTGCGGGTGGGGGCCGGTCCCTCGACGACGCTGTCGAAGGCGCGTTTCTGGAGGCCGAGGAGGCGTTCCAGGTCCTCGTGGCGGAGGTAGCCCCGGGAGACCATGATGCCGCCGAGGGACTTCGAGGGGTTCCTTTCCTGGGCGAGGATGCAGTCGTACAGCTGTTCCCGGGTGAGGAGCCCTTCCCGAAGCGCGATCTTCCCGATCAGCAGGTCGCCCCTGGCGGAGGACATCGGGCGGGGATTATAGCGGCGGGGTTCGCCAAAATCCAGACCTCCTTGGGGTCGGCGAGGGCGCGGAGGAAGAATCAAACACGGAGTGCACGGAGGACACGGAGGAGGAATTGCAGGGCCATGGGCCATGGAAGGCCCCCCGGGGTTCCCGCCGGGGATCTGGGGGGAACGATCCCGTGATTCGAGGTTCGTTGTTCCTGATTCGTTGATGCCCCTGGGCGATTACGGTCAGGGTTCGCAGAGGCGCCGCAGGGCCGCGGCCAGCTCCGCGTCTTCCCCTTCCTGGAGGGTGCGGACGTCGAGGAGCAGGCGGTCGCGCTGGACGCGCCCGAAGACGGGGGGATCTCCCCGGCGGAGCCTCGAGGCCAGGGTTTCCAGCGAGAGGGAGCGGTGGCGGACGGCCACCACCTTGGTGGGCAGGGAGTGGGCGGGGACGGAGCCGCCGCCGAACTCGCTCTTGTCGTCGAGGACCTCGGCGGAAAGCCCCGGCAGGTCCGCGAGCCGGGCCGCCAGCGAGAGGGCGAGGCGCTCGCACTCGCCGGGCGTCATCGCGATCATCCTCAGCGTGGGGAGCTGGCGGAAGAGGCGCTCGCGGTCCAGGTAGAGCTTGAGGGTGGCCTCGAGGGCGGTGAGCGTGAGCTTGTCGACGCGGAGCGCGCGGAAGAGGGGGCTCTTCCGGATCCTGGAGACGGCCTCCTTCCGGCCCGCGATGATCCCCGCCTGGGGGCCGCCGAGGAGCTTGTCGCCGCTGAAGGTGACGACGTCGGCGCCCGCCTTCACGCCGGCCTGGACGGTGGGCTCGTCGAGGACGCCGAAGGGGGAGAGGTCGATGAAGGCGCCGGACCCCAGGTCGTCCATCACGGGGAGCTTGTGCTTCCTCCCGAGCGCCACGAGTTCCTCCAGGGTGGGGGAGTGCGTGAAGCCCACGATGCGGTAGTTGGACGTGTGGACGCGCAGGAGGAGCGCGGTCCTCTCCGTGATAGCCGACGCGTAGTCGGAGATGTAGGTCTTGTTGGTGGTGCCGACCTCCACGAGCGCGGCGCCGCTCTGCTTCATGACCTCGGGGATGCGGAACGAGCCGCCGATCTCCACGAGCTGGCCGCGGGACGTGATGACCTCGCGGTCCTTGGCGAGCGCGGCCAGGGCGATCAGCGTGGCGCCCGCGTTGTTGTTGACCACGGTGGCCGCCTCCGCCCCCGTGATCTCCCGGATGAGTCCCGCCGCGTGGGTCTCGCGGATCGACCGCTCGCCCGTGCCGCGGTCGACCTCGAGGACCGAGTAGCCCTTCTGCTCGGAGGCGATGGCGTCGAGGGCGGCCCGGGAAAGGACGGCGCGGCCCAGGCCCGTGTGGAGGATGACGCCGGTGGCGTTGATCGCGCGGCAAAGCCGGGGGGCGCGCCGGGCGGCCATGCGCTCGCGGACGGCGGCGAGGATCGAAGGGGCGTCCAGGGGAGGGGCCTCGCCGCCCTTGATGCGGCCGCGGAGGCCGTCGAGGACGCCGTCCAGGCAGGTCCCGAAGAACTCCCGGCCGGCCTCGGCGAGGAGGGGCTGGGCGCCGGGGTGGGAGAGGATCGCGTCCTTCTTCGGGATCTTCCGGAGCAGTCCGGCCTGGGGGGCCTCTTTCCCGGGCATGGGCATACTATAGCAAAGAGATCGGCCGGGGGCGGGCGGAAACTTCGGCCGGAGAGGCCGCCGGGGATCAGGCTTCGACGTCCCCGTCGTACTCGTCGGGCGAATCGTAGATCTCCACGGGCTTGTAGCCGGGGAGCTTGGACTTCTCGACCTCCTCGTCGTAGGCCTGGAGAATCCTCTTCTGCATGGTCTCGCGGGCGGCGGAGTTGATGGGGTGGGCGATGTCCGCGTGGAGCTTGGGGCGGCCCTGGCCGTCCTTGAGGGCGCGTTCCGGGGGAAGCCGGTTCCCGCACTCGGTGCAGAACTTCGAGCGCAGGTGGTTCTTCATGCCGCACCGGGCGCAGCGGTCGGTGAGCTTGCGGGAGGGCATGGCGACGAACGTGCCCTTGGAGCCCTCGATGATCTTGAGGTCGCGGATGACGAACGCGTTGTCCAGGGTGATGGAGCAGAACGCGCGGAGCTTGTCGTTCCTCCGCGTCATCAGCTTGATGCGGACTTCGGTGATCTCCACGGCTCCCCCGGGGGCAAAGTGGATGCGGCCACGACGAACGCCCGTGTCTCCTCCCCGATCCGGCGGGCCAGGCGCTCCGCTTCGGCGCGCGAGGCGCACAGCCCGTAGACCGCCGATCCCGATCCGGTCATGCGCGTGCCCGCGAAAGGCAGGCGCCGGAGGCGGCGGCGGAGCGCCCCGATCTCAGGGCGGAGCGCGAAGGCGGCGGCTTCGAGGCGGTTGAAAAGAGCGCGCCCGAGGCGACCGACATCGCCCAGGGCGTACCTGTTTAAGAAATCTATAACGTCTCTTGGGTTCGGAGTCAAGAACTCTCTCACGCGGCGGTAGACGCCGGCCGTGGAGAGGGGGAAGCCGGGCCAGACGACGACGGCGTGGAGGCGGGGCGCGGCGGCCAGGGGCGCCACGGCCTCCCCCCGGCCCATGCAGAGGGCGGGGCCGCGCTGGAGGAAGAAGTTGACGTCGCTGCCGACCTCGGCGCCCGCCGCGGCGCGGTCGAGGCCGAGGCCGTACAGCCGATCGAGGGCCTCGATCGCCGCGGCGGCGTCGGAGCTCCCGCCGCCGAGGCCGCTGCCGGCGGGGATGCGTTTGACGAGGCGCACGCGGGCCCCGGGGATCCGGCGGCGGCGTCGGACGGCCCTCCAGGCGCGGGTGACGGTGTTGATCCCGGGCAGGTCCGCCCCCTCGACCTCGAGCGTGAACCGGGGGGCCTTGCGGACCTCGATCGTGTCGGCCAGGTCGATGGGGACCATCACGGTGGCGAGGTCGTGGTAGCCGTCGGGCCGGCGGCCGAGGACCTCAAGGAAAAGGTTGAGCTTCGCCGGGCAGTCCAGGACGAGCTTCCTCATCGGGTCGCCGGGCCGTTCCGGGCCGCGGGGATCGTGGATCCCGCGCCGGTCCGGGGGATCGGCGGGCTCTCCTACACGATGGTGTTGTCGATCAGGCGCGCCTTGCCGACGCGCACGGCCAGCGCCACCAGGGTCCTGCCCTTGATCTCCTTGACGGGTTCCAGCGTGTCCGCGTTGACGATCATGATGTAATCGACGCGCGTCCCCTTGACGCGGCCGATGAGGCGCTTCATGTCGGCGATCACGCGGGCGGCGGAGTTCTCGCCGCCGGAGACCGCCTCCTCGGCCTGCCTGAGGGCGCGGCGGAGGCAGGAGGCGTCCTTGCGCTGTTTGGGCCCCAGGTAGGCGTTGCGCGAGCTCATGGCCAGGCCGTCCTCCTCGCGGATGGTGGGCATGAGGCGGACCTTCACGTCCAGGTTGAGGTCCGCGGCCATGCGGCGGAGGATGAGGTACTGCTGGTAGTCCTTATGGCCGAAGTAGGCCGAGTCGGGCTTCACGATGTTGAAGAGCTTGCAGACGATGGTCATCACGCCGCGGAAGTGGCCGGGGCGGGAGGCGCCGCAGAGCTTGCGGGGCAGGTCGCCCTGGTCCACGTGGGAGTCGAAGCCTTTGGGGTACATCTCGGCGACGGAGGGGACGAAGAGGACGTCGGCGTTCTCGCTCTCGGCCATCTTCTGGTCCTGCTGGAGGCGGCGGGGGTAGCGGTCGTAGTCCTCGCCCGCGGAGAACTGGAGGGGGTTGACGAAGACGCTGACGATGACGGCGTCGTTCTCCCGGCGGGCCTGCCGCATCAGCGAGAGGTGCCCCTGGTGGAAGGCCCCCATCGTGGGGACGAAGCCGACGGTCATCCCCTTCCTGCGCCAGGCCTTCACGCAGTCCTGGATCTCGCGGATGGTCTCGATGCGGCGCGTCACGCGCAGGCCTCCAGGAGTTCGCGGACGGTCTTCCCAAGGCCGGGGACGGCGCGGTCCGGGCAGAGCTCGGCCAGGCCTTCCAGCACGAACCGGCGGCTGGCCAGCCGGGGGTGGGGCACGTCCAGCGCTTCCGTCCGGACCCGGCGGTCGCCGTAGAGGAGCAGGTCGAGGTCGATCGTCCGGGGGCCCCACCGCTCGGATCGGACCCGCCCGAACTCCCCTTCCAGGGACAGGAGCCGGCCCAGGAGGGCGTCCGGCTCCAGGTCGGTGGAGATCTCGGCCACGGCGTTGAGGAACTTCGGCTGGTCGGCGCGTCCCCAGGGCTCCGTCTCGACGATGCGGGAGACCCTCAGGGGGCCGAGGCGTTCCAGCGCCCGGTCGAGGATGGCCCTCCGGTCTCCCAGGTTCGAGCCGAGGCCGATGTACGCGAGGACGGGCATGGCTAGAACAGGCTTTCATCCCGCTCCGGACGGACGGAGACCGGGGGGTGGACCGGCTTCCGGAAGAACCGGCCCTTCAACCACATCGCGGGCCCCGTGACGGCGTAGCCGAAGAACGCCAGGAAGAAGACCCACTCCCGGAACAGGTAGGCCAGCGCCAGCACGAGGGCGAGCTCGACCAGGGTCACGAAAGGCCTCCGGCCCCGCAGGAGGCGGTTGACCACGTGCGCGTACCGGATCCGGGAGACCATCAGGACGGCCGCGGCCAGGGCAAGGGCGGGGAGGGCCCCCTTGAGCAGGATCGCCAGCTCCGGCCCGATGCGCATCAGCTCCCGCGTCGGGATGACGGCGCCGGCGATCAGCCCCGCGGCGGCGGGGGAGGGGAGGCCGGCGAACTCGCGGTGGGAGCCCTCGTCGGGGGAGGTCTCGATCGTGAAGCGGCCCAGCCGGATGAGGGCGCACATGGCGTAGAGGATGCACACGGCCGGCACGAGGCGCTCGCTGACGAATCCGAACGGGTCGCCCGAGCGGGTGACGGCGAAGGCCAGGAATCCCGGGGCCACCCCGAAGGTGACCAGGTCGCAGAGGGAATCGAGCTGGGCGCCGAAGGGGGACGTGGTGCGGGTCATGCGCGCCACGAAGCCGTCGAGCGCGTCGAAGACCATGGCGGCCAGGATGAGCCAGGCGGCCTGCTGGAAGTGGATGGGCTTGCCGTCCGCCATCCCCATGCCGATCTTGCCGATGGCCATCATCCCGCAGAGCCCGTTGCCCAGGGTGATGAGCGTGGGCAGGAGGGCGATGGTCCGCAGGCGGCGGGGGCGCCAGGGACGCCGGAACGGCCAGCGCTTAGACGGTTCTAGCGATGATGGTCTCTCCACCTTTCACCTTATCCTTAAGTCGGACGGAAATCTCTTTCACTTTATCCTTGGGGATGTAGATCTCGGTCCTCGAACCGAACTTGATCATGCCGAACTTCTGGCCGCGGACGAGCCTGTCGTTCGGCTTGGCCTCGCAGACGATCCTCCGGGCGACGGCGCCGGAGATCTGCTTGACGACCACGTCGCCCAGGTGGATCGTGTTGGACTCGTTGGCGCTCCGGCACTCGGGGTTGCGCGCGTCCAGGAACCGGCCGGGGCGGTACTGGGTGGCCCGCACGGTGCCGTCGCACGGCGCCCGGTTGATGTGCACGTTGAACACGGACAGGAAGATGCCGATCTTGTGGCAGGGGACCTTCAGGAAATCCGCCTCCTGGACCTCGGAGATCTCCACCACCGTGCCGTCGGCGGGCGCGACCAGGATCCCTTCGTCCCGGGGGATGCGGCGGACGGGGTCCCGGAAGAAGCTCAGGGTGAAGGCGAGTCCCAGGGCGGGCAGGAGGGCGGCGGCGGGGTGGACCCGGAGGAACAGGATCGTCCCGAGAGCGGACCAGAAGAGCGAAAAGAGCGCAAGCTCCCGTATGCCGTATTTAGCAAACAGCAACAACATGTCGATAACGTGATTGAAGATAGCACCCGTGCGATTTCTCGTCAAGGGGGGGGCGGAGGAGTATAATGACCGTGGGTTTTGACACCTGGAAGGGCCGGTTGACGCGCTGGGGGGAAGGGGCGCTCCGGGGGACGTGGGCCCTGGCGCTGGGCCTCCTGGGGCTGGTCCTGGCCGGCGAGGCCTGCCGGGCGCGCGAGGAAGGGGCCCGGGCGTCGCGGCAGGAGGCGGCGGTGGCCCGCGAGATCGGGCGCCTGCGGCGCGAGAACACGGCCCTCCGGGAGGAACTGAGGGCGCTGGAGTCCGACCCGGCCTACGTCGAGGCGCTCCTGCGGCGGTGGAAGCGGGCCGGGCCCGGAGAGCGGCTGGTGGAGTAATGGCCGAAGGCGACAGGATCCTCTCCCAGCAGGAAGTCGATGCCCTCCTGTCGGCGATCGACAGCGGCGAGGTCGAGGTCACGCCCGACACGGAGGCCGGTCCCAGCGCGGTGCCCTACGACTTCAAGCGGCCGGAACGGGTGCCGCGGGAGCAGCTCCGGGCCCTGGAGACCCTCCACGAGCTTTACGCCCGGGGCCTCCAGGCGGCGCTGGCGGGGATGCTCCGCGCCGGGGTCGAGGTGCGGGTGGCCGGGGTGGACCAGCTGACGTACCTCGAGTTCGTCAGCTCCCTGCCGAATCCCACGGCCTTCGCGGTCCTGTCGGCGGAGCCCCTGGTGGGGAGCTTCGTCCTGGAGATCAATCCGTCGGTCGCCTTCCCGATCGTGGAGCGCCTCCTGGGATCGGGACAGCTGGGCCGGTCCCAGCCGGAGCGCCCGCTCACCCGGATCGAGTGGAACCTCATCGACACGGTGATCGCCCGGGCGCTGGACCTGATGAAGGAGCTGTGGGCGCCGATCGCGCCGGTGACCTTCCGGGTGACGGCGCGCGAGGCCAACCCGAGGCTCATGCAGGTCCTGAGCCCCAACGAGTCGGTCGTCTCGGTGGCCTTGGAGGTGGCGCTCGGGGAGCAGAAGGGCTCGGTGAACCTCTGCATCCCGATGGCGGCGATCGAGGGGCACCTGGAGGCCATCTCCTCGCACGTCTGGCTGTCTTCGCGGAAGGAGGGGGCCGCCCCCGGCCGGGAGGAGGCCATCACCCGGCAGTTGGCCCCGGCCGACATCCGGGTGTCGGCGCACCTGCCGCCCGAGGGGATCGTGCTGAAGGATCTGGAGTCCCTCCGGACGGGGGACCTCGTCCTGACGAATCATCCCTCCTCGGCCCCGGTCCTGGTTTCCCTGGAAGGGCGCCCCAAATTCCAGGCGGCGGTCGGGAGCCTGAAGGATCGCCGCGCCTTCAAGGTGATCTCGCGGGCCGACGAGTCGCGGGGCGGCCCGCTCGCGAGGGCC
>CAYNDR010000135.1:0-9969 GCA_964395295.1 uncultured Planctomycetales bacterium
GAAGTCCTTGGCCTCGAAGACGCGCCGGTTGGCGTCCCGGACGGAGCGCTCGTCGCGCACCGTGACGCAGAGGGCGCTGGGGCCGCCGGAGACCGGATACTCCCGCTCCCGGCGGTAGCACAGGGAGGCCAGGACTCGCCCCTCCTTGGCGATCACGCCGATCCCGTAGCCGTCCCCGGCGACGAACTCCTGGACTACCGGGGAGGGCCGGACGCGATCGAGATCCCGGTAGCGCGCGCGGAGCTCGTCGGCCGTCCGGCACACGGCATAGCGGTCGCCCGGGTTGAGGTACGTCCCCTCGTCGTCGCGGAGCTTCACGACCACGGGATAGCGCCCCCGCGAGAGCGCCTCCTCCAAGCCGCCGCTCTCCGGCGTGGGCACGCCCGCCCGCCGCGCCACTTCCATGACGTCCCGCTTGTCGTTCGCCCGCCGGATCGTCTCGATGGGCGGGACCGGGAGCTTGGCCGGGAGGCGCGCCGCGTGGCGCGCGCACGCCAGGAGCACGTTGGTCGAGACGGGGAGGATGACGTCGCACCCGCGGGCGGCCCGCGCCAGCGCCCCGATGAAGGCGTCCTCGGACTCGAGCGAAGGCAGGACCTCGCGGCGCCAGGCGTGCCGCGGGCAGAAGGCCGCGGGCTGGCGCCGGGCGAACCGCTCCTGCTCCACCACGACCGCGCGGACGCCCGCCTGTCCGAGCGCGCGGACGACCGCGAGGGCCACCCGGCTATGGCCGTCCGTGACCAGCGCCTTCACGGATCACCTTGAGAAAGAGGGCTTCGTATCTCTCGATCGCCCGGTCCCAGTCGTAATGGGCCGCCACGTGCTCGCGGCATCGCCGTCCCAGATCGTTGTCGCGCGCGGCGAAGAAGTCCCGCAAGCCTTCTTCGATCGCCTCGGGGGTGACGTCCTTGAAGACGAGGCCGAGGGGCCCCAGGACCTCGGGGATCGCCCCCACGGGCGTGCCCATGGCCGGCGTCCCGCAGGCCATGGCCTCGATGGCCACGAGGCCGAATCCTCCGAGCGCGCGCGTGGGCAGGACGAAGCGGTCCGCCGCGCGGTAGCGTGCCGGCAGGTCCGGATCGGGGACGAATCCGAGGAACTTCGCGCGGACTCCAAGCTGGGCGGCCAGCGCCTCCAATTCCCCGCGCAGGGGCCCGTCGCCGCCCACGACCACCTGCACGTCCGGCAGTTTCGCGGCGGCGCGAAGGAGGAGGTCGATTCCCATCCGGGCCACGAGCCGGCGCACGGTGAGGATCACGGGGCCGGGCCCGAGGCCGAACTTCGCGCGGTCGTCCTCCCGGCGTCCTTCTGTCCTGAACCGCTGAAGGTCCACGGCCCCGGGCAGGAGATGGACCTTCGCGTCCGGGATTTTCCGGTGATGCTCCTTGAGCTTGCGGCGGATGAAGTCGCTCTCCACCATGACGGCGTCGGACGCCTTGAGGGCCTTCCGCTCGAAGTCGCCGCGGAAGCCCAGGTGGATGGCCCGGGACAGGAATCCCGCGTCCGGGTTCTCCGCGCGCCACTCGGCGGCCCAGGGGGAGATGAAGGAGTAGACCTTCGCGAGTCCGCGGGACGCTTTCGTTTTCAGGACCGCGTTGGCGCAGAGGGGCTGGTTCATGACGACGAGGTCGAAGGCATGTTCCCGCTGGAGGGCCTCGAACCGCTCGGAGTTCCGGCGCATCGCGTGGAGGTAGCGCGCGTACGCCGAGAGCCCATCCTGATAGGGATAGGTGTGGAAGGCGACCCCTTCGACGGAGGCGCCGTCGGCCGGGCCGCGCTCTCCCGTCCCCGCCAGGACGTGGACCGAATGTCCTCGCGCCGCCAGCAGGCGGTCCAGGTCGAACCCGAACCGGCTGTTGCCCGGCGCGAAGAAGTCGTGGACGTGGAGGATCCGCATGGGCTCAGGGGCGATTCCCGCTCACGACGCGATTGTACACCTCGATCGTCCTCTGGGCCGTGCGCTTCCAGGAAAATTCCGCCGCCCGCGCGCGCCCCTTCTCCACGAGCGCATCGCGGAGGCCGGCGTCCGCCAGGACGCGTTCCATCGCCCCCGCCAGGGCGGCCGCCGACCCGGGTTCCACGAGCAGGCCGGCGTCCCCCACGACCTCGGGGAGGGCGCCGCCCGTGGACGCGACGACGGGGCACCCGCAGGCCATCGCCTCCAGGGCGGGCAGGCCGAAGCCCTCGTACTGCGACGGGTAGACGAGGGCCGCGGCGCCCTTGTACAGGGCCGCGAGGGTTCGGTCTCCAACGCTCCCGAGGTACTTCACGGCGACCTTGCGGTCGGGCTGTTCCATCAGGGCGAGGATCTCGCGCGCGCCGTAGTCCAGGGCCCCCGCGACCACGAGGGCGGCCGGGCGGCGCCGGCGCACCTCGTCGAAGGCCTCGAGGAGGACGGGGACGTTCTTGCGCGCGGTGAGGTTGCCCACGGAGAGGAAGTAGGGGCCTTCCACGCCCAACTTCCGGCGCTCGTCGGCGGCGGCCTCGTCCGGGATCGCGCCGAACGCGGCGTCGATGCCAAGGGGAATGGGCTGCACCTTGCCCTTCGAGACCGGCAGTAAGGCCTCCAAGTCACGAGCGGTGGTCTCGGAGATACTTACCACTGCCGTAGCCCGGGCCATGGACTTCCGCAGGGCGCGCCGCCAGTATGCCCTCCACCAAAACGGATAGAATTCAGGATGTCGCAGGAAGATGACGTCGAACACGGTAACTACGCTAGGACAATCCAGGCCCGCCGGCACGTGACTCTTCGTGCAATGAATGAGATCCAGGCCTTCCTTGCGGGCGATCCGCGCGAAGCGCCCGTGGTCGTACAGGAGACGCTTGATCCGGCCCATGGGAGGCAGGTGAACCCTCCGGAGCCGCGGCGATGGCGGCCATTTCTCCTCGTCCGTGAAGAGCACGATCTCGTGGTCCGTCTCCACGAGGGCCAGCGCCTTCACGAGTTCGAGGATATACCGCTCCACCCCGCTGGGGGCGCCCTGGGTCATGTTCGGGGCGTAGATCCCGATGCGCATGGCGGTCAACCGCGGCTGGACAGGTGCGCGGCCACGCCCCGGACCAGGCCCCCCAGTCCCACCACGACGAGCGGCACGGAGCCGTGCTCGAGCCCGAAGAGGCCGAACCGGGCCACGCGCTTGAGGACGAAGAGGGGCCACGCCACGGCCCGCGCGTGGCGCAGGACGAAGAGCATGCCGTTGTGGGCGTGCCAGTAGAGCCAGTCCTCGAAGCGGGCGTCGCGGCACCCGCCCGCCTGGAGGTGCAGGTGCTCCACGGCGGCCCGAGGGTCGAAGACCAGGCGGAATCCCGCTCGGCGGGCGCGTAGGCAGAAGTCGGTCTCCTCGCCGATCGCGGCGCCGCCGTAGGCGGTGTCGAAGCCGCCGATCCTCTCGAAGACCGCGCGGCGGAAGGACATGTTGCCGCCCGGCAGATGGTCCACCGGGCGCCGCTCGGAGGTCTCGAAGTTGCGGATGACGGTGCCGTCGAGGGCGTCGAATTCCCCCACCCCGCCCGCGGCCGCGTCGTACCCTCCCGTCACCCGCCCGCCCACGCCGGCGATGTCCGGATCGGTGTAGTTGGCGAGGTGGGCCTCGCACAGCGCTGGGTCCGGGATGACGTCGTCGTCCAGGAAGAGGACCACGTCCCCCGTGGCGAGCCGGAGCCCCACGTTGCGCGCGTTGGGAAGGCCGCGTTGAGCGATCCGGTGGTAACGGACGCCCGGCCAAGCGGCGGCGCGTTCGTCCTCGCGGGGGGACTGGTCCACGATCACGATCTCGTCCGGCGGCCGCCTCTGGTGTTCGAGGTGCCGGAGGAGGTTATAGAGCGCCCCCGGCCGATCGACCGTGGGGACGACGAGCGAGAGCTTGTGCATGGGGAACGGCTTTCAACGGTCCCTCGTGGAGGCCGCAGGGCCCAAGGTTATCATCGGCACGCCGGGACCTCTGCTAGGAGTATAACCGGGTGAATGCCTTCATGAGACGGAGGTGAAGAGGGCCTCAAGGGGTGGGAAGCGCATGCCATCCCCTTCGGCCAGCAGGTCCAGGAACCGTAGGAGGACCATCTTGAGGCGAGCATCCCGATCGAGTTCCCAGTAGTGCGTGGCCAGGCAGAACGTCCCCCTCGTGGGGCGAAGGCGCTCCGCCACGTCCCGGAGCTTCTCCACGGTGTCCCCCGGCATGAGCCACATGCAATCCAATTCGCCCATCCCGGCGGTGCGGAGCACCCATGGGAAGGGAAGATCGCGATGCCGGCGCATGAAAACCTGCCGACGGGCGAAATTCCAAAGGTTCTCCGGGCGACAGTCCCTCTCTGCGCGCAGAGGATTGAAGGAGAAGCGCCCCACGACGTGCATGCCGCCGCGCCTGAGGGCCGCCATGGCCTCGGGGCAAAGCCCCCCGTTGGGAGGCAGGAAGACGCGCACCGGCCGGCGGAAGGTCTCCTCCAGGGCGGAGCGGCCTCGCCGGATCCGGTCGCCCGCCTCGGCGGGGGAGGAAAACTCGGGACGGCCTCCGCGCGGGGCGTGATCGAACCCATGCATGAAGACGCGCGCTTGGCCCGCGTCCATCCTGGAACGGATGAAGTCCACGAGGGCTCGATTGTCCGAAACAGCATGGCGGCGGCTCGTGTCCGTCCCCGCCGGGACGTAGACGCCTTGGCCGGCGTGGAAAGGGGCCACCCCGAAGTGCACGGGGACCTTGCCCCACACCGCCCCGTACGTCCGGTCAAGATCCTCGGGCCGGGTGAAGAAGGACGTGTCCAGGTCCAGCAGGACGAACTTCATGGGGTTGAATCCGGAGGCCGCACGGCCAGGGCGTAAATGCCCGCGGCCCCCTTGACGGCCCAGGGACGCGGTGCGGTCAGGCCATCCAGCCAGAGCAAAGGCCGGAGGAGATGGCCCGTCAGGAATACCATGGCGAATCCCAGGTGCGGATCCTTGATGGCCGATTCGCAAACGAACTGAGCCAGGAGGTAGATGGCCCCCAGCGGACCGACGGACGCCCCAAGTTCACGGACCTCCCATCCTTCAAGCAGGCGGCGCCAACCCTCGACCGTGAGCCTCGCCCGGTCGATCGGCGCGGGATGGTGCGCCAGGAGGAAGGCCGTATTGATGTAGAGCGCGCCGCCCGGCCTCACCGCCCGGTGGAGCTCGGCCAAGACGCGGGCCGGATCCTCCACGTGGTTCAGGACCCCCTGCGCCATGGCGGCGTCCACGGCGCCCTTCCTGAACGGAAGGCGAAGGGCATCGCACCGCAGGGTCACGCCCGGGGTCTTGACGAAATCGACCACGACGGTGTTGAAATGGGGGAGGAAATGGGTTCGGTCGGTGTCGCGGATGCCGCCCAGGACGAGCAGGCGGGCCCCGCTTCCTGCCGTCTCGCGGAGGAACCGGCCTGCCCTGGCGAACGCGCGGTCCGGCGTCCGGTAAGGCGGGCGGGGCAATCGATGCAGGATGGGGCTCAACACCCGGGCAAAAAGGGCCAGCGCGTCCAGGAGGATACCCATCGATATACCTGATTATAATTATCGACAGCCCATGCGGAGGGGGACACTTCTCTCCGTGACCGACAAGTCCGGAACTCCCGGTTGATCGAGGATGCCAGTCGATATACACTTGCTCCATGCGGGTCCTCTACGTGACCAACGCCGAGATGGGGCGGCCGGACGCCCCCGCCAGCCGCGCCAAGGGGCTGGCCGCCGCGCTGGCCCGGAGGGGGCTCCAGGTCCTGCTCCTCGGCACCGCGCCCGCGCCCCAGGACCCGATCCCGGGCGTCGCGGTCGAGTGCCTCCCCCGATCCCGTACGCCGAGACTGGGCGCGCTGGCGTGGCACGAGCGCCTCGCCCTCCGGCTGGCCGCCCTTCGGGACGATCCCTTCGACGTGGTGCTGATGCGGGAAAGTCCATTCACCCCGGAGCCGTCCGTGTTCGCCCGGCTTCGCGGGATCCCGCTGGTCCTGGAGGTGAACGGAGTGACAACGGGCCCGGGTCAGCCGCGGAGGCCGATCGCCCGGGCGTTCTACGCGATCAACTACCGGGCCGCCGCCCGCATCGTGGTCCTGACGGAGGAGCTGGCGCTCTACCTCTCCCGGGAATTCGGAGTCCCCCCGGCCCGAACGAAGGTCATCGGCAACGCGGCGGACACTTCGAGGTTCTTCCCCAGGGACCGACTCGAGTGCCGCCAGCGCCTGGGCCTCCCGGAAAACATTTTTTGCGTCCTCTACATGGGCAGTTACCACCCCCAGCAGGGAACGGGTTGCGTCGTCCCCCTCTGCGAGGCCCTGCGCCGGAAGATCCCCGGCCTCCTCTTCGTCCTGACGGGGGATGGCGAGGGACGGGACGCCCTGCGGCGGGAAGTGAACGGGCGCGGACTGGACCCCTGGTTCCGCTTCGTGGGCGCCTTGCCGGACGCGGAGCTCGGCGCCTGCGTCTCCGCCGCGGACGTCGCCTTCTCGCCGATCTCGCCGGCGGATGCCTGGCGGACCGAGGCCACCTTCCCCCAGAAGATCGTCGAGTACCTCGCCTGCGGCGTCCCGGTGCTGGCCATGGGGTATTCGAAGGCGCAGAAGCGCATCCTTGAAGACGAAGGGTGCGGCCGGCTGGTCGACCCGGGGCCCGGCCATGTGGACCGGCTGGCGAACACGCTCTCGGCGTGGCATGGAGACCCGGGGCACCGGGAGGGGCTCGGGACCCGCGGGGTGGAATTGGCGCGGGCGCGTTTCAGCTACGACGTCATCGCGTCGCATTTCGAGACTCTTTTCCGGAGCCTATGAATGGGCCGCTTCAGCGTGTTCGGTCTCGGCTACGTCGGGTCCACCATGGTGGCCGGCCTCTCCTCCCAGGGGCACCACGTGATCGGCTCCGACCCCAGCGAGACCAAGCGCCGGATGATCGAACTCGGGCAGAGCCCCGTCGGCGAGCCCGGGCTCTCCGAGATCATCGACGCGGGACGGCGGCAGGGGCTCATCCGGGTGACCCGCGACCCGGCCGAGGCGCTCCGCGAAGGCCCGGCGGCGTTCATCTGCGTGGGGACGCCATCGAGTCCCGGCGGGGGCATCGACCTGCGGGTCCTGGCGGGCGCCACGCGGGAGATCGCCGCCGCGATCGCGGAATCCGGATCCAAGGTCTCGTTGATCTACCGCAGTACGGTCGTGCCCGGGACGATCGAGGAGGCCGTGCTCCCGGAGCTGGAGCGCCGGGCCCCGGGAGGCGAGGGCCCCCGCTACGAGGTCGCCTACTACCCCGAGTTCATGCGCGAGGGGAGCGGGCTGGAGGACTACCTGCATCCCCCGAAGATCGTCGTGGGGAGCCGGACCGCCGGCATCCGGGAAATCCTGGCCCAGACCTTTCCCGTTGCCCCCTCCCCCGTCTTCTGGACCGACTTCCGGACCGCCGAGTTCTGCAAGTACATGGACAACGCCTTCCACGCCGCCAAGATCACCTTCGCCAATGAGATCGGGATCCTGGCGAAGGCCTCCGGAGTGGACACTTCGACCCTGGTCCGGATCTTCCTGAGCGACCGCAAGCTCAACATCTCGGAGGCGTACCTGAGGCCCGGCTTCGCCTTCGGCGGCTCCTGCCTCCCGAAGGACCTCCGGGCGATCCTCGCCTCGGCGGCCTCGCGGGGACTCTCCCTCCCGCTCCTTTCCGGGATCCTGTCGAGCAACGAGGCCCAGATCGCGCGCGTCCGCTCCGTGATCATCGAGAAGGCCGGAGGCGGTCCCGTGGGATTCATCGGGCTGGTCTTCAAGCCGGGCACGGACGACCTGCGCGAGAGCCCCTTCCTCCGGCTGGCCGCCGAGACCGCCGCCCGCGGCCTGCGCGTCCTGTGCCACGATCCCGACATCCGCATGGACCGCCTGACGGGGGCCAATCGCGATCACGCGGAGGAGGTGTTCCCCGGCCTCTCGCAGGCCCTGGCCCCCGACGCCGAGGAGGTCTGGAGTTCCAGCCGCCTCGTCGTGCTGGGGCGGTCCTCCGAGGCGGGGACCGAGCTGATGGTGCGCGCCTTCGCGAAGGCGGGCGGATTCCTCGTGGACCTCACCGCCACGGGCCGGATGCGGGAGTGGTGTCCGGGGGCCTACTGGGGCGTCGTCTAACGGGGCCGCGGGGCGCGCGAGATCGCCTCGACCCGCGCCAGGAGGCGGGGGAAGTTCTTGCGCGCGTCGGCGCGGGCCAGGGCGATGGCGCGGCCGCGCAGGGCCACCTCCTGGCGGTTCTTCTCGTCGGAGGCCGCCTTGTTCAGCACGCTCGCCAGGGCTTCCGCGTTGCCCGCCGGGAAGAGCCAGCCGGACTGGTTGTCCGCGATCCACTCCCGGTTGGCGGGGATGTCGCTGGCCACGACCGGCAGGCCCATGGCCATCGCCTCCAGGAGGCCGAGCGAGGCGCTGTCGGTGCGGGAGCAGGTGGCGTAGAGGTCGGCGGCGGAGAGGACCTCGGGGATCCTCCCGGTCTCCACCAGCCCCTCGAACCGGACGCGGCCGTCGACCTTGAGGTCGCGGGCGCGCTTCTCGAGGTCGGCGCGGAGGTTCCCGTCCCCCACGAGCACGACGGCGAGCTTCTCGGCGTCGGGGCGGGCGAGCGCGGCCAGGAGCGACGCGTGGTCGTACATCTCCTTGAGGGGGCGGGTGGACATGACGACGACCTTGTCCTTGAATCCCCACGATTCGCGGAGGGCCTCGTTCCTGGGGCGGGGCTCGAACTTCTCCCCGTCGAGCTCGACGGGCAGGACTTCCACGCTGTCGGGCCGCAGGCGGCCCAGGCGCTTGCACTCCTCCGCGGCGGCCTTGGAGTTGCACACCACGAGGTCCGCGCCGTGGAGGGCCTTGACGGCGCGTTCCGTGAAGCCGCGGTGGAGCTTGGGCCAGACGAGGATGTCGGAGCCCCAGGGGAAGAGCATGAGGGGGTGCGCCGCCGCGTGGGCCGCCACGTAGCCGGAGGTCAGGGCCCAGTTGGCGAAGACGGCGTCGTAGCGGGAGGTCCGGAGGACCTCCTTGAGCTTCAGGCAGGCCCGGGCCTCGTCGCGCCGGTACTCGGCGTCGCGGATGAGGCGCCAGCGGCTGGCCCCGGCGCCGTCGGGGTACATCGCGTAGCGCTCGTGGATGATCTTGAATCCCTCGACGAACTTGGGGAGCTCCGGGGCGCGGTGGAAGAAGGTGAGGAGGGTGAGGTTGTGTCCGGCGCCGCGGAAGAGCGTCATCAGGCGCTCGTCGTGGATGTTGAGGATGTCCGAGAGGTAGAGGATGTTCATGCTCGGAGGCGTGAAGCCCCGGCCGTCGCCGGGGGGTTTCCCGCGGCCCCTCCCCAGTAGAATTCCGAGTATCGGGTCAAGCCGACCATGAATCGGGCCCGAGGCAACGCACCCTTCCTCCCCTCAACCCCCCGGCCGGACGGGCCCCATAATAGCCCCGGGACCCCCGGAAGTAAAGCAACACGCTCGAATCCCGCCCGCGCTATAATTCTGATACTTGATGGAAGGAAAAATCCCGGCCGAGGGATCTCAAGATCCTATAGCTCTTTCCGCCATCGTTATCAACTGGAACACGAGGGACCTCCTGAACCGCTGTCTTCGAGCCTTCTTCTTAACGGTCCGACAGGCCATGGAGGTCCTGGTGATCGACAACGGTTCATCGGATGGCAGCGCTCAAATGGTCATCGAACGCTATCCCCAATGCCGCCTGATCCGCAATTCCCGCAACCGGGGATACGCCGAGGCCAACAACCAGGGGCTCCGAATCGCCCGGGGGAAATACGCCTTGCTAATCAGCAGCGACGTGGCACCTTTGGAAGGATGCGTGGACGGAATGGTGGACTTCCTGGAAACCCATCCTGGCCACGGGGCCGCGAGCTGTCAACTCCTTAACGAGGACGGATCCTTGCAGAAATCCTTTAGGCGGTTTCCCACACTGCTGGCGCTGTTGGCGGCGCACACGTCGCTCCGCTATAGGGGATCCGGTAAACGCCAATTCGACCGAT
>CAYNDR010000135.1:9979-15644 GCA_964395295.1 uncultured Planctomycetales bacterium
CACGCCCAGGGACGTAGATCAGCCGGCCGCCGCGTGCCTGCTGCTGCGCCGGGAAGTCCTCGGACGCATAGGGCTCTTCGACACAGGCCTTTCCCTTCACTACAATGATGTGGATCTCTGTCGGCGCATCCGGGCCGCGGGCTACCATATTTCATTCCTGCCGCATCTGCGGGCGACCCACACGGGGGGCGTAAGCTATAAGAACTACGATCGCTTGGACGATGTGACCCTTCGAAACGTCCTGCACTACGTCCGGAAGTACTACGGTCCCCTGATCTCCTGGGCCTTCGCCCTGGCGGCCTCGGCCGACCGGCTCCGTCTCGGTCGCCCCTTCCCGACGGGACGCTGACATGGGCAACCTCAAACGGAATCTGATCCGGAACACGGCCTTCTATGCCGTGAGCTATTTCTGGACGCTCGTGCTCGGCTTCCTGTTCACCCCGATCCTGGTCCATTACGTGGGGCTGAAGACCTACGGGCTCTACATCCTTTTCGGTTCCGCCCTCGGCTGGCTCTGGATCCTTGACCTGGGGATCTCGTCGGCCGCGACACGGTTCATGAGCCGGTATGCCGCGGAGGGGAACGAGGACCGTTTCGCGGATTGTCTCTCTACGACCCTTGTGGTCAAGGCACTTGCAGGGATCGTCATCGCGGGTTCGATCCTCATCGCGGCGGGCCCCGTGGCCCGGTGGCTCGAGGCCCCGGACGCCGCCGGGGCCGGCCGGGTGCTCCAGCTCATGGGCCTGACCTATGTCGTAACGAACATCTCGTCGGCCTACAACGCGGCGCTGGCCGCGCGCCAGAGGATGGACATCCCCAGCCGCCTCGGGCTGGCGCTCTCGGTCCCCGGGACGGCCGCGGCGGTGGCGGCGCTGGCCCTCAGCTGGGGGCTGGCGGGTTTCCTGGCGGCCAACCTGGCGGTCGCGCTAGTCTACCTCGTGCTGGCACGCCAGGCCATGGGCCGGGTGGCGCCCGCGGCGGGCATGTCGCCCCGGCGCTTCAGCGGCCGGGAACTGCGCGAACTCCTCTCGTTCTCGCGGAAGCAGGCCGTGAACCGCCTGACCGACATCTTCCTCGCCAGCGCCGACCGGCTGGCGCTGGGGAGCAACCTGCAGTCGGTATCGCTCTACCAGTTGGGGGCCACGGTGGGGTGGCGCATCCGGGACGTCACGGCACTCACGGTCTCCGCCTCCCTCCCGGTCGCCACGGACCTCCATGCCCGCGGGGACTGGGCGGGGATGGACCAGATCTTCCGGCGGGGGACGAAGTACCTCATGCTGCTCGGCCTGCCCCTCATGCTCTTCGCCGCGATCTTCGCCGAGGAAGTCCTGATGTTCTGGATGGGGGGGGATCTCCCCTCCTCCGCCGCGGTGCTCCGCATCCTCGCCGGCGGCTATTTCCTCAATGTGCTGGCGGCCATGGCGGCCTCGGCGGGCGCCGCCGCGATCCGCCCCGGCCTCCAGGCCCGTTCCAGCCTCGCGGCCGTGGCGGCAGGCCTTGTCGCCTACTTTTCCTGGGGCCGCCTCCACGGGCTCCCGGGCCTCGCCATGAGCGTGTCGATCGGCTACGGCGTCCTGGGCCTGGCCACGATCGTCTCGGTCTGCGTCGCCCTGCGGGGCAGGCTTTCCCTTCCCTTGGGCGAGGTCTTGGCGCGTCCCCTCGCGGCAACGGTACTGGCGACGATGCTTGTGGGAATCCCGTCCAAGTGGCTGTCCATTACCCGGGAATGGGCGTGGGACCGGGCGAGCGCGGCGATCTTCGTGGGATGCGCCGCCGCGGCCGCCATGGCCGCCTACGCGGCCGCCCTCAGGCTTTTCAAGGCGCTCGACGGCCGCGACTGGGATGCGATCAAGTCCGTTTTCCGAAAGGACGCCCCCCCCGGCCCGCCGCCTGACCTGTCATGAGCACGAACGAGGGACTGGTCTGCCGCCTCTGCGGCCATGCAGGCGCGGTCACGCTCAAGCGTGCGATGCCGGACCGCCTCCATCCCGTTGGGGGCGCGACCTGCTCGATCGCCCGATGCGCCGCCTGCGGGGTTGTCTTCACCGTCCTCGGGGGCGCCGCGCCATTCTACCCGCCCGACTACGAGCCCTTCACCCCTCCCCAACAGAGGGCCGCGAAGGTCAGGCCGACCCGGGACCGCATCCGCCGGGTATTCTATGAAGGAAAGGGCACCGTGCTGGAGCGGATTCTCCTGTTCCTCCCCTACCTGGTCTTCCGGTTCCGGGACAAGTACAAGCTGAGGAACAAGTGGGCTTACGACAAGGCGTTCCGGCGACGCGGGCGACTCCTCGATGTCGGGTGCGGCCGGGGCCAACACCTTCTTCAGTGGTCGAAATCTCAGGACGAGGTCGTCGGCGTGGAGCCGCACGAGCCCACCGCAACGGCCGCGCGTGAGGAGACGGGGCTGGACATCCGCCCGGGGACCCTGGAAAGCCAGGGATTCCCTCCCGAGAGTTTCCACTGCATCGCGTTCTGCCACGTCCTTGAGCACGTCAAAAATCCGCGCGAGACCCTGTTGGAGGCACGCCGGGTACTCAAGCCGGGCGGCGAGATCATCCTCTGGGTCCCGAACTTCGACAGCCTCCTGCAGCCTCTCTTCGGTCGGGACTGGTTTTCCTACGAAGTCCCGCGCCACCTCTGGCACTTCAACCCGATGCGCCTCAACTCCATTCTTGGCGATTGTGGACTTCGTCCTTTGGAGGTTGCCATGGATCCCAACGAATACGCCTTCCGCAGGAGTGTCCGGTTTCTGCGCGAGTCGGGGCGGAGAATCCTGGCGGCCCTGCTCTCCCGCCGCTCCCTCCGGATGCTGCTTGGCTCCGTCTCAAGCCTCGTGCACCGGGCGGACGTGATCCGTGTGAGGGCCGGGAAGGCGTAAAGAAAACGCCGGATCACGCGTTCGCACCGGCATCCTTCACGTCCACGGGCAGGCAGGTTATGATCTTGCCATCACGATGAGAATCTTCTGCATCCTCAATGGAGGGATTGAGGTCGCCAGCGCCCGGGAGCGCATCCTGCGCTACCTCCCGGAACTCGCCCGCGAGGGGATCCACGCCGAAATCCATACGGCCGGTGAAGTGTCCCCGGGACTTGTGGGACGGCTCCGGTACTGGGCCCGGCTGTCCCTCGCCATTTATCGCTGCGATGGCGTGCTCATCCACAGGGTCCCCCTCAGCTCCTCTGAACGCGCCCTGCTCCGGGCGATGAACCGTCCTGTTCTTTTCGATGTCGACGACGCGATCTGGTACCAGATGGATCCCGATCCCGACGGCTCCGCCCGGCGATCGATCCGACACAACGACCTCATGGCCACCCTCCGACTCTCCCGGATGATCCGCGCAGGGAATGGAAATCTGGCGAGAGACATCGAGCCACTGGGCATCCCCGTCCGCATCGCCCCCACGTGTGTCCCGTTCGCCGAATCCCGCGCCGGCCGCCCCCCGGGGCCGCCCGTCATCGGCTGGATCGGGCACTCCGCCAATTTCCGCTACATGGAGATATGCGCCCCGGCGCTCCGCCGGCTGGCACAGGAGCGGCCCGGCCTCCGCGTGAAGATCGTGGCTGATCGTCCCCTCGTAATTCCGGGCGTCCCCACGGAATTTGTCCCATGGTCGCTGAAGGAGGAATCCGGCCTGCTGTGTTCCTTCGACATCGGCATCATGCCTCTGGCGGACACCCCCTGGGCTCGGGGAAAATGCGGATACAAACTGCTCCTTTACATGTCCCATGGAATTCCGGTGGTGGCCTCGCCCGTCGGGGTGAACTCTGACCTGATCCGGCACGGGGTCAACGGATACTCAGCCCGGGCCGAAGATGACTGGTATTCGTCCCTCCGCGAACTTGTCGATCACCCTGAACGTCGCATGGAAATGGGCGGAGCCGGACGGATTTCCATCGAAGGCCGGTACGACCACGCCGCAGGGCTCCATGACCTCATAAGGGACATCCGGGACTCCTTCAGGCCGAAAGGCCGCCGGGAGCAACGCCGGGTAACCATGCTGCTGTTCTACTATCCGCCTCTTGGGGGTTCGGGTCCCTTGAGGCACTCCATACTGGTGCGTCATGTCCATGACCGGGGCTGGAATCCGGCGGTCGTGACCGTTTCCCGATGGCCCTCCTATTTCCGCGATCACACCCTTCCTCACAGCCAGACAACACTACGGGCGGCGGCCCCCGATCCCGCCGCAATCGGCGCTCCCCTCCTTTTCCTTGGATTCAACCGGCTGGCCCGGTTAATCAAGCGGTGGGTTGCCTTTCCCGACCGTTCTATTTTCTGGGCTGTGGCGGCACTCCCCGGCGCGCTACGACTCGCCCGTGATTCCGCGGCCTTGTTCTCCACGTCGCCGCCCGAGTCGGCCCATCTCCTGGGATGGTCGCTCAAGAAATTGACCGGTCGCCCCTGGATCGCCGACCACAGCAACGAGTGGGCCGACAATCCTGCCCGTGAAGATCCTCCCTTCCTTATCTCTCTGCACCGGAGGATCGAGAGGTTCGTGATGGCGTCGGCGGACCGGATCACCACGCTCTCCCCGCACCATACGCGCCTCCTGAAGTCCGTCTATCCCCGACCTGATAGGATCGATACGCTCTGGACCGGCTGGAACCCGGCGGAAGCCCGGCCTCCGGAGATGCGGCATCCGGGGGGCAAGGCCGTAGTCCTGTTCACGGGCATGTTCTACGGAATCCAGCGTCCCGATCCCTTCCTGGACGCGGCCGAACGGGCCGGCCTCCGGGACATCGAATTCCATGTTCTAGGGGACGCCTGGGACTCATCGGGACGTCTATCGCGTTCAACGATTCCCGTCCGTCTCCTGGGACGCATACCGCGTGCCCAGGCCCTGGAACGGATGCGGGAGGCGGATTTCCTCCTGATCACGCTGACGGAGCGGGCGGCCGGCGTCGTCCCGGGGAAGATGTTCGAGTATTCGGCCGCCGGGCGGCCGATCCTGGCCGTGGTCCCGCCGGACGGTGAGGTTGCCCGCTGGATCCGGGAGACCCGCACAGGATTTGTCATCCCTTGCGCACCGATCGATGAAGCGGCGCTAGAACTTCGAAGCGTGTTAGAACAGTGGCGCCTTGGTTCGCTTCGTTTCGCACCCGTTCCCGAAGCCTTAGAACGCTACTCCCAGCCCACACAGGCCAGGATTGTCGATCAGCTCCTTCATGTGGTTGTGAACTCTCGGCGAGTTGGGAAATAGCGGACAGCACCGGCCTTTTCAAACAACCAGAATCAATGGCACGACCAGGCCTTCTCGCGTATACTTGCGCTTTGAGCAAACATTCCCTCGTGGGAAACGGCAACGGTTCAACGGACGGCGCCATCGGGAGAAACTATCGTTGTTGGAACATACTCCTCGGCACCCATGCTCGGAATCTCTTCGTCAACCAGGGGTCGATCACCGTCTGCCTTGCGGGCAATATCGAGAGCCAGTCGCCAGCCCCGAGTAAGTTCGAGTCCCTCATCATGCTCCCAGTGCGGATCTGCCGGAACTGCGGAATAGTCCCCGGGCGCATCCGTTCCCGCTGGGAAGTTGATCCCGAGCCCCCATATCCCGCGATAGAGATTCTTCCTGGAGGAGTCCGCGCGGCATTGGAACGTATGCTTAGCCCGAAATACTCATGAAACCGAAACTGTCGTGGCACGGAAATTGCTTTAAATGGC
>CAYNDR010000136.1:0-8198 GCA_964395295.1 uncultured Planctomycetales bacterium
TGAGTAGGACATGGATTTCAGTCGGCGAGCCTTCCTGAAGGCGGCGGGGGCGGCGGGGTTGGCCTCGCCGGCGTGGGTGGCGCCGGCACGCTCGCGCGAGCTCGCCACGCGGATCCTGGGCCGCACGGGGGCGAAGGTCACGGTCCTCGGGCTCGGCACGGCGCCGGCGGGGGAGAAGCCGCTCCCGATCGAGGAGGGCGCCCGGATCTTCGGCGAGGTCCTCGACCGCGGCGTCACGTACGTGGACACGGCGCGGGTCTACAACAAGGCCGAGGAGATGCTGGGGGAGATCCTGCCGAAGCGGCGCGACAAGCTCTTCGTCGCGACGAAGGTCTCGGTGGACACGGCGGAGGCGGCGGAGAAGTCCCTCGAGACGTCGCTGAGGCTGCTGAAGATCGAGCAGGCGGACCTCGTCCACATCCACAACGTGGGGAGCCGCAGCATCGACAAGGTGCTGGGGAAGGGCGGGGCGCTGGAGTACCTGGTGGGGCAGAAGGGGAAGAAGACGCGGTTCGTGGGGTGCACGGGGCACTCGAAGGCGTCGAACTTCCTGCGGCTCCTGGAGACGGGCCAGATCGACGTGGTGCAGTGCGTGATGAACTACGCGGACCGGAACGTCTACAACTTCGAGGAGAAGGTCCTGCCGCTGGCGCGGAAGCACAAGTGCGGGATCGTGGCGATGAAGGTCTACGTGGGGATCAAGGGCGGCTTCCGGAACCACCGGAACGCCGGGGTGGGGTGCGTGACGGCGGAGGAGTGGATGCCCTCGGCGATCGCGTACGCGCTCGACCTCGAAGGGGTGGGGACGGCGCTGGTGGGGCCGTTCACGGTGGAGCAGGGGGTGCAGAACGTGGAGTTCGCCGGGCGGTACGCGCCGCTCCCGGAGGAGAAGCGGGCGGCTCTGCTGGAGCACGGGAAGAAGCTGGTGGAGGGGGGGCTGGGGCCGCGGTACGGGGCGGTGGAGTGAAGCCTCCGCCGGGGTTCCTTTCTCGTCTCGCGGAGTTACGCCGTGTACACGTTTAAGTGCGACTTCTCCTTCAAAGGTCCGCAACGCAACGCGGATGAACTGTGGAACGGGGGAATGTCCTCATTTCTCGCCGCGCTATTGAACAACGGGCAGATCCTGGAACACCCCTGGATTCCAATCGCGAAGAAAGGGTTCATTCGCATTTACCTGAATTGCCCCGCGCGAGATGCCCTGTCTTCGCGGCACCACGACGGCGGTTGCCGCAGGGCGCTGAAGGAATTGAGGCCGCTCCTCCGGAGACCTCCCTCGTTTCGCCTGGTGGGCCGGGATATTGAAGGCTCCAAAGACTGCCGATGCCGTTCGCGAAGCCACTATATCCTGATCACGAATTTCATCTCTTGCCAACACCCTGTGCGATGCGGCGATTGCTATGGGGTGGTTCCCCTTTACCGATTACCCCATCCTCCCGGGGAGAAAAGCCACCAGTCCTTCCGCGTGTGGATGGGTCTCTATAAGGCGTGCGACGAGCTTCAAATGCATTGTGGGTTCGGGGAGAAGTTCGGGCTCGACCAGATGTGCAGGTTGGGCAGTCCCTTGAGCAGGATTGGACGGCAATTGTGCGGGCGGATGACGAGGAAGATGAGGCGTCCCTTCTATTATTACCTCCATCGGCATAATTGGCCGAACAGCAGGAAATGCCCCGGATGCGGGAGGGATTGGATCCTTCCCGTGCGGCACCATTTCTTCGATTGCCGTTGTGATGGATGCAGGCTGGTTTCTCAATCATCCTGCGAGTCGGAGGATTGGACCCGGTGAGGAGGCTCCGGGGCGCCTTACTCAAGCACGCTCTTGAGGATGCCCATTAACACAAGCGGGATTAACGGCTACTCAAGGGGGGAGAGGGCCGGACTTGATGGACGAGGGGGGGGCGGCGCCATTAGAATCAACGCGAAGCAGGAGGATCTCCCATGTCTCAAGACAAGACCGTCTCCGGCATCATCGTCGAGAAGAATCCCACCCCCAAGCGCCTCGAGGAGCTGAAGGCCAAGACGTGGGACATCTGGGAGAAGGAGCCCTCCACGTTCGACTACTTCTACGACGAGCAGGAGGTCTGCTACTTCCTGGCGGGCGACGTCACGGTCAGGACCGCCGAGGGCGAGGTCCACATCCAGAAGGGCGACCTCGTCACGTTCCCCAAGGGCCTCCGCTGTACCTGGCAGGTCAAGGGGGCGGTCCGCAAGCACTACAAGTTCGGCTAGCGGACGCCGAGCGACTGCAAGCGCGGCCGGTGGACCTCCAGCCGCGCCGAAAAGTCCGCCCAGTCCCGCGCCTCCTTCGGCGACCAGCCCGCCTCCGCCAGCGCCGCCTGCCGCGGCCAGGTCATGCGGTCCACGTCCGCCTCCTGCGGAGTCCCCTCGCCCCACATGTTTCCCTGGAGGCCCAGCACGTGTTTGGCCTTCTCCGGCGCGATCTCCCGGGGGACCGGCTCGTAGGCGTACGCCTTCTCGACCGAAATCCTCTTGAGCGGATAGTCCAGGTAGCAGTGCGACGTGGGGGACATGACCACGTCGTGGCCCATGTTCGCCGCCGCGATCCCCCCCTTCTCCCCGCGCCACGACATCACCGTGGCCCCCGGCGCCAGCCCGCCCTCCAGGATCTCGTCCCACCCCACGAGCCGCCGGCCCTTCGACGTCAGGTAGGCGTCCACCCGCCGGATGAAGTAGCCGTGGAGCTCCGCCTCGTCCTTGAGCTTCTCGTCCTGGATCCGCTTCTGGCACTTCGGGCAGGCCTTCCACCGCTTCCGGGGACACTCGTCACCGCCGATGTGGATGAACTTCGACGGGAAGAGCGCGCAGACCTCGTCGAGGACGTCCCGGTGGAAGGCGAACGTCCCCTCGTTCCCGGGACAGCAGATGTCCTCCGAGACCCCCCATCGCGTCCAGACCTGGAACGGACCGCCCGTGCAGGAGTACTCCGGATAGGCCGCGAGCGCGCCGAGGCTGTGGCCGGGCATCTCGATCTCGGGGACGACCGTGACGAACCGGCTCGCGGCATAGGCCACGACCTCGCGGATGTCCTCCTGCGCGTAGAAGCCGCCGTACCGCTTGTCCCCCGTCCCCCGCCAGGCGCCGATCTCGGTGAGCTTGGGATACTTCTTGATCTCGATCCGCCACCCCTGGTCGTCCGTGAGATGGAGCTGGAGGACGTTGCACTTGTGGTACGCCAGGAGGTCGATCGTCCGCTTGAGGTACTCCTTCGTGCGGAAGTGGCGTGCGGGATCGAGGAGATAGCCGCGCCAGGGGAACCGCGGCCGGTCCGCGATCTCGACGCCGGGGACCGTGCGCTCGCCCGAGGAGGGAAGGAGCTGGAGCAGGGTCTGGATGCCGTAGAAAACACCGGCCGGCTTCGGGGCGCGGATGCGGACGCCCTCCGGCGACGAGACGAGCGTGTATCCCTCGTCGCCGAGGTCCGCGGGGCCGTCCAACGCGAGGGAGATCCCCCCGGCCGCGGCGGGACCCGCCTCCAGCGTGAGCCGCTCCGCCAGGTATTTCCCGAGCGCCTCCGTCCCCGGCGAGACGCCGATCGCCGTCTTCGGGGTGATCGTGAACGCCCCCCCGACAAGCTTCATCCGCTCCGGCCGCGGGATGACGGCCGGCCCCTCGGCCGCAGGGATCAGGACCGCGGCCAGCGCCAGGAAGACGCGCATCATGGCTATTTGCTCCGTCCCAAGTCCGCCGTGGCGTCGAACACCTTCACTTCGAACGGCTCAAGCGCGATCTCGGCCGCGCCCTCGCCGGGGAGGCGGACGATCGGCTTGTCCTTGTCGGCCTTCCAGGGGCTCCGGAGGAGGTAGGCCCACTTGTCGCCTTCGGGCAGTTCGAAGACCTTGGCCGCCTCGGCGCGGAAGACGGCCGGCTTGTCGGAGGGATTCCGCAGAGTGAGGACCGCCTTCATCGGCGGGCCCGCGGCGAAGCCGTAGGCCTCGCCCTTCCCGGGATCGCCGCCCACCCAGTGGGTGTCGGACAGGATCTCGGCGTGTTCCCGCGCCCACCCGATCGCCTCCGCGAGGGCGTCCCACTGCGCGGCCGAGAGGAACTCCGGGCCGACGTAGAGCTCCTGGAGCCCCGCCCCGCAGGCGATCGCCATGCGGATCTCGTGGATGACGCTCGCGTCGTCGCGCGGCATCTTCCCCGGGTTCTGGCGGTCGCCGACCACCGTCCCGTGGAACATGACCGCGTTGAGCGGGTAGAGCGGGCACTGGCGGGCGAAGCGATCGTAGGCGACCTTGTCGCGGTAGGTGATCCACTGCTCGCGGTGGTTCCCCGCCCCGTGGAAGGCCGTGTCGTCGCCCTGGCGCCAGACGCTGTCCGCGTGGAGGACCCAGAAGGGCGAGGCCCAGGTGCCCGTGGTGCAGTTGATGAAGGCGTCCGGCTTCGCCTCGCGGATCTCGGCGATGAGGCGGAGGAGCCCCTCGAGGTCCGGCGCGATCCCGGGGGGCGGCCCGGTGGCCCACATCCCGGCGCCGATGCCGTCGAACTTGAAGTGGTTCACCCCCTGCTCGCGGACCATCCGGAGGCAGACGTCGCGGAAGACGGCGTAGTACTTCGGGCCGGCCATGGAGAAGCCCTTGGCGTTGGTCTCGAAGCCCTGGGCGCGCCCGTAGCGGAGGCGGCCCTTCTGGGAGGCCCCGTAGCCGCCCCAGGGGGAGAGCCACACGCCGAGGGCGGCCTTCTGGCCCGCGGCGGCCTTGGAGATCTCCGAAAAGCCGTTGGGGAATCCCTTGTGGAACTGCCAGAGCGTCTCCCAGTCGTCCCACCCGTCGTCCCAGACGAATCCGTCGAGCGCCGTCTCGCGCTTCTCGAAGAGCTCGCGCCGCCAGACGGCCATCGTTTCCAGGCACTGCTGTTCGGTCATGCGCTGGAGCGGGTCTGGATTGTCGCTGCGGACGATGTTGAGGTGGTACCACGAGTTGTAGTGGAAATACTGCCGGTAGGGGCAGGGGCGCTCGTTCTCCAGGTACTGCAGGAAGGCGCGGCGCGCCTGGCCGGGCGGGTAGACGCCGACGACGGCCGAGACCTTCCAGTCCCGTCCCGGCTCCAGGCGGAAGCCGCGCGGCAGGACGCCCCGCGCGCGGGGGACGTCCCCGGCCGCGACCTCGTTCTTCGCCATGGGGTGCTCGAGGCCGCAGAAGAGGTGGTCGGTGAGGATGGGCGCCCCGTCGGTGTAGCCCGCGAGCCTCGCCCCCGGCAGGGCCCAGTCCATCATCACGATGTCGCGGACCTCGATGGCCTCGCGGGCCGCCGACAAGGTGGCCTCGAGGCGCGCGTAGTTCCCGTCGCGGACGATCGCGCGCCAGGTCGCGCGGAGGTTCCCTCCGGCGTCGGTGAACGATATCTTCAGCGCGCGGCCGTTGGCCCGCTCGGAGAGGCGGGCCTTCTTCGGGTCTCCGGGGAGGGCCACGACCTCCGGTTCCCGATCCAGGCGGAGCTCCGAGGACTTGAGCGTGCGGCCGTCGTCCAGGACGAGCGCGAAGAGCTCCGGGGCGAGGATCGTCGCGGTCTTCCGGTTGACCTTGTCCTCGATCTGCGCCAGGCGCAGGACGCCCGCCTCCCGGTCGAGGCGGACCTGGATGGACTTGTTGCCCACCGCGAAGCCGGACATCTCCAGCTCCACCTGCGCGGCCGCCGCGCCGGCGAGCAGCATGCTGAAGGCGATCGTGAGCGCGTTTCGTTTCATGACTTCCCCTCCATGATCCGCCGGAGCTTGCCGGCCGTGTCCCGGGCGAGGTCCAGGTCCGGGAGCTTCATGTCCGGCAGGCGGCTGAACGGCAGCATCTCCGCGGTCACCGGGCCCGCGTAATGGATCTTCTTCAGCGCGGCGAGGATCGCCGGCCAGTCCGCGTCGCCCTTCATGAGATCGTCGCCGAATCCGTGGAGCGTCCCGCCGCAGTCCTGGCGGCTGAAGTTCTTCACGTGGACCGCCGCGATCCGCCGGCCCAGGATCTCGATCCAGTGCTCCGGGAAGCCGTTGATGAGGGTGTTGCCCACGTCGAGGTAGATCCCGACGCGGCGCGAGCCGGACAGGTCGACGAACTCCCGCATCGCGACCGGGTCGGCGAGGAACCAGTTCCACACGTTCTCGAGGGCGATCGTGACACGGAGTTTCTCGGCGAGGGGCGCGAGTTTGCGGATCGAGGCCGCGGCGTTCTTCCAGGCCGTCGCGTAGGTGACCGGCGGCGTCTTGGGGTCCCACGGCACGGCGACGACGCCGGGGATCACCAGGACCGCCCGCGCGCCGATCCACGCGGCGACCTGGAGGTACTCGCGCGTGAATTCAACGGCCTCCTCCCGGACCGCCGGGTCGGGCGAGGAGAGCGGCTTCTGCCAGTAGGCGCCCGAGGCCAGGGTCTCGATCTTGAGGCCCATCTCGCCCGCCTCCCGGCGGATCTCCCGGCAGCGCGTCTCGGAGACGCCGGGCGCCAGGCAGCCGGCGCCGAAGGCGAGCTCGAGGCCGTCGAAGCCCATCTCCTTGGCCTCGCGCATCGCCTGCTCGACGGGCTTGGACCCCTCGAAGCCGCCGACCGTCCAGTACGTGATCTGGAGCGTGTTCTTCATCCTGGCCTCCATCAGAGGCGCACGGGGACCGTCCGGCCCGTGAGCGCCGACTCCATTTCCAGCTCCACCAGCCGCACGCTCTGGGCGGCCGAGGCGGGGGTGACCACCTCCGACTCCTTTCCTTTCGCCAGGCAGGCGATGAAGTCACGCAGCTCGAGGAGGTACCCGTCCCCGGCGGGGACCTTGAGGGTGCGGGGCTGGCCGCGCTGGGGGAGGAGCCCGAGGGCGCCGTCGCGCCCCAGGGCGAGAGTGGCCCGCTCCATCGCGATGAGGAAGGTCATCTCGAAGCCGAAGGGCGGGGCGTACAGCCAGCTCCCCTCGGCCGTGACGAGCGCGCCGTCGCCGAACTCGTAGGTCGTCAGGATGTGGTCGAGGCGGCCGCGGGAGAATCCCGCGCCGCGGCTGGTGACCGTCCGCGGCTTCCCGAAGGTGTAGAGGACGAAGTCGGAGTCGTGGATGTGCATGTCGAGGGCGCAGAGGCCGCTCTGGGCGGGGTCCTGGAGCCAGTTCCGCCAGCTCCCCAGCGGCGTGGACGCGAGGCGCCGGAAGGCGGCGGACCGCACGCGGCCGAGCGCGCCCCCCTGGACGAGCCGCCGCGCCGCGGCGTAGACGGGCCAGTAGCGGATGCACTGGCCGATGAAGAGCTTCCGCCGGGCGGCCTTCGCCGCGTCGGCCATCCTCGCCGCGTCGGCCGACGTCCGCGCCATGGGCTTCTCGCAGATCACGTGCTTGCCGGCCTTCAGGGCCTTCAGCGCGACTTCCGCGTGGAGGGGCGTGGGGAGCGTGATGTCCACGACGTCGACATCCGGGTCGGCCACGAGGGCGCGAGCGTCGGCGTGGACGCGGTAGCCCGAGAGGTCGTAGCGCCCGCCGCCCTCCCCGATGTTGGCCGAGATCGCGCCCCAGTCCCCCGCGCGCTTGCGGGGATCGACGTCGCAGAGGGCCGTGACCCTCGCCCCGGGGACCTTGCGGTACGTCTCGAAATGCATCTTGCCCATGAATCCGAGCCCGATGATCCCGACTCTGACGACCATGATGGATCCTCCTGTGATGTTCAACCGCGCTCGGCCAGGCGGACGAGCGTCTCGTAGTTCCTCAGGGTCCTGGGGGCGATCGCGCGCCCGCAGGGGCAGGCGGTGGGCATGAGGACGAAGCCCCGGCCCTCGCCCGCCGTGCCGTCGCGCAGGGCCTCCGCCGCGAGGCGCTCGAACGCGGGCGGCTCCAGCCCCTCGATCGCGTTGATCTCGATGTTGCCGAAGAGGACGAGGTCCTTTCCGTACCGGCGGCGGACGTCGGCGAGCGCCACGTCGCCCTGCGGGGGGGGCTCGATGGGATCGATCGCGTCGGCCCCCATGCCGAGGATGTGCGGGAGGATGGCCTTCAGGCGGCCGTGGCAATGGATGCGGGCGCAGCCTCCCGTCTTCCGGATCGCCTCTACCATGGGCTTCGTGTATCGGACGACGTATTCCTCGAAGTGCCTCGGGCGCAGGAACGGCTCCGCGGCGTACTCGGGGCCGTAGATCCGCCAGAGGCGGCCGGGGAAGGCCTCCGCCACGCGGCGCGTCCGCTCGTGCCGATGGCGGTGCACACGTCGCTCGGGTTCGCGCTCGTCGGCG
>CAYNDR010000136.1:8208-15555 GCA_964395295.1 uncultured Planctomycetales bacterium
CCGACCAGGCGGTGGAACCGTTCCGGCTCCGGCCACGCCAGCAGGGCGGAGGGCGCCATGTGGAAAAGCTGGGCGGCCGCGCAGAGCGGGTCCTCGGTGTCGACCATGACGATCCCGCGGTCGCCGACCTCGCGCTCGGCCTCGATGAGGGGGCCCACGTCGGGCTCGACCTCGAAGACCTCGTCCGGGAGCGTGAGGAACAGCTTCAGGTCGTCGAGTCCCTTGAGCAGGTGTTCGACCTGCCAGACGGTGTCGAGGTCGGGATTGCGCCGCGTGAGGGCCGTGAGGGTGCGGCCGTCCAGGCGCAGGGTGGTGCGGGTATGCCGGATCCCGCCCTCCTTCCAGGTCTCCTCGCGGAAGAAGCGGTCGCGGCCGCCGCGGGGGGAGGGGGCGAGCCGCGGAGAGCGCATCCGGATGAGGTCGGTGCGCTCCTCGGCGAGCCCGAGGAGCGGCCTCCAGGAGGGGTCGTTGTAGACGTTGGCCTCGTCGGGATCGTCCGGGCGGATGTCGAAGCCGCCGATCTCGTAGAAGCTTACGGCGGGCCGGTCCACGGGCCGGCCGGCGAGGGTGGCCATGAGGCGGTCGCGCCGGGTCATCACTTGGGGGCGGAGTTCCCTTCCTGATTTTCCGAGAGGCGCCGGAGCATGTGCCTGATGTCGAAGGCGCCGCGGATGGCGACGTAGATTGTGATGGTCGAGTACCAGACCACCACGGCCGCCGTGAGCAGCCACCAGAACTCGTGTCCTTTCATGCGGCCTCCTTCCGGGACGGCTTGAGAAGCGACCCGACCACCATGGCGAGGGCGGCGGCGGCGTAGGCGGCGATGCCCGAGTAATAGGGACCGATCGATTCCTTGGCGAACTTCGAGGTTGCAGGGACCTGCTCGAGGACGAGGTAGAGCGCGGGGATCAGGGCCCCGAAGAGGATCGCGCCTGCGGCGCCCCAGCTATTGGCCCGTTTCCAGTAGCAGCAGGCCACGAGCAGGGTCGACATGCTGGTCAGGTAGATCGATCCGGTGACCCCCAGGTAGGTCCAGAGGTCTCCCTTGAGCGGGTACCAGAGCCCGTAGATGAGCAGGAAGATGCCGATCAGCGCCACGATGGAACGGTTCCAGCGGAGTCCCTTCTTCTCGGGCCAGGGGGTCTTCCGGAAGGGGGCCAGGATGTCGTTGTAGATCACGCTCCCCCAGGTGAGCATGTAGGACGAGTCGGTGGACATGTCGGCCGCGAGCATGGCGGCGACGAGGAGGCCCATCAGGCCCACGGGGACGAAGGTGGCGAGGAACATCGGCATGGCGTTGAGGGAATTCCCTCCCACCTGCCCGGGCGCGAGCATCGCCAGCGCGGCGATCCCCCAGATCCCGGGGATCAGGAAGCGGCAGACGAAGAAGAAACTCGTGCCGGTGTAGATCTTCCGGCCGGTGGAGGTGTCTTTGGCCGACAGGACGCGCTGGATGGTCGTCTGCCACGTGAGGACCGCCCCCAGGTTGAGGAGGGCGTTGAAAAGGACGTATTGCCAGCCCATGGTGGGATTGACGAAGGGATTGAATCCACCGGCGCCGTGGCGGGCTTCCACCGTCGCCACGAGCCGGTCCCATCCCACGTTGACGAAGATCAGGACGGTCACGGCGATGAGCCCGATGCTCATGACGACGAACTGGAGGAAGTCGGTGATGAGGACGGAGAGCATCCCGCCCAGGATGGTGTAGACCGCGACGGCGACCAGCAGGGCGGTCATCGTGATCTCGAGGTATTTCGCGTCGAATCCGCAGACGGTGACGAGGAACTCGCCGCCCATGCGGAGGAAGACGCCCATGTTGAGGAGGCCGCCCAGGACGATGACCACGCCCGCGGCCCAGCGGATGCGGGGGCCGAAGCGGCGCTCGAAGAGCTCGGGGATGGTCATGACCCCGGAGTCGCGCAGAGGCTTGATGCAGAATCCCGTGAGGCCCACCAGCAGCATCGCCGCGGCCTGGAGGATGCCGGGAGTGGCGCCGGCGAAGCCCTTGTCGTAGCCGTTCTGGGCGGTGTACATGCAGGTGACGACGCCGAACTCCGTCGCCGCGAGCGACGCGATGCCGAGGTAGAGGTTCATCTCGCGGCCGGCCACGAGGAAGTGCTCGACCTTGCCCACGTACTTGCGGACGGCGATCCCGGCGATCATGGTGATCATCAGGTACACGCCGACCATCGAGCCGTCGATCCAGGTGAAATGGGTCATGGGGCTCCTTCCTGTTTTTCGAAGGCCATGACTTCGACCAGGTGGCGTCCGGAGTTGGCCGAGTTGCGCGTCACCGTCACCTTCAGATATCGTACCGCTCGGGGCGGGAATGTGCACGTGATGCCTGATGATGTCGAGGGTTCCCGGCTGTCCCGCCGGTCGGCCAGCATCTCCCATGCCTTTCCGTCGGCCGATCCCTCGACCGTGAAGCCGTAATGGCGCGCGTCGCCGTAGTAGAAGATGATCTTCGCCCGGCCGACGGTCACGGGTTTCTCCAGGTCCACCTGCCACCAGGCGTCGCCGGGGTGTTCGGCCACGTCCGTGGCCCAGTAGCGGTCGGTGTCGCCCGCCTGGCCGTCGTTGGCAAGGTGGGCCGGGTATTGCGGCAGGGCGTGGGAGCAGGTGACGGGCTTCCCGGTGGTCAGGCTCGGGGCGTCGGGCGGGCGGACGGCCATCCGGCCGTACTTCTCCCACATCTTCTTCGCGGCGGCGACGGGGTCGCCCTGCGGGGCGGCGGGGAAGTCCCCGGTGCGGCGGGTCCACTCGACCTCCCAGTCGCGGAGGGCGTCCTCCAGCGCCTTCGTGTCGAGGGGCCGCCCGTCGGCGAGGGACTTGTCGAGGCGCGCCAGGAACATCTCCCACCGCGGGAGGCAGAAGCTCGTGATCATCCCCGACCACTGCCGTTGGGAGTATTCGTGGAGCGTGCTGTCGCGGGGGCCCCAAAGGGTGATGAGGTTCCGGGCGTTCCACTCGTAGAGGCGCCGCTCCTCGTCGTTCGAGGCCCACCGCCGGGCGTCCGCGAGCCAGGGTCCCAGGAGGAACTCCCGCCGCGTGGCGAGCAGTTCGTCAAGGTCCCGGAGGAGGTCGAGGAACCGCCGCCCCGCCTCGGCGAGGGCCGCGCGGTCCTTGCGGTCGTACGCGGCCATGACGTCGCCGTAGAGCGGCCCGGCCAGGTTCGCCATCACCTGGCGGGTCAGGTGGACGGCGTCGTAGCGGTAGGGATCGGCGTCGCGGAGTTCGTCCGCGCAGGAGAGGAGTTTCTGGCAGGCGCGGGCCACGGTCTCCGCGTCGCCGGGGGCGCTCTTCCGAAGCGTCATCTTCGGCCGGTGGCAGGCGATGGAATCCTGCTGGCCCGGCTTGCCGAAGACGCTCCGGCGCAGGAGGTCCCACGCCTCCCGCGCCGCCTCGGGGAGGCGGCCGTAGCGGCTCCGGGCGAAGTCGGCCACCCACGGCTCCACGGCCGGCGGCTCCGGGTGCCAGGCGAGCTCCGTGAGGTAGTCGAACGCCGCCGGGTTGTAGCCGAAGCCCTCCATGGTGAGGCCAAGCCCCTGCAGTTTGCCGCGCTGGGGGCTCGCGAGGGCCTGGGAGAGGTTCTTCTGCATCTGGGTCAGCCCGCCGTGGAGGCTCACCTGCGCGCCGAAGCTCTGCAGGAGGCAGAAGGCCCAGGGTTTCCCGCAGAAGGACTCCGTGGTTTTCCACACGGGGGCCGACTCGCAGATGAGGTCGAGGAGCACGAGGCGGTCGTCCGGCACCGAGCCCAGGAGGGCCCGCGTCTGGGGCGGTTGCCAGAATTTCCTGTCGAAGTGGAAGATCCAGCCTTGGAGGACCCAGACCGCCCGGGGGTCGCCCGCCTCCATGGCGCGGTGGATCGCCCGGCCCATGGCGGAGAGGAACTCCGGCTCGCCGCTCGGGGGCCTCATCTCGATGAAGGTGTCCGAGGCGTAGAGGTGGTCGGTCCCGAACTGACGGGTCTGCTCCTCGATGAAGGCCTTTCCGACGCGCTCGAAGAGGGGGTCCATCGGGTCGAGGAAGTGTGTCCCCGGGAAGCCGCACCAGCTGGGGAGGCGCTGGAACTTGGCCGCGGGGAAGGCCTCCTTGAGGGCCTCGGGGACGTGGCCGGTGAAGCCCTGGAGGACGGGCGTCATGCCGAGCTCGCGCTCCCGCGCGAGGATCTTCTTCTGGAGTTCCACGTGGCTCCGGATCCAGGACTCGGGGAGCGGCCCGCCCCAGCCGTCGATGCAGCCCATCCAGCCGAAGGGCAGGTAGGCGGGGCCGACGAAGAACTTCCCGATCTGTTCGTCGGTGAGGCCCAGGCCGCGGTAGACCTTCTGCCAGATCGCCTCCTGCCCGGTGACCGCCAGCGGCATGTTGATGCCGTGGAGGGCCATCCAGTCGATGACGCGTTCCCACTGCGGCCAGTCCCAGAAGGGCATCGTGTAGCTGAAGGCGCAGTAGTTGAAGCAGTAGCGGTACTTGTAGGGGCTGGCGCGGCGGACCTTCGAGGGGACGGGCGGGGGGGGATCGGCCAGGCGGAGCCGGTCGCCGCAGAAGGAGACGTGGCCGTTCCCGTAATGCTTCAGGTACCAGTTGAGGGCCGAGGCGGTCGCCACGCCGCTGGAGCCGCGGAGGACGACCTTGCCGCCGGCGCTTTCGATTTCGAAGACGTCGCGGCCGTCCTCGGGGGGGATCGGCTCCAGGGCGAACCGTCCCGAGCGGCCGGGCAGGAGGCGCTCGATCAGTCCCCGGACGGGATTCTCCGGGGAGGCGGCGCGGGGGGGCGCGGCGCAGGCCAGGAGGGTGGTCGCCAGGAATCCGAGGGCGGCGGCCCGTTCCTTTCCCATGGTCCCCTCCGCTGGGGATCACTCTAGGAAGGTTGACCGCCGGGGCCAATAGCAGGTATTTTTATAGTTGTCGCAATTCTTGCCAGGGGGGACGATGCCGCACGCGGAAGTGGACGGCGCGACCATCCAGCGGGTGGTCCTGGTGGACCGGATCTCCCGGGGGAAGGCGGGGCCGTATCACGCCACGACCCTGCCGGGGCACCTGGTCCAGCTCACCCTTTCGGGGCGGTCCCGCCACGAGACGGGGGGGCGGACGTTCATGGCGGAACCGGGGATCGTGGCCTGGTTCCACGAGGACGAGGAGAGCCGGATCGAGGCCGTGGGAGTCCCCTGGGAGTTCTATACGGTCAGCTTCGTGGCCCCGGCCCTGCCCCCGCCCCCGTACGACCGCCGCATCCGGAGGGCCACGAAGGAGACCGGGCGGCGGTTCGAGGCGCTCCTGCGGGCGTGGCGGGACCCCTCCGCCGGGCCGCTCGTGAGGCACCTCCTGGTGGAGGCGCGGCTGCTCGACCTCCTGGCGGACGTCCTCCCGGCCGGGGCGGCGCCGCTCCGGATCGATCCGGCGGCCCGCGTCTGGTGGGAGCTCGAGGAGAAGCTGCGCGTCCGGATGGAGGAGCCGGTGCAGCTCGAGGACCTCTGCCGCCTGGGCGGGCGGAGCATGAGGACGCTCTACCGCGCCTGCCGCCGCGCCACGGGCCTGGCGCCGATGAAGCGGGTCAAGCGGATCCGCCTGAGCATGGCGCGGGGCCTGGTGCTCCACTCGCAGATGAACGTCTCCGAGATCGCCTACCGCGTGGGCTACGAGCGGGTGCAGGAGCTCTGCCGGGACTACCGGCGGTTCGTGGGGCTGACGCCGCTGGAGGACCGCGCCGCCGGCCCGGACTACCGCCGCTGCCGCGCGCGGTTCGAGGTTTAGGGGCGTAAGTTATAGTAAGGCCATGAAGGTCCTCGACGCCGGCCACTACGAGACGGCGCTGACCCCCGAGGAGGCGCGCCGGATCAAGACGTGGATGGATTTTGAACTGCCCGCTCTGGCCGGACTACCGCTGCCGTCCGGAACGCGGCCGCGGTGGCCGCTGAATATCTGGGGAGAATATCATCATGATCCCGCACCGGTCCCTGGTCCTGGCCCTCGCGCTCCTCGTCTCGGCCCCGTCCGCCGAGGTCAAGATCGCCGTCGCGCCCGACGTCGAGTCCGGCGTCTACGAACCGGGCCGGGAGGCTTCCTGGACCGTGACCGTGACGGGGGGCGAGGCCCCCGCGGCGGGAAAGGTCTCCTACGTCATCCGACTCGGCGGGCTCGGCGAGGCCTCCAAGGGGGACGCGGACCTGAAGGAAGGGAAGGCCCGGGTGACCGCCTCGAGGCCCGATCCCGGCGCGATCCTCGTCGAGGTCCGCTGCCGGCCTCCCGGCGCCGCGAAGGACGTCACGGGCCTCGGCGGGGCCGTCTTCGCGCCCGACCGGATCAAGCCCTCCGCCCCGCCCCCGGACGACTTCGACGCCTTCTGGAAGGGAAAGGTCGCGGAGCTCGAAGCGGTTCCCATGAACGTCCAGCTCACGAAGGTCGACGTGGGGGACGCGTCGGTCGAGTACTGCAAGATCACGATGGACAACATCCGGGGTTCGAAGATCCAGGGACAGATCGCCAAGCCCGCGGGGAAGTCATCCCTCCCGGCCGTCCTCCAGGTCCAGTGGGCCGGCGTCTATCCGCTCCAGCGCGACTGGGTCCTGTGGCAGGCGCGAAGCGGGTGGCTGGCCTTGAACATCTCCGCCCACGACCTTCCGATCGACGAGAAGCAGGAGTTCTACAACCAGGCGTCCTCGAAGGAGCTCAAGGACTATCCCGGGATCGGGTGCGACGACCGCGAGAGGAGCTACTTCCTCCGCATGTTCCTCTCCTGTTATCGCGCCGTGGAGTACCTCACGAAGCGGCCCGACTGGGACAAGAAGGCGCTCGCCGTCCACGGGGGCAGCCAGGGCGGCTACCAGGCGATCGTCACGGCGGGATTCCATCCGGCCGTGACCGCCATGGCCGCCAGCGTCCCCGCCTGGTGCGACCACACGGGCAAGCAGGCGCGGCGCGCCCCCGGCTGGCCCCAGTGGGCGGGCCGGACGTGGCAGGGGAAGGACGAGGCGAAGATGCTCCAGGCGGCCCGCTACTTCGACGCGATGAACTTCGCCTCCCGCGTGAAGTGCCCCGCGCTCGTCGGGGTGGGGCTCATCGACACCGTCTGCCCCCCGGAGGGCGTGATCGCCGCGTTCAACCAGTTCAAGGGGCCGAAGAAGCTCGTCATCCTGCCCCGGGCGGGCCACGGCGGCGACGGGGACGCCCACAAGGCGTACAACTCGGCCTTCGGCCCGTTCCTCGACGAGGCGAAGCGGGGCGGCGGCCTCAAGTGATTCCGGGGGAGGATAGGACCTGAGCATGCGTTCAGTCCCTGGTTGTGGCCGGAATCGAGAATCAAGAATCGAGAATGGATTTCCCCCCTTGCCCCCCCCGGGGGAA
>CAYNDR010000137.1:0-4333 GCA_964395295.1 uncultured Planctomycetales bacterium
CGCACTTTTTAAATGGTGGCTGCTTCTAAGCCAACATCCTGGCTGTCTTAGCACTCCCACATCCTTTTACACTTAGCCCCGATTTGGGGGCCTTAGCTGGCGGTCTGGGCTTTTTCCCTCTCGAGGAGCAAGCTTATCCCCACCCCTCTGACTGCCGGGATAGTCGACGCGGTATTCGGAGTTTGGTTGGGCAGGGTAGTCTGGTGGACCCCCAAAACCCATTCAGTCTCTCTACCCCCGCGGCGTAGTGTCCCGACGCTAGCCCCAAAGCTATTTCGGGGAGAACCAGCAATTCGCCTGTTTGACTAGTCTTTTGCTCCTACACGCGGCTCATCTCAGGTGTTTTCATCCACCACGAGTTCGGTCCTCCCCCTGGTGTTACCCAGGGTTCAACCTGGCCGTGCGTAGATCACAGGCATTCGGGTATGCTGAGTGGCACTGATTCGCCCATTTCGGACTCGCTTTCGCTCCGCCTCCGGCGCAGAACGCCTTAGGCACGCACCACCCAACAACTCCCGGACTCATTAAGCAAAAGGCACCACGTCAGGCCTTTCGGCCCTCCGAGTGTTTGTAGGTACATGGATTCAGATCTTTGCACTCCCCTCACGGGGTTCTTTTCACCGTTCGCTCGCGCTACTTAGTTCACTATCGGTCTCCGAGGAGTATTTAGCCTTATGCGATGGTCCGCACGGATTCACGCCTGTTTACCCGTGGCAGGCGTTACTTGGGACGCTCCCAAGGGGAACCGCGTTTCTGCGCGTACGGGGCTGTCACCCTCTACGGCTGGCCTTTCCAGACTGTTCCGCTCGAAACACGGTTTGTCAAACCCCCTCCCGCTGAGTGGCAGGGACAGGGCATCCCGCAACACCGCGCACGCAACGCCCATCTCGCTTGACACGTGCGTCGGTTTAGGCTGTTCCGCGTTCGCTCGCCGCTACTGACGGAATCGATGGCTCTTTCTCTTCCTGCGCTTACTGAGATGTTTCACTTCAGCGCGTGTGGCTTCCCGGGTTGCCCCGGGATCATGGGATTTCCATCCCATGGGGTTTCCCCATTCGGAAATCCACGGATCGAAGCCTGCTCAGCGGCTACCCGTGGCATATCGCAGCTCGCAGCGTCCTTCTTCGCCTCTCGGAGCCTAGGCATCCCCCATGTACCCTTAGTAGCTTGTCCGCACATATTGGAGCACCAATATGGCAAGAGCCAAACCCTAAGCGCTGGTTTCGCCTTTTATCAGCCCTGAACATGAACCCACCGGTTCATGTCAGACCTTCCCGATTGTCACAGAGCCCCGGCCGCCAACGTCCCGGCGGCCCGTCGCCCGCTGGCCTGGGCCGCACGGGCTGACGACTGCAATTCAATTTTTCAGCGTCCGGAAAAACCTGCCGTACCCTTGTCTCTCCGCGCTACAGCAGGGTCGCGATGCCGAGGTGAGTGCTATACACCTTAGGCATGGGACATTATAGTCCGGGCCCCCGGACTGTCAAGCATTATTTTATGGTCTTCAGATCTTTCCAGAGACGCAGGGGTTCCTCCACGGGACCCGAAAGCTTGACCAGGTCCTCCCCCTTCAGCTGGAACTGGACCTCCCCCATCCAGCTGTCGTCCAGCCGGTGGAACCCCGGCTTGTTGTGCGCGTCCACCCCGTCCGCCGCCGGGATCCAGCCCAGGCTGCTGGCCGCCTTCTCGACCGCCTTCGGGCTCACCTGCACCGTGGCCCTCCTGTCCCAGGCCCACGCGCGCCGGATGTAGCGCACGTTCACCTTCATCGGCTTCGCCGGTTCGGACTCCACGATCTCGAACATGTCCTTGACGGCCACGCCTTCCCCCTTCAGGTCCTCGAACTTCTTGCGCTGGATCACCTGCTCGTCCGGCGGCTTCGGCTTGTGGTCCGGACCCACGCACTGCGTGCACGGCGACTTCCGGAGATCCGTGCCCTTGGCGTGCTCCAGGTAAGGGCTGTGGCGGCAGGAGGGACACAGGTACTCCAGCGACGGGATCAGCACCATCAGCTTCACGGCGCACGCCCGGCACTTGAAGCCGGTCACCATGAACGCCTCCGGATCGAAGACGTACGTGTTGATCATCATGCCCGTGGGCGGCTGGTATACGGGGTTCTCCTCCGCCCTCTGCAGATCCCTCCTCAGCGATTCCCGCCGCATCTCGTTCTCGCTGTTGAGGTTGCTGAAATACCGGCGGACCTCGGACTTGAACCTCGCCTCGGTCACTTCCTTGGGAGGAGGTTTGCACCCCCAGGAGAAGACCAATCCCAGCGCCGATGCCGCGATTATGCTAAGCCGCATAACAAAGCCTCTCCATGGGAATCTACCTTACGAGACGGACATCGTACCCTGAATTACGGCGGTGCTCAATAAAAAGCGTAGGTTCTGGAGACCGCCTCCAGGGTCCGCCGCAAGGCCCCGGCCAGGGACCGGGCGGCCTCGCGGCCGGGGTGGAGCCCCAGGGTGGCCAGGAGCGCCCCGAGGCGCAGGCCCAGCCCCAGGGCGTGCGCCCGCACGGCCGGCCGCGGCCGCCGGCCCGCCCCCGGGATCACCGCCAGGATCTCCTCGCGCCGCGCCACGCCGCAGGCCTCGCCGGCGTCCCCCAGGTGGACGTACCAGACGGCCCGCCCTGCGGAAATGCGGGCCTCCAGGCGATGGATCTCCAGCCGGCCCGAGGCGTCCAGGAGCACCACGTCCCCCGGCCGCGGTTCCACCGCCGGCCGGGCCAGCACCCAGTCGCCCCGGGAGAGGGTCGGCCGCATGCAGTCGCCGTCGACCCGGACCGCGATCGAGCCGCGCGCGCGGAGGTCCTCCCGCCAGTGGGCGGACCTAGGGCCGGCCGTTGGAGCGGCCAAGGCAGGATCGGAGGATCGTCCAGGCCGCCCGGACGACATGATGCCTCCCCTGGGGACGGGACTTGGGGGGGCCCCATCGGATCGAGGTCTCCGGCAGGCGCTCCCCGTGATTCCCGTTGCCGTTTCCGTCGGGAGGGTCTTCAAAGCGGTAGCCGCACTTCCGGTGCGGATGCACGGGATCCCGTTCCTTCAGGTCCAGCTCGTCGAGGGGGAAGATGCCGCAGGGGCCCGGCCGGTCCTGGTAGACACTGCACCGGGGCCCGCCGCTGGAATCGTCGTAGTAGGGACAGCGGACCAGGAGCTTGCAGCACGCCCCGCACCGCAGGCACTCGCCCCGCCGCCGCTCGAGCATCCGGACGACCCGCTTCTTCCGGAACGCGATGAAGAGGACACGGCGCAGTTTCCCAAAGCCCATCGCCGCCGACTGGCGGATCGTGTACATGTTTTCACGGATTATATATTCTCGCGGCAGGGAGGCAACGATAATGTCCGAGATCCGCGTGGGCCCGGCAGGCTGGTCCTACGAGGACTGGAAAGGGAAGGTCTACCCGGAACCCCCGCCCCCCGGCTTCGACCCCCTGCCGTACCTGGCGCGGTTCTTCGACTGCATCGAGGTCAACAGCTCCTTCTACCGGCCCCCCTCCGCGCGGATGAGCGAGTCCTGGGCGCGCCGGACCCCGGAGGGATTCGTCTTCACGGTCAAGGCGTGGCAGAAGTTCTCGCACGAGGAGACGGGCTTCTCGCCGGCCGAGGCGCGGCAGTTCCAGGAGGGCGTGGCGCCGCTCCTGGCGGCGGGGAAGCTCGGGGCGCTCCTCCTGCAGTTCCCCTGGTTCTTCCGCGACACCGGCGAGGCGCGGGACCGGATCCGCCGCGCCGCGGAGGCCCTGGGGGAGGCCGCCCCCCTCGTCGTGGAGCTCCGCCACCGCTCGTGGCTCGACGCCCTCGGATTCCTCTCCGAGGCTGGGATCTCCTTCTGCAACATCGACCAGCCCCGGTCCTCGACCGCGATCACCGGGACCCGCCATGTGACGGGGAGGGTGGCCTACGTGAGGCTCCACGGCCGCAACGCCAGGGCCTGGTTCAGCAAGGAGGCCGGCCGGGACGAGAAGTACGACTACCTCTACTCGACGGAGGAACTGGCCGTCTGGGTGGAGGCCGCCCGGACGATGGAGGCCGAGCGCGTCTACGTCGTCACCAACAACCACTTCCAGGGGAAGGCCGTCGTCAACGCCCTCCAGCTCAGGCGCGCCCTCGGGCAGGCCGCGGAGGTCCCGGAGACCCTGAGGGAGGCGTACGGCGATTTTTTTGCTTGATTTCGCCCCGTCCGCTCACTAGACTACCCCCCTCTATGGCGGAAGAATCGAAAGAAAAGCTGAAGAAGAAGGTCGCGGATCTCGCCGACCAGCTGGTCAAGAACAAGGCCGCCGGAAAGGACCTGAAGAAGGACCCGACCTGCCGCCAGCCCCGCAAGACCCC
>CAYNDR010000137.1:4343-4889 GCA_964395295.1 uncultured Planctomycetales bacterium
TGGGTGGAGTCGGTGCGCCACCGGACCCGCCCGCCCCTGGACCTGGAACAGCGGAAGGCCCGCACCGCCAAGCTCCTGGAGCTGATCAACAAGCGCTACGGGGAACTCACCCAGGGCGCCAAGAAGGTGCAGGGGAACCCCTACGTGCACTCGATGCGCAAGAAGCTCAAGTCGCTCAACAAGAAGACCAAGAAGATCGAGCGCATCCAGAAGAAGCTGGCCCAGAAGGCGGCCCCCGCCGCCCCGGCCGCTCCGGCCGCCCCGGCCCCGCCGGCGGCCCAGGCCCCCGCCCCGCCCGCGCCCGAACAGAAGTGAACGGGTGTGACATAACCTGACACACGTCGGGGCGATGCTATCCCCGGAGGAAGGGGTGAAAGAATACGCCCTCAGGCCCCCGGCGGGCGCCCCCGCGGGGAAGATCGATTACGCGAAGGAGCTCAACGAACAGCAGCTCCAGGTCGTCATGGCCGGCCAGGGGCCCCTCCTGGTCATCGCCGGCGCCGGCAGCGGGAAGACCCGCACCCTCACCTATCGCGTGGCCCGCCT
>CAYNDR010000137.1:4899-11178 GCA_964395295.1 uncultured Planctomycetales bacterium
TCGAATCCGGTGTCCCCCCCAGGGAGATCCTCCTCCTCACCTTCACCAACAAGGCCGCCCGCGAGATGCTCCACCGCGTCGAAGTCCTCGCCCGCGGCGACGTCCGCCGCATCACCGGCGGGACCTTCCACCACGTGGGCAACCTCGTCCTCCGCCGCCACGCGGAGCTCGCCGGCTACAAGCCCGACTTCACGATCCTCGACCGCGAGGACGCCAAGGACCTCATGGACGGCCTCGTCGCCGGCAACCGCGCCCTCCTGGAGGGCCCCAAGTTCCCCAAGGGGGACGTCCTCCTGGAGGCCCTGAGCTACGCCCGCAACACCGGGACCGAACTGGGGCGCGTCCTCGACGCGAAGTACCCCGTCTTCTTCGAGATCAAGGACCTGATCCTCCAGGCCTGCAACCGCTACGCCGCCCGCAAGCGGGACCTCAACCTCATGGACTTCGACGACCTCCTGGTCTTCTGGCGCGACCTCCTCTCGAAGCATCCCGACGTCCGCGAGACCCAGCACCGCCTGTGGCGCCACATCCTCGTGGACGAGTACCAGGACACCAACCGCCTCCAGTCCGAGATCGTCGAGGCGATCGCGGGGGAGGAGGGCAACCTCATGGTCGTGGGCGACGACGCCCAGTCCATCTACTCCTTCCGCGGCGCCGACTTCGGGAACATCATCGGCTTCCCCCAACGCCACCCCTCCACGCGGGTCTTCCGGCTGGAGACCAACTACCGCTCGGTCCCGGAAATCCTGGCCCTGTCGAACTCCAGCATCCGCCACAACCAGCGGCAGTTCGAGAAGACCCTCCGCGCCGTCCGGCCCGCCGGCGGCCTCCCCGAGGTCGTCTCGGCCGGCGACGCGAACGATCAGGCGGCCTTCGTGGTCCAGCGGATGCTGGAACTGCGCGACGAGGCCTGCGACCTCAAGGACATGGCCGTCCTCTACCGGGCCCACTACCACTCCATGGAGCTCCAGATGGAGCTCACCCGGAGGGGCATCCCCTTCCAGGTCCGCAGCGGCCTGCGGTTCTTCGAGCAGGCCCACATCAAGGACGTGGCCGCGTACCTCAAGGTCGCGGTGAACGGCAAGGACGAACTGGCCTGGAAGCGCGTCCTCAAGCTCGTCCCCCGCGTCGGGGGCGCCACGGCCGAGAAGGCCTGGGGCCTCATCGAGAAGGACCTCTTCGGCCAGGTGAAGGACGCGCTCCCCCGGGGCGCCCGCCCCGGCTGGGAGGACCTCGCCGTCCTCGTCGGCCGGCTCCGGGACCTCCGCAAGGCGCCGGCCCAGATGATCAAGGCCGTCCTCGACGGCGGCTACGAGACCCACCTGCAGACCCAGTACGCCAACTACGGCGCCCGCACGGACGACATCCGCCGGCTGGCGGACTACGCCCTGCGCTACGACGACGCGGAGCCCTTCCTCTCCGAGCTCGCGCTCGCCTCGGGCGTGGCCGGACAGGACGCCCTGTATGAGCCCGAGCCCATGGACGTCCTGGTCCTCTCCACCGTCCACCAGGCCAACGCGCCGGAGTGGCGGGCCGTCTTCGTGCTGTGGCTCGTGGACGGGAAGTTCCCGGACGCCCGCGCGCTCCGGGAGGAGGGCGGGGAAGAGGAGGAGCGGAGGCTCTTCTACGTGGCCTCCACGCGCGCCAAGGACCGGCTCTTCCTCTGCCACCCCGTCCTTGCCGACGAGCGCTCCCTCCACGGCGTGATCCAGCGCCCCAGCCGCTTCCTGAGCGAGATCGCCCGGGACTCCTACGAGGAGACCACCGTTACCTCCGATCCCTTCTGAACATCCCGGCCCTATTCACCACAAAGACACAAAGTGCACAAAGAACCCGCAAAAAAATCCTGGAAAGGGATTCCCCCCTCACCCCCCCCGGGGGGGGGGAAGAGGGGATGATCTATCCGCAACCGTTCAGCCGTATCAGAGAATCAAGAATGGAGAATCGAGAATCAAGGGGCAGTCCCCCCTGCCCCCCGGGGGGGCTACGGGGGGAAATCCATTCTCGATTCTTGATTCTCGATTCTGGCCACAACCAGGGGCTGAACGCATACATCTATCCTTTTGCTCTTTGTACTACTAAGGCGGCCCATCTCCGGTGATTCCAATGACTGGCGTGGATTCGCGTCCCCCTTCCGTGCGCGGGGGGGCAATCACTCAATGCGCGGCAACTGCCGCAACAGCCCTTTTGGTTGCGGCTCGGCCGCGCTGTGGCGCTTGGTGTCCTTCGTGGTGAATAAGGACCGTTGGACGTTCTAGGGACCGGACAGCTCCTTCTTCATCGCGTCGAAGTCCAGCTTGCCCGCATGCTGGCCGCAGATCCTGAGGGCCTCGGCCTTGGCCTTCGGAGTCCCCAGGCTCCTCAGGAGGCGGGCCTCCTGCCAGGCCAGGTGCAGGATCGAGCGCTCCGTGCGCGCCCACGGCTCCGCCAGGATCAGCTGGGCGTAGCCGCGCTCGGGGTCCAGGTGATAGGCCTTCACCAGGGCCAGCCCCACGAGGTCCCCCTCGTAGCGGGCCTCGGGCAGGTAGCCCGGGATCCTCGCCGCCAGCAGGGCCGACCCCGCACCGTCGCGGTCACGCTCCCCGAGCGACCGGATCCGGATGGCCGCGGCGGTCACGGTCTCGGGGACGTCCAGGTACTCTTCCTTCATGGACTCCGCGAGAAGCCGGTCGGCCCGGGAGAAATGCTTCAGGGCCCGGCCGGGGTTCTGACGGATCTCGGCCATCCCGTCGTGGTACTGGTCGGTGCCCTCGCGGAAGGACGAGCATGACGCCAGCACCAGGAGCCCCGCTAGGGCTTTCCGCATACGATCCTCCTTGCCATGCGCTCGAAGAGGGAGCGGTTGGGCTCGAAGACCTCCGGGGGGCATCCGATCCTGAAGAAGATCAGGCCGTCCCCGCGGTCCACCACCGCGGCCAGGTGCGCCGTGGAGCCGTCCTTGTACGTCATGACCACGGCCGGCCGCCCGTCGATCGTGTCCGTCTTGTGCCACTCGGTGCGGATCCCGACGAGATAGAGCGCCGCCTCGGGCCACATCGGACGGCCCCCTCCGGCGGTCGGGTGGAACGAGACGGAGGCCGACCCGTAGTGCTTCTCGTCCACGAGCCCCCCGGCGGTCATGCCGCCCTCGTGCGGCTTGATTTCCCACCCGTGGGGGACGGAGACCTCGTAGCCTTCCGGGCCGGTGAACGGGACGGGCAGGGTGAAGAACCAGTAAATCCCGCCCCCGAGGGCGGCGATCAGGATCAGCACGCCGGCGACCGGCTTCAGGGGGAACGACGATTCTTCCAAGGCTCGAACGCGCCCAGCGATCCGTCCCGGATCGCCGCGCGAATCCTCCCCATCAGTTTACCATAGTAATGGACGTTGTGGAGGGACAGGAGCCGCGGCCCCAGCATCTCCTTGACGTTGAAGCAGTGGCGCAGGTACGCGCGGGAGTATCCCCGGCAGCAGGGGCCCTCGCAGGAGGGATCGAGCGGCCGGTCGTCCGGGGCGTAGCGGGCGTTGCGGACCTTGAGGAGCCCCTCCCCGGTGAAGGCCCAGCCGTTCCGGCCGAGGCGGGTGGGCAGGACGCAGTCGAAGAGGTCCACGCCCGAGCGGACGGCGGCGAGGATGTCCTCGGGCATCCCCACGCCCATGAGGTAGCGCGGCTTGTCCTCGGGGAGGATCGCGCAGGTGGCGTCCACCGTCGCGTACATCTCCTCCGGGGGCTCTCCCATCGAGAAGCCCCCCAGGGCGAAGCCGGGCGGGTCGGAGGCCGCGATCGTCTCGGCCGCCTCGCGCCGGAGCTCGGGGACCACGCTCCCCTGGAGGATCCCGAAGAGGGCGCCGCAGGAGGCGCGGCTCCGGCGCCACCAGGCGTGGGTGCGGTCGAGCGCCGCGCGCGCGGCCCGGGGGTCCGGGGGGTAGGGGATCGGCTCGTCGAGGGGCATGAGGATGTCGCTCCCGAGACGCTCCTGGATCTCGACCACGCGCTCCGGGGTGAACAGGTGCGTCGTCCCGTCCAGGTGCGACTGGAAGGTGACGCCCTCGTCGGCGATGGTGCGGCGCGCGGCGAGGCTCCAGACCTGGTAGCCGCCGCTGTCGGTCAGGATGGGGCCGTCCCAGCCCATGAAGCGGTGGAGCCCCCCCAACCGCGCCACGGCCTCCGACCCCGGCCGGAGCTCCAGGTGGTAGGTGTTGGCGAGGAGGACCTCGATCCCCGCGGCGCGGAGGTCGCGCGGCTCAAGGCCCTTGACGGCGCCCTTCGTGGCGCAGGGCATGAAGGCGGGGGTGTCGAACGCGCCGTGCTCCGTCTCGATCCGGCCGGCGCGCGCCCGCCCGCTCCGGGCCGCGGGGGTGAACCTCATTCGCCCAGCACCTGAACGGTGATCTCGCGGGTCCGGGGGCGCGTGTCGAAGTCCACCAGGACGATCTGCTGCCACGTCCCCAGCAGGAGGCGCCCCTCGGAGAACGGCACGGAGAGGGAGGGGCCCAGCATCGCCGCGCGGACGTGGGAGACGCCGTTGTCGTCGCCCGCGGTCTCGGAGTGGCGGTAGCGCCGGCCCTCGGGGGCGATCCTCTCGAACGCCTCCCGGAGGTCCTCCAGGAGGCCCGGCTCGTTCTCGATCGTGGTGAGGCCGGCGGTCGAGCCGGAGACGAAGACCGTGGCCACGCCGTTCCCCTGGACGGCGGAGGCGACCTGGCGGGTGATGTCCACGACGTCCGTGTGGCCGCGGGTGCGGACGGTGAAGGCGAGCGTGCGGACCATGGGAGAAGGGCGGCGCGGCGTCGCCGCCGCGCCGACCCCGGTTTCTCTACAGGAGCTTATACTGCCCGGGCTTGGCCACCTCCGGGACGGCCAGGGGCTGGTTGAAGTCGTACTTCTCGGGGCCGAGCTTCCGGGTGGAGGCCAGGGCCTTGTCCCACTCTATCGTCTTGCCGCTGTAGGCCGCCTCGCGGCCGAGGATGCCGGTCATCGTGCTCTCGGCCACGTTCTGGGCTTCGTTGATGGGCTTCCCGGCGCGGATGCTGGCGATGAGGTTCTCGTGCTCCTGCTGGTAGGCGTTGGTACGCTTGCCCTTGTAGCTCCAGCTTTCGCCCTTCTTCTGGCGGATCCAGTTGGCGCAGTTGCTCTCGCCCAGGGTGCCCACCACGGCCTCCTCGACCTTGCCGTCGCAGCCGTTGATCTGGCGGGCCTGGCTGAACATGCGCACGCCGTTGGGGTATTCGAACTCCACGGCGAAGTGGTCGAAGATGTGGCCATGGACGTCCTTCGTGCGGACCTGGCGGCCGCCCACCGCGGCCACGGCGCGGAGGGGGTGGCCGCCGAGGACCCAGTTCATGATGTCCAGGTTGTGGACGTGCTGTTCGACGTAGTGGTCGCCGGAGAGCCACGTGAAGTAATTCCAGTTGCGGAACTGCCACTCCAGGTCGCTCATGTCGGGGCGGCGGTCGATGACCCAGATTTCCCCGCCGTTCCAGTAGCAGCGGGCGTAGACGATCTCGCCGATCGCGCCGTCCTGGACGCGCTTGATGGTCTCCTGGTAGTCGAACTGGTGGCGCCGCTGGGTGCCGGCGGCGATGCCCAGCTTTTTCTGCTTGGCGATCTCCCCGGCCTCCATGATCGTCTTCACGCCGGGGGCGTCCACCGCGCCGGGCTTCTCCATGAAGACGTTCTTGCCGGCCTCCACGGCGGCCTTCACGTGTTCGGGGCGGAAATGGGGAGAGGTGGCGCAGATGACGTAGTTGATCTCCTTGACGGCCAGGAGCTGTTTGTAGGCGTCGATCCCGGTGAAGCACATCTCCTCGGGGATGGCGTGGCCGATCTTGTCGAGCTGGAGCTTGCAGCGGGACAGGCGGTCCTTGAAGAGGTCGGCGAGGGCCACGATCTTGATGTCCTTCTTGGAGGCGGTGGCGCCCTGGGCGGCGTCCTCGGTGTGGAAGCCGGACTGGGGGTATATGACCTTGGTGGCGGCGCCCACGGCGTCGAGGACGGCGCCGGTGCCGCGGCCGCCGCAGCCGATGACGCCGATCTTGATCTCGGCGCCGGCCTGGCCGTGGACGGCGGGGATGGGGCAGGCGGCGAGGGCCCCGGCGGCGGCCGAGGCGCCGTGGAGGAACTGCCGGCGCGTGAGGTTTTTCATGGTCGTTGCGGCTCCAAACGGATCTTCCGGGGTCTCCCGCTCGGGACAGGCCCACACCCTATCAGAATCCCGCGGAGGCTTCAATCTCCACGATCGTTGAACGGCGGGGGCGGGAAGTTGCATCTGCCGCGGCGCCGTTGTAAGATGCGTGCCC
>CAYNDR010000137.1:11270-15554 GCA_964395295.1 uncultured Planctomycetales bacterium
TCCGCTCGCCGGAACTCGGGGGACGCGGCTTCGACGGGCCTTTCTTGTAGGACCTCAGCTTCCGGTGGAGCGTCGCCACGCCGATCCCGAGCGAAATCGCCGCCTGGCTCCGGTTCCCCCCTTTGGCCTCGAGGGTGGCGAGGATGTAGTTCTTTTCCACCTCGTCGAGACGGCGGATCGCTCCCCCGGCGTCAGGGGGCGGGAGCGCCAGGCGCACCTCGGGGGGGAGGTCCCCCAGGTCGATGCGGTTCGTCTTCGCCACGGCGACGGCGCGTTCCATGACGTTCGCCAGTTCGCGCACGTTGCCGGGCCAGGAATAGCTCAGGAGCTGGTCGGCCGCCTGGGCGGATAGGCCTTCGACCGGCCGCTTCATGTGGAGCGCCGCCTCCGCGAGGAGGATCCGCGCCAGCGGGAGGATGTCCTCCCTCCGCTGGCGGAGCGGCGGGACCGTCAGCTCGACCACCTTCAGGCGGTAATAAAGGTCCTGCCGGAACTGCTTGGAGGCCGCTTCCTGGGCGAGATCCTTGTTGGTCGCGGTCACGATGCGCACGTTGATCGGACGGCTCTTGTTTTCGCCGACGCGCCGCACCTCCCGTTCCTGGAGCGCCCTGAGGAGCTTCACCTGCATGGGCAGGGGGATCTCGCCCACCTCGTCGAGGAAGAGGGTCCCGCCGTTCGCCGCCTCGAAGAGCCCCGGGCGGTCCGCCGTGGCGCCCGTGAAGGCCCCCCGGGAGTGCCCGAAGAGCTCGCTTTCCAGGAGGGACTCGCTGACCGCGCCGCAGTTCACGCCGATGAACGGGCCGTCCGCGCACGCGGAGCTGTCGTGCACGAAGCGAGCGATGCGTTCCTTCCCCGTGCCGCTTTCGCCCGTGATGAGCACCGTGGAGTCCACCTTGGCGATCGTCCGGGCCATGTCGACGACACGGCGCATCTCCGGGCTCCGCGCCACGATGCCCGAGGGGTCCTCCTCGATGCTGGCGACCCGGGCCAGCCGCCGCGTCCGCTCGCGGAGCAGGCGCTCGGTCCTCTTGAGCGCGTCGGCGACCTCCTTCAGCGCGGCGTCGATCCCTTCGCGCCTGAAGAAGGACAGCTGATCGTCGACCTCAAGGCCCCATTCCTCCGCGGACTTGACCGTGACATGGCAGGCCGTGTCTCCCTTGCCCATGCACCGGTCCTCGATCGCATACACCTCCTTGGCCGCGGCGACGCTCAGGTAGCCGCTGGCCAGGCCGCACAGGGTCCAGCACACGGGATATTCGGCGCGGCCGAGGTGCAGGAGATGCTGTTCCGCCTCGTAGGAGACGCGCCAGGTCCCGCCCTCGGGGGCGAAGGAGGCGGGACTGCCGGGATCCAGCATGAAGAGCCCCTGGAGGGAGTAGATCCTGGCGCCCGCCCTGCGCCAGTCCTCGTCGCTGTCCCATTTGAACTGGGAGCGCATCGCCTCGGCCATGCGCCTTCCGTGGACGTAGCCGAACCGGCTCAGGATGCCCCGGGCCACCCTCACCCCGAAGGTGTCGATGAGTTCCTTCCGGAGAAGTCCCTGGGCCACGGCGTCGAAGATGAGCGCCCTCTGGCCGGCGAAACGGACGAGCCCCCCTCCGGGATCGAATTCCAGGAGTTCCTTCAGGTCGAGTTCCTCGACACGCACGTCTCACCTCGGAATGAACGGGCCCCATTTTACCAATATTGCGGGTTCAACGTGGATATAACGGAGGGAACCTCGGGGGCCGGCGCGCGATCATAATGATTCGCGCCGGCCGGATCCGCCCGGCCGGGAATCCGCCGAGCCCCGCAAGGCCCTCGGGGGACGCACGATACGGGGGCTCCCGCATCCTGTCGCGCCACGATCATAATGATCCCTCATCACGATCAAGGTGATCCTCCGTATGCGCCCTGGGGTGTTCAGGCGTTGGTCAACAGGCAATGGACTGAACGCATGCCCGCCGGCGATTCGAATCCGGAAAGGTCGTCCTTCCGCATCGATTCCGGGGGCTTACGCGGAATTCCGGCTCTCTTGGGGTCGCGCGGGGGCCAAAGGCGGTCGTCAATCTCTCAAGACGCGGCAACGGCCGCGCCCTGGCCCCTTCTTTGCTCGGACTGACCCAGTACGGCCGGACGGATGCGTACGGATGGGCGAATCGGTCCACGGGGGCAGATCAGGCGCCGGAAGATGATCACATTGCGGCGGTCGGGAGATCGTCGACACACAACGCAGGGGAAGCAGGAGACGTGGATGACGTTCGATCCCGGGAATTCCGCTGATGTCCTTTGCAGGGGATTCCGCGCCCTGGAATCGTTCAACGAGGAGGGCCTGGCGCCGGGGACGGGCTTCCAGATCCACGCCCACAAGGACATCGAAGTGGTCACCTATGTCCGGAAGGGCGCCCTCATCCAGAAGGAGGGGGGGGGAAGGGCCGGCCTCCTGAGGACGGGGGAATTCCAGCGGAGGATCGCCCTCCGCGGAACCCGGCACAGCGCGATCAACAAGTCCTTTTCGGATCGGGCGCACGTCTTCCAAGGCTGGATCGCCTCCGACCACAACGGCCACGAGCCTGTCCACGAGCAGAGGCTCTTTCCCGTGGCGGAGCGGATGGGGCTCCTCCGGCTCGTCGCCTCCCCGGACGGGAGGAAGGCTTCGCTCCGCATCCACCAGGACATGCGGATATTTTCCTCGATCGTCCAGGTCGGGAACCATCTGATCCACGAACTGGGGGCGGGCCGGGGCGCCTGGCTGCACGTGGTGGACGGCCGGATCCTCCTGGCCGATCAGTCCCTTCTGGCGGGGGATGGGGCCGGCCTGGCCGGCGAGGCGGCGGTCTCCTTCACCGCCCAGGAAGCCTCGGAGATCCTCCTCTTCGATCTTGCCTAGAGGGAGCCAGGGACATGGACGACGTCGTCGGGGCCGGCCGCCCGTGAACGCCTCCACGGCCCCCGTCCAGCGGCTGGCGCTCTACCTGATCCGGCCTTCCCGGTACGACGACGAAGGCTACCCCGTGCGCCATTTCCGGGCCGTGATCCCCAGCAACACGCTGGCGACCCTGTACGGCCTGACGCGGGAAGCCGAGCGGGAGGGGCAGTTGGGCCGCGTGCGGGTGGACACGACCCTCGTCGACGAGACGGTCCAGCCCATCCCCCATCACCGGATCCGCCGGGATTCCCGGCGCCGGGGCACCCGGGTGCTCATCGCCCTGTGCGGCGTGCAGACCAACCAGTATCCCCGCGCCCAGGACCTGGCCCGGCGATTCCGGCGGGAGGGCCTGGAGGTGATGATCGGCGGGTTCCACGTCTCCGGGGCCAACGCGATCCTGAGGGGGACCGCGCCGGAGCTCCGGGAGATGATGGACCTCGGCGTGCACCTTTTCCGCGGGGAGGCGGACGAATGCTGGGGCGAACTTCTGCGCGGGATCATCGACGGCACGCTCCCTCCGATGGTCGACCGGATGGACAACAAGCCGGATCTCCTCGACAAGCCGATCCCCGTCGCGGACCGCGGCTACCTCCGCCGGTTCGCACAGCCGGACACGGGGACCCTCGACGCCGGCCGCGGATGCCCGTTCGACTGCTCCTTCTGCACCATCGTCCGGGTGCAGGGCCGCGTGATGCGCTGGCGTTCGCCCCTGAACATCCTGGCCGCCCTGCGGCGGCAGTACCCGCAGGGCACCCGGTTCTACTTCTTCACCGACGACAACTTCTCGAGGCATCCGGATTGGGAGGGCCTCCTCGGCGGACTGGCGGGCCTGCGGCGGCAGGGCCTCGACCTTACCTTCGTGATGCAGGTGGACACGCTCGCCGCGCGGATCCCGGGCTTCGTGGAGAAGGCCGCGGCCGCCGGCTGTGTGCAGGTCTTCATCGGCCTGGAGTCCGTCAATCCCGCCAACCTCGCGGCCGGCGGCAAGCGCCAGAACAACGCGGCGGACTACCGGGACATGATCGGGACCTGGCACGACCGGGGCATCATCACGAAATGCGGATACATCCTGGGTTTTCCGGAGGATACGCCCGCGTCCATCGAGGAGGACGTGCGCCGCCTGCGCGACGAGATCCGCCCGGACCTCGCCTCCTTCTTCCTGCTGACGCCCCTGCCGGGCTCCCTCGACCACGCCCGCGCCGTCGAGAGCGGCGCGCGGCTGGACGCCGACCTGAACCGGTATGACAGCTTCCACTCGGCGTCCGGCCATCCCCGGATGGCGCGGGAAGACCTGGAGCGGGCCTACCACCGGGCCTGGAAGGACTTCTATTCCATGGTGCACATGAAGCGCTGTCTGGCGCGCTTCAAGGGGGCGG
>CAYNDR010000138.1:0-314 GCA_964395295.1 uncultured Planctomycetales bacterium
AAGTCGAGGTAGAACTGGGCCGCGGCCGTCTTGTCGGCGTCCTGGTCGGCGAAGGGCATGGCCTGGGCGCAGAGCTGGAGGGCGCGGACGCGGTCGCGGTTGTAGGGATTGGCGACCTTCCCGCCGCCCCTGTGGTGGCCGCGCTTGAACTCGCCGGCGATCATGTAGCCGTAGTGGTCTCCATGCAGGAAGCTCTGGGCCGCGGCGTGGAGGAGCCTCCAGTTATTCGCGTGGATCGCGATCGCCTTTTCACGGAAGGCGTCGGCCTCGTCGGTGGGGCGCGCCTTCATCCCCGCAAGCGACACCGCGAACGA
>CAYNDR010000138.1:324-6157 GCA_964395295.1 uncultured Planctomycetales bacterium
TTCCGGTTGAGGCTGCGCAGGCACTGGATGGCGTTCTGCAGGTCCCCGCCCGCCTCCTTGGGGTCGTCCTGCGGGTCGAGCACGAGGGCGGAGTACTCGTTGTACGCCTCCTTGTAGTTCCCGTCGCGCATGAGCTTCTTGGCCCGCTCGCGGTCGGCGGGGCGGAGGGCCTCGCCCAGGGCGTCGAGCAGGAACCAGCAGGCCAGGACGAAGGTCCCGAAGAGGACGAGGGATCGGGGACGGTTCATGAGCGCGTCCTTTCCATCAGAAGGGCTTCACCCTGAATAATAGTCCAAGGCGGGGGTTCCCCGCGATATTTCGTTATGTGCCTTGGACGCGGGGCGGACCGGAGCGGTTCCACAAATCGTCACGCTTCCCGCAGGAGGGGCGCGATGGCCTCCGCCAGCCGGTCGATCTCCTTGCGCGTATTGAACCACGCGGCCGACACCCGCAGGAAATGCTTCCCGGCGGCGGAGGTGACGGGGATCTCGATCCGGTGCCTCTTCCAGAGCCGGTCGCGCAGGGTCTTGCGGAGGCGCGCGGGGACCTCGAAGGCGTTCATGGCGCCTCGGAGGGAGGGATTCTCGGGCGTCGCCGGGGCCAGCCCGAGGCGCGACAGGCGCGCGCGGGCGTGGTCGGAGAGCGCGCGGACCCGCCGGCCGATCGCGGCCTCGCCGCCCAGGCCACGGCGGAACTCGAAGACCTCCGGCAGGACCATCTGGGGGGTGCGGTCGGCCACGCCGTGGAATTCGAAGTCACGCTGCCAGAACGTTCCGCCCGAAAGGCTGTCCTCCTCGCGCCGGCCCGGAGGATATCCCCAGCCCCAGCTCGTGATGATCGGCCGGAGGAGCGGCTTGCGTTCCCGCCGGACGTGGAGGAAGCCGCAGCCCGCGGGCGCCATGAGCCACTTGTGGCCGTTGGCCCCGTAGAAGTCGGCCCCGATCCGCTGCAGGTCCACGGGGACCATGCCGGGGGCATGGGCGCCATCGACGACGGTGAGGACGCCGCGCCGCCTCGCCATGGCGCACACCGCGGCGGCCGGGAGGACGAGGCCCGTCGTGCTCGTCACGTGGCTGAAGAAGAGGACGCGGGTCCTCCGGCCGATCGCCCGGCGGAAGGCGTCGACGATCGCCTTCGGATCCTCCGTATCATAAGGGAGCCGGACCCTGCGGATCCTCGCCCCGGCCGAGCGGGCCCGGCGCCGCCAGCACTTGACCATGGCGCCGTACTCGTGGTCGGTGGTGAGGATCTCGTCGCCGCGGCGGAGCGGGACCGAGGCGGCGACGACGTTGATCGCGAGGGTGACGTTGGGGATCAGCAGGAGGTCGGCGGGATCGACGCGGAGGAACGCGGCCAGCGCGGAGCGGGAGCGCTGGATCAGGACCGGCGTGCGCCTGGAGAGGAAGTCGGTGGGGCCCTCCGCCTGGAGGCGCCGGAGCCGGACGACGGCGTCGAAGACCGGTTTCGGCGTGGGGGAGAGGGTGCCGGCGTTGAGCTGGAGGACGCCCCGGTCGAGCATCATGAGCCGCCGCCCGGCGCGCCACGCGGATTCGTCTTGAGGATTCATGGGCTGAGTCGATTCCGCATGATTGGACGAACGGGGCGGGGGATTGTCAAGGAAGGAGGATCCGCGGAGGGGATCATAGCCGTTGGAGGGGCCAAGTGCTCACGGTCATTGATTCCAAGGCAAGCCCCTGGTTATGGCCAGGTGCGATAGACAATAGGCGATAGCCAAGCGCACTCCCCCACCCTCACCCTGCCCTGGGGGGAGGGCACGGAGGGAGGAACCGCCATGGCCAATTGTCTAATGCCCAATGCCTTCAATGCAATTTGCCGGAATGAGGATATCCTCTTGGAGGGGGGCGACGCCGCGGCCCCGTAACGTTTTCCGTGTCAGGAGGGGAGGTCCGGCACAACTGGGAAATAGAGGCCCAGAAACCTTGCCCGACGAGAACGAATCGGATCTGGTCCGCGAAGCCCGCGGAGGCTCCCTGGAAGCCTTCGCCCGGCTGGTGCGGCTCCACCAGCGGGCGGTGCTGGCCTGCCTCGCGGTGCGCCTGGACAGCCCCAACGACGCCGAGGATCTGGCGCAGGAGGTCTTCATCGTCGCCCACGGGAAGCTCGCGGAGTTCGATCCCGCCCGGCCGTTCGGCCCCTGGCTCCGCGGCATTGCCCACAACCTCCTCCTGAACCACCGCCGGAAATACCGCCCCGCCGCCATCGGTCACCTGGTGGAACTCCAGGCCGTCGCCGACCAGGGGATCGACCGGGCGCACGCCGGGGGCGGGGAAGAGGGCCTCCTGGGCGCGATGGAGGGTTGCCTGGAGAAGCTGGACTCCGGCTCGCGGGACCTGCTCCGGCTCCGGTACGGCGAGTCCCTCCCGCTCGGGGACGTGTGCGGCCGCCTCCGGAAGAAGCATTCGGCGGTCACCATGTGGCTGCACCGGCTCCGCCTGGCCCTGCGCGACTGCATCGAGCGGCGGATGGCGGAGTCGAAACCATGATCGACCCGGAACTGTCCGGCCTCCTGCGGGGCTATTTCGCCGGAGAGCTGGCCGAGGCCGGCGTCGGCCGACTCCTGGAGCGGTGCCGGCGCGACCCGGAGGCGGCCCGCGCGCTGGCGGAGCTCACGCGGGTCGAGCGTGCCCTGGCCTGGCGGCACGCCGGCCGCGGGGGCGAGGCCTTCGTCAACGAAGTCCTCATGCGCCTGAGCCCGGAGAGGGGAAGGTCGTCGGGCTTCGTCCGCGCGGTCCTCGACCGGGTCCGTCCCGCGTCCCCCCGGCGCTGGCTCCCGATCGCGGCCGCGGCGATCCTGCTCGTCGTCTCCGGCGCCGTCGCCCTGTGGTGGATCGGCGGCGCCCCCGCGCCCCTCGATGCCTCGGTCGCGGAGGCGCGGGGCCGGGTCCAGCTCCTGCGCCGGGGGGAACGCCTCGAGGCGCGGCCCGGCATGGACATGCTCGATGGCGACGGCGTCCAGACCGGGGCGGACGGCCAGGCCGGCGTCCGATACGGGGACGGGACGAACGTCCGCCTCTACGCCGACACCGAGGCGCGGTTCGCGCCCAGGCGCGCCGAGCTGAAGGCCGGGGTCCTCCGATGCGACGCCGCGCCGCAGGCGCCCGGCCGGTCCTTCGTCGTCGCCACCCCGCACGCCCAGGCCGCGGTGATCGGGACGTCGTTCGAACTCGCCGCGACGCGGGCGGAGACGCGCCTCCGCACGATCCAGGGCCAGGTGCGCTTCACCGCGGGCGGTCAGGCCGTGGAGGTGCGGGACGGCGGCCTCTCGACGGCCGACTCGCGGGGCCTCCGGGCGTGGGAGCCGGTGTGCGACTTCGATTTCTCCTCGCTGACGGCCCTGCCCGCATCGCTGGAGACGGTGTTCTGCAGCACCACGGTCCTCCACACGCCCGACCGGAAGGTCGTGACGGCGCCCGACCGCGCGCGCCTGGAGGAGGGCGGCCTGAAGTTCGTCCTGCACCCGCAGGACGCCTCGAAGTACGGGCTCATCGTGGCGCGCCTGAAGGAGGAGGTCGGGGACGACGCCGTGGTCGAGGCCACGATCGCCGGGGGCGCCCCGTGGACCCTCGGCATGGCGGTCGGCGGCGACAGCTTCGAGGGATACCGCGTCATCTTCGTCGCGCACGAGGGCGAGAGCGGGATCGCCGTGGACAGCATCTACCCGGCGGCGCTGGCCGTGCTGGCCCAGGACGCGCGCACGATCTCGTTCGACCGGGACCGGGTCCTGCGCGCGGAGAAGATCGGGCGGCGGATCCGCGTCTGGGTGGACCGGGATCTGCGCCTCGATACGGAGGTCTCCTATCCGCTCGCGGAGAAGCGCCTGAGGACCGTGGCCTTGAGCAACTTCGGCGGTCCGCCGATCGTGCGGAACCTGCGCGTCTGGAAGAGGCCGGCGCCCTGAGGAGGACTTCATGACAAGGCCGTTCGCCGCCGCGTCCGAGGCCGTCCCCGCCGGTCCCCTGGCCCGGACGCGGAACGTCCGGATCCCGTTCGCCGATCCACTGCCCTCCGAGGCGGGGGACGTGCGCCTTTATCGGCTGTGCGCGAGCGGCCGGAACGCGGTGGCGTTCACGGCCCGGACCGAGGCGGGATCCCGGCAGGGAACCGCCCCTACCTCCTCCGGAGGGCCCGGCTGGGGGCGCCCTTGAGGGTGATCTTCACCGTGGCCTTCTTGACGCCCGACTCCTTGGGAGTGCTTTCGCGGACGCGCAGGGAGTAGGCGCCCTTCTCCAGGATCGCGTTCGCGGAGCGTTCCCTCAGCTGGTCGCCCGAGAAGGCCGGCTTGAACGAGGTGGGGTCGTCCTTGGAGCCCAGCCTCACGTCGACCGTGTTGCCCTGGATCACCCTGATCTGGTAGGCCACGTTCATGTCGCTGACGATCGAGAAAGACTCCTCCGAGTAGCCGGTGTTGTCGACGTCCAGCTCCAGGTTCAGCAGAGAGACGGATTGCGCGTCGCAGGCCGCCGCGGCGGACAGCAGGCCCGCCAGGAGGAATGCCCTGGCCGCGGGTATCCGGATCATCGGTTGGTCCCTCCCATTCCTCTCGGAATCGCAGATCGCAGGTCGTACGATTCCGATTATACTGGGATTGCGGAATCCGACGTTAGTCAAATCGGAGGGGGCGGGATCGCGGAGGAAACGGAAATCACGGAGAATATTCAAACACGGAGTCCACGGAGGGGACGGAGGGGACGGAGGAAGAATGGCCGGATCCTGAACGCGGCGCGGGCCCGGGGCTGACGCCGGCGTGGTCCGGCGCTATACTGGAATCCCGCGTCGGTTCGGGAAGGAGGGACCATGGCCGAGCCCCGTTCGCGCGGCGGCGGGCGTGCCGCGATCATGGCGGGCGTCCCCGCCGTCAACAGCGCCCTGTACTGGCGGATCCGCTTCATGGCGGGAGACCCCGTGGCCCTGGTGGATCTGCCGGGAGGCCGGAAGGGCCGGGAGTCCGTCCTCATCCTGCGGGACATCGAGATGGCGCGCGCGCGCCGGCGGGCCCGGGCCGACCGGGTGGCGTGTCCCGCGGATTACGCGCCGCCGGGGGGCCTTTCCGGCGACCGGGAGACCGCCACGGCACAGGCCGCGGCGGAGTGCCTCCGCAGGGCGGGCGTGAAGCGCGTGGTCGCCGACCGGTCCCTGCCGCTCTTCTTCGCGGAGCTGATCCGGCGGGCGGGGATCGACGTCGCGTGCGACCCGGACATGGGCGTCCTGGAGCGGCGGCGGAAGGGCGCGCGGGAGATCGACGCCCTGCGGCGCGCGCAGGGCGCCACGGAGGGGGCGGTCCGGATGGCGTGCGAGATGATCGCCTCGGCGGAGGCGCGCCGCGGGGGGGCGCTGTTCGCGGGCGGGGCGAGGCTGACCTCGGAGCGGGTCCGCGCCGGGGTGGACCGGTGGCTCCTCGACCGGGGATTCGCCAATCCACCCTCGATCGTCGCCGGCGGGCCCCGCGGGGCGGACTGCCACGACCTGGGTTCGGGGGGATTGAGGACGGGGGAGCCGGTGATCGTGGACATCTTCCCCCGCAGCCGGGAGACCGGGTACAACGGGGACTGCACGCGGACGGTCGTCCACGGGGCGGTCCCCGGCGAGGTTGCCCGGATGCACGCGGCGGTGCGCGAGGCGAAGGCGGCGGCCGTCGCGGCCATCCGCGCCGGCGTCACCGGCGAGGCCGTCCACGAGGCGGTGCGGGGGGTCATCATGGGGAGGGGCTTCTCGGTCGGGCGCCCCGGCGGCCGCGGCCCCGCGTCCTCCTGCGCCTTGACCCACGGGACGGGCCACGGGGTCGGGCGCGATGTCCACGAGCCCCCGCTCCTGG
>CAYNDR010000138.1:6167-15405 GCA_964395295.1 uncultured Planctomycetales bacterium
CGGCAGCGCAGCCGTCCGAGGTGCCGCCGGTCGGGGCCGCGGGGCCGGGCTCGAGGCCCACGGGCCCCCGCTCCTGGCCGTCCGCGGGCCGGCCCTGGTGGAGGGCGACGTCGTCACGGTCGAGCCCGGCCTCTACCGCCGCGGCCTGGGAGGGGTGCGCCTCGAGGACGCCGTAGTCGTGACGCGGCGCGGCGGCGTCAACCTCAACCGCCTGCCGGAGGGCCTGTCGTGGAGGTGAGATTCCCCTCCGGCACGACAAAATGGACCGTCCGTTTTGTCGGCCGCTCCCGCCGGATACCTCTTATCCTCGCCGCCGATCGAATCTACAATCATGGCGCGACGAGAGAAGAGGCCATGACCTGCACGCGATGCGGAGTGAAGATGGCGGTGGGGCGGCACCGGCCGCACAAGCAGGAGAAGTGGCGCTGTCCGCGTTGCGGGCGGGTGCGCTTCCGGCGCCAGCGCCCCCGGTGACCATGGTGAGGGTGAGGACAGGGAGTGCGACGCGGGAGTGAGGCGGACCCGCGAAAGCCTCAAGGCCCTCCCGCCGCTCTGCACGGACGGCGCGTGGGGCACGGAGCTCATGAAACTGGGCGGGACGCCGGGCGAGCTCAAGGACTCCTGGAACGTCTCCGCCCCGGATAAGGTGCTGAAGGTGGCCAGGTCCTACGTGGAGGCGGGGGCGCGGATCATCCTGACCAACACCTTCTCGGCCAACCGGGTGGTGCTGGAGGGGCACGGCGCGGCCGGCCGCGCGGCGGAGATCAACCGCGCCGGAGCGGAGATCTCCCGGCGGGCCGCCGAAGGGAAGGCCTACGTCTTCGCCTCGCTGGGGCCCACCGGGAAGCTGGTCTCCGCGGGCGAGATCGATCCCGCGGCGGCCGAGGAGGCCTTCGCGGAGCAGGCCGCGGCCCTCGCCGCGGGCGGGGCGGACGCCCTCTGCGTCGAGACCCTGACGGACATCGAGGAAGCCCGGGCGGCGCTCCGCGGGTGCCTCAGGGCCTGCGCCCTGCCGGCGGGGATCACGTTCACCTTCGACTCCGGCAGGGACAAGGACCGGACGATGATGGGCGCCACCATCGAGCAGGCCTGCGAGATGGCCCGGGCCGAGGGGGCCGGCTTCGTGGGCGCCAACTGCGGCCTCGGCATCGAGGCGTACGTCCCCCTGGCCAGGCGCTTTGCCGCGTGCGCCAAGGACCTCCCGATCTGGATCAAGGGCAACGCCGGCCGGCCGGAGGTCGGGCCGGACGGGAGGACCGTCTACAAGGCCGCGCCGGAGGCCTTCGCCGCCGCCGTCGAGCCTCTGCTCGGCGCCGGCGTGCGCTTCATGGGCGGCTGCTGCGGATCGACGCCCGATCACATCCGCGCCATGGCCGCCGCCCTGGCCAGGCACGTGCGATGAGGGCGCCGCCCCGCGGCCGAATCGGGGAATGGCCCCGGCGTCCCGGGCGTTGAAAGAACGGGCCAGGACGTTGGGGGGATGCTTCGTGAACACCTCGCGCTGCCCGGGGCAGGATTCGCGCAACTGGAAGCCCGAGGACAACATCGAGCGGAAGTGCCCCGGCTGCGGATACCTCATCGAGCTCTGGAAGGACGAGCCGGAGCGCGCCTGCCCGAAGTGCAAGCGCAAGGTCCGCAACCCCAAGCTGGATCCCGGCTGTGCCAAGTGGTGTCCCCACGCCAAGGAGTGCCTGGAAGGGTTCGGCTTCCCTCCGGCCCCTCCGGAGGGCACGGCCGGCGGGTCCCCGTGATGGGGCCGCGCCGTCAGCCGAAGAGGGCGTTCAGCGCAAGGCAGGCCATCACCGCCAGCGCGTAGAGGTTGATACGGAAGAAGGCGCGGCGGAAGGGATCCGCCTCCTCCGTCCGGGGGCGCAGGAGGTCCACCGCGCCCACGCCCATCAGGACGGAGGCCGCCACCAGCCCGAGGCTCCACGCCGTGGCGATCCTCCCGCGCGCCAGGAGCGGCAGGACCGTCCCCGCCGCCGCCGCGGCCGATAGCCACATGAAGGTGATCCGCCGGAGCTGAGGGCGCTCGAAGGTCCTCTCGATCGTGGGAAACCCGGCCGCCTCGTACTGGCCGCCCCAGGAGATCATCAACAGCCAGAAGTGCGGGACCTGCCAGACGAAGAAGAAGGCCGCCACGAGGACGATCGCCGGATCGAGCGGGTCGCCTCCCGCGGCCACGTAGCCCACCACGGGGGGAAGGGCGCCGATGAGCGCCCCCGGCACCGCCGCGAAGGCCGTCACGCGCTTGAGGTACGTGTAGACGCCGTTGTACCACGCCAGCGCGAATCCCCCCGCCGCGAGGGCCCCCAGGGCGTTCCGCTCCAGGGACGCCAGGACGCCCGCCCCCGACAGGACGAGCAGGGCCGCGAGGTAGAACGCGCCGGCCCGGCTGATGCGCCCGGAGGGGATGGGGCGTCCGCTCGTGCGCGGCATCCGCGCGTCGATCGTGGCCTCCTGCACCTGGTTCAGCGCCGCCGCCCCGGACGCCAGCAGGAAGAGGCCGAGCGCCGGGAGGACGATCCCCGCGTCGATCCGCCGCGCGAAGAGGACGTAGCCCGTCGCCGCGGAGAGGGTGACCATCGCGGTGAGCCGGACCTTGGACAGTTCCAGCAGGGTGCGCATGCCGCGCGCCTCACTTCCCGCCTGAAAGGATCTCCATCGCCCGCTCGATGGGGATCGTGACCCGCGGCGCCTGGACCTTGTCGGTCCCGAACTCCGCGACGAGGGTGCGGGCGTCCTCCGGCGAGTCCGCCGCGGCGGCGCCCTTCAGGTACGCGCGCACATGGTGGGCCAGTTCCGTCCGCTCCCAGGGAGACAGGCTGGGGAAGGCGCGCATGGACGTGCCGGGGATGCCGCTGACGAGCGTCCTGTAGATGTTCGCCTTCGAGAGTCCCTTCTTCCAGCCGTCCGGGCGGGTGAAATCCCGCGCCTCTCCGGGGAGCCCGCTCCCGTCGCCCGCGGCCCCGTGGCAGGAGGCGCAGTTGACGCGATAGAGGACCTCCGCCTCCTTCCTCCACTCCTCCTCCTTGAGCAGGCGCGAGGGGTCCAGGAACGCGGCGGCGTCCACGGGCCGCAGGCGGCGCTCCGCCTGCCGGCGCAGCCACGCGTCGTACTCGCGGGGCGGGACGGCCCGGAGCACGGCGCGCATCTCGGAGTGCCCCTTCCCGCAGAATTCCGCGCAGAAGATGTCGTAGCTCCCCTCGCGGTCGGCCTGGAACCAGAGGCGCGTCGTCCGCCCGGGGAGGACGTCCTCCTTCTCGCGGAAGTCGGGGAGGTAGAAGCTGTGGAGGACCTCGTCCGCCGGCGACGTGAGCTCCAGCGCCACGGCGCGGCCGACGGGGACGGTCAGTTCCCCGGTGGTCTCGACCCCGGTGTCGGGGTACGAGAAGGACCACGACCATCTCCGGGCGGTCACGCGGACGGTCATGGCGTCGGGGGGGACGCCGCGTACGGTGAGGAATCCCTCGTAGCCCACGTAGAACATCCACAGGAAGATGAGGGTCGGGATCACGGTCCAGGCGACCTCCAGGGCGGTGTTCTTCGATCTCTGGCTGGTCGTGCGCGCCCGCGAGCGGCGGTACTTCAAGGCGAAATAGACGACCGCCGCCGTCACGCCCACGAGGACCAGGAGCGTGAGCCCCCCGATCCACAGGAAGGCGCGGTCGAAGTTCCGGGTCAGGACGGACGTCTCCACCGAGGCTCCTTCTAACGGTACGCGTAATCGAAGAACATCAGCCCGAAGAAGACGCCGAAGGTCAGCAGGACGGCCAGGATCATGTAGCGGAACAGGGGCTTCTCGTAGCGCAGGTGCATGAAGTAGAGGAGGACCAGGGAGGCCTTCACGACGGCGATGGCCACGGCCGTGAGCGTGGAAACGTGCTTGAGGTCCAGGGCGGCCGCGCCCACCGTCAGCCCGGTCAGGGCCACGAGCGCCGCCCAGACGGCCACGTAGAGCCCGATCCCAGGCCGTGCGTGCGTCTCCGCGTCCCGAGGCGTCAAGGCGTCCTCCGCTATCGGATCAGATAGAAGAGCGGAAACAGGAAGATCCAGACGACGTCCACCAGGTGCCAGTAGAGGCCCGTGTTCTCGATCCACCCGAGCCGGCCGGGCTTCACGCGGCCCCGGGCCACGAGGACGGCGACGGCGAGGATCGCCCCGAGGCCCGCCGCCACGTGGAGCGCGTGCAGGCCGGTCATGACGAAGTACAGCCCGTAGAACGTCTGCTCGCCGGCCGGCCGCTGGAGCATGGCGGCCGAGTGGGGATAGGCCCCGTGGGCGAACTTGTGCCCCCACTCGAAGGCCTTCACTCCCAGGAACGCGGCCCCGCACAGGACGGTCGCCGCCAGGAGGCCGAGGCACGGCTTCACGGCGCCTCGGGCGAGCGCGGCGATGGCCAGGGCCATCGTGAGACTGCTCGTGAGGAGGACGACCGTGTTCCCCGCGCCGAGCAGGCGGTCCAGCTCGCGCGAGCCCAGGGAGAAGGCATCCCGGAAGAGCTGGAGGTCCGCCGTGTAGACGATGAAGAGGGCCCCGAAGAGGAGGGCCTCCGAGAAGAGGAAGAGCCACATCCCGATCCGTCCCGTGAGGGGATCGTGATGCCCGTGCGCGGAGGGGGCGTCAGCCACGGTCCACCTCCACGGGGTACTCGTACGCGCCGCGGGCGAGGTCGGGCTCGCCGGCGAAGTTGGTCACGGGAGGCGGGGAGGGGGTGCGCCATTCGAGCGTGGCGCCGCCCCAGGGATTCGCCTCGGCCCGCCGGCCGCGCCTCCAGGCGATCAGGAGGTTCGTCAGCGCCACGACGAGGGCCGCGAAGAGGATCCACGATCCCAGGGTCGAGAGGTGGTGCCAGACCGCGTACCGGGGGGGGTAGGTCGCGTACCGGCGCGGCATGCCCAGCGCGCCGGCGACGAAGAGCGGCAGGTACGTCAGGTTGAATCCGACGAAGAACATCGCGGCGGCCGCGTGCGCGGCCTTCATGCTGTACATCCGCCCCGTCATCTTGGGCCACCAGTAGTGGAGCGCCGCCAGGAAGATCGTGCCGGCGCCGCCGAACATCGTGTAGTGGAAATGCGCCACGATGAACGTCGTGTCGTGGAGGTGGACGTTCAGCACCAGCGACGAGATGATCAGCCCCGTCAGGCCCCCGATGCTGAACAGGACGATGAACATGAGCGCCCAGACCATGGGCGGGGCGAGGGAGATCGATCCGCGGTACATCGTGGTGAGCCAGTTGAACACCTTGATCGCGCTCGGGACCGCGACCAGGTAGGTCAGCAGGGAGAAGACCACGCGCGCGGCGTCCGCCATCCCGCTGGTGAACATGTGGTGCGCCCACACCAGCGACCCGATGCCGGCGATGGCCAGCGACGAGAAGGCGATGAACTTGTAGCCGAAGATCGTCTTGCGGCTGAAGGTCGGGATGATCTCGGAGACCACGCCCATGGCCGGCAGGATCATGATGTAGACCGCCGGGTGCGAGTAGATCCAGAAGAGGTGCTGGTAGAGGATCACGTCGGTGAAGAGGGGCACGTGGAGGAGCCGCTCGATGAGGACCAGCACCAGCGTGATCCCGATGACCGGCGTCACGATGATCTGGACCCACCCCGTGGCGTAGAGGGCCCAGGCGAAGAGGGGCATCTTGAACCAGCCCATCTTCGGCGACCGGAGGCGGTGGATCGTGGTGATGAAGTTGAGCCCGGTCAGGATCGAGGACCACCCCAGGATGAACGCCGCCGTCATCGGCAGGAGCACGTTCTTCTCGGTCTGGATGCTGTAGGGGACGTAGAAGGTCCAGCCCGTGTCCACGCCTCCCAGCGAGACGGATCCGAGGGCCAGCAGGCCGCCGGCCAGGTAGAAGTACCAGGAGGCCAGGTTGAGCCGGGGGAACGCCACGTCCTCCGCCCCGATCAGGATCGGCAGGAAGAAGTTCCCGAAGATCGACGGGATCGCGGGGATGATGAAGAGGAAGATCATCGTCACGCCGTGGAGGGTGAGCAGGCGGTTGTAGGCGTCGTTGCCCAGGAGCTGGGCCTTCTGGAACATCAGGTGGGTCCGGAAGATGACCGCCAGCGCCGCCGCGAAGAGGAAGAAGACGAGGACGAGGACCAGGTACATCAGGCCGATCCGCTTGTGGTCCGTGGTGCCGAGCCAGGACCTCCACCCGCGGCTCGCGGACAGGTAGTCGGGTGCCGTCATGGCGCCTTCCCTCCCGCCGCCCGCCTCCGGCCCTTCAGGACCAGGAAGGCCCCGAATCCGGCGGCAAAGAGGACCGTCACGGCGAAGATGATCCGGTTGACCTTGAAGACGTACCCCTTGTCGGGCTCGTAGGCGTAGCACATCTGCCGGACGGTCTGGATGATCGACCGCGGCCGGCCCGCCGAGGCGTCCCCCACCGCCAGCTCGAAGTCCGCGGGGTTCATCTGCGTGCCGTGCAGGTAGCGCACGACCTTCCCGGTCTTGTCGAGGAACGTCACCACCGCCGGGTGGTTGAAGCTCTGGCCGCCGTCCACGGCCTCGTACCGGAATCCCACCGCGTCCGTGATGCGGCGGATGCCCTCCGCATCGCCGGTGAGATAGCGCCACGCCTCGGGCGGGCAGGGCCGGCGCTTCATGCCGCCGAGGATGGCGTCCTTCCGGCGCCGGGCCAGTTCGGGCTTGTCCCCGGGGTCGAAGCTCACGGTGACGATCCGGTAGTCCTTGCCGGGCTCCAGGTCGGCCAGCTCCGACACCCGCGCCACCTCCTGGAGGAGCGGGGTGCAGATCCCCGCGCAACGGAAGAAGACGAGGACGAGCGCCGTGGGCCGGTCCACGAGGTCGCGCAGGACCGCCGGCTTCCCGTCCTCGTCCACGAAGGCGAGATCGGAGAGGGGGAGGGTCTGCCCCAGCTTCTCCTCCACGCCCACCGGGCCGGCCTGCGCCCCGGCGGCCAGCAGGGCGGCGGTCGCGATCTGTCGAATCATGATCACAGGCGGAACCTCCGGCATTCCTCCAGCAGGGGGTCGCCCAACGGCACCGGCGCGTGGCGGCCCAGGAACCGGGCGACGCAGAGCAGGACCAGCCCCGTTGCCAGCAGTGCCGGGCCGGCCTCCGCCGGCCCGAGGACGGGCCCGTCGCGGTGGACGGCCGGCATGATGATCCAGTAGAGGTCGATCGCCTGGCCGGCGAGGACCACGGCCGACGCGAGCGCCAGCGCCCGGCCGTCCCGCTTGGCCCGGCGCGGGAGCAGGAGCAGGAACGGGAGCGCGAAGCGGGCGATGCAGAGCGCGATCGTGACGGCCAGCCACCCGTGCCGGAACCGGCGCTGGAAGAAGCCCGCCTCCTCGGGGAGGTTGGCGTACCAGACGAGCATGAACTGGCTGAAGGCGATGTAGGCCCAGAAGCAGGTGAAGGCGAAGAGCAGGCCCCCCAGGCTGTAGAGGTGGTCGTCCGTAGCCGTGCCGGCGTCCCCGAGGCGCCCCGCGCGGCGCAGGCCGAGCGTGGCGAGGGCCACGGCGGCCAGCGCGGCGGCCGTCATCCCGGCGAAGACGTACACGCCGAAGACCGCGCTGTGCCACTCCGGCTCCAGGCCCATCAGCCAGTCGAACGACGCCAGCGTGACCGTGGCGGCGAAGGCGAGGAGGAAGCCGATCGAGGCGCGCCGCAGGCGGAGCGTCGCCTCCACGCCTCCCTCGCCCCGGTCCTGCCGGAGCGACCGGCCCACGAAGTACGCGGCGAAGGCGGCCCCCACCGCCGCGAAGGCCAGCCCGCGCGCGGCAAAGAAGGGGGCGCTCTGGTACGCCCGCCGGAACGCCAGCAGGGAGTCCTCGTGCCCGTGCGGGGCCTCCGCCCGCTCGAACAGGGGGAACGCGTGAGGCCACGCCGCGAACGCGAGGACCGGAAGGACGAGCAGGCCGGCCGGGGCCGCCGCCGCCGCGATCGCCTCCGCCGCCCTCCGCACCCCCACCGACCACACGGCGTGCGTCGCGTGGTGGAGCGCCACGAAGAAGAGGGCCCCGAGCGTCAGCGTCCAGGCCCACGAGAATCCCAGGAGCCAGCCCGCGGGGAGGCCCCGCCGCCACGAACCGACGGAGAGCGCCAGCAGGATGAGGGCCGCCCCGGCCGCGGCCAGGGCCCACCCGGCGCGGGCCAGCGGGCGGGGGATCTCCGGCGCGGGGAGCCTGATCCCCGGTCCGCTCGTCGGCGTCGAGTCCGTCATGGCACCTATTTCTTTTCGAGGTCTTCCGGCTTCGGATTCATCGCCCGCTGGAGGGCGCGCACGTACTGCGCCGCCTGCCAGCGCTCCTCGGGATCGAGCATCGGCGCGTAAGGGGGCATCTTCCCTGTTCCCTTGGTGATGATGTGATAGATCGCGCCGTCGGCGTAGCCCCTCGCCTGCTCCGCGTTCAGCGAGGGCGGGGCGGGGAAGCGGCCGGGGCCCACGACGGGCCCGTCGCCCTCGCCCCGCGTCCCGTGGCAGGGGGCGCAGAAGGCGTTGAAGACCTTCCGGCCCCGCTTCAGGTTCTCCATCGTGTAGGGGAGGGGATTCGTCCACTGCGCCCCCACGGCCCGCGCGTCGTCGAGCGTGTTGCCCGCCTCGGCGAAGGGGTACGGGACGACGCCGCGGGGCAGGGTCCCCTCGGGGGGGAGACGGTCCACCGTCCATCCGTCGCCCGACTTGTCGAAGGTCCGCCCGTAGGTCATCTGGGCCTTCCCCTTGGGCTGGGCGGCCATGTCGTTGAAGAACTCCAGGAAGGGCGTGGCCACCAGCGCGAGCGGCCCAAGGAAGGCGGCGGCCACGACGCCCACGAGCGACGCCTTGAAGAGGCCCGGCGACCAGCGCGGGGCGAATCGCCGGAGCCTGCCGGCGATCCATGAGGGGGCCGGCGGTTCCTCCGTCGGCGGCGCCGCGGGCTCGGGGGCGTCTTCCGCCAGGATTCGGATGTCGCGGCACCCCACCGATTCGAGGAGCGCGCGCGCGGAGGCCTCCGTGAAGGCGGGATCGTCCGCGTCGATCACGACCGCGAAGCGGCGGGACGTGACCTCCTTCATGACGCCCGCGCCGTGGAGCGGCGAGGACCAGCGCCCGAGGCGCGAGAGGAACAGGAGCGATCCCAGCGCGGCCAGGGCCGCGAAGAGGACGAAGAGCTCGAACCAGATGGGGACGAACGCGGGCCAGCTGAAAAGGGACTTGCCCCCCACGTGGAGGGGATAGACGAAGGCGCTGATCCCCCCGGTGAGGGCGATCGCCGCGGCG
>CAYNDR010000139.1:0-8049 GCA_964395295.1 uncultured Planctomycetales bacterium
AACTGCGGCGGCGCCATCCCGGCATGCTCATCGACAGCTGTGCCTCCGGCGGCCGCCGCAACGACCTGGAGACCCTGCGCCGCTCCGTGCCTCTGCTGAGGAGCGATTTCCAGGCCCCCGCGATCCCCTCCGCCCCCGACATGCTCGCGGGCAACCAGGGGCACACCTACGGCCTGTCCTTCTGGGTGCCCTACGCCGGCACCGGCGTCTTCTACGACGACGTCTACGCCCTCCGCAGCCACCTGACCCCCGCGCTCGGCATCGGCTTCTCGGGCGATCCGGACAAGGTGGACTGGGCGCGGTTCCGCCGACGGATCGAGGACTGGAAGGCGGTGGCCAGCTGTTTCCTGGGCGACTATTATCCGCTGACGCCCTACAGCCGGTCCGAGGACGCGTGGATCGCCTGGCAGTTCCACCGGCCCGAGGCGGGGGACGGCATGGTGCAGGCGTTCCGCCGGCCCCGGAGCCCCGAACCCTTCATGCGCCTCAAGCTCCGCGGCCTGGACGCCGCCGCGGCGTACGAGTGGAGGGATCTCGACCGCGAGGAGCGGATGCGGGCGGGCGGCCGCGAGCTGATGGAAAAGGGATTGCCGGTGCGGCTCCCGTCCCGCCGCCAGGCGGGCCTCGTCTCCTACCGGCGCCTCGACGTGCTGGCCTCCGTGGTGTCGGCCGATCCGGACCGCTGCGAGGTCCGCCAGCCGGTGGCCTTCAGCGGCAAAGGTTCCTGGGCGCCGGGCGGCGGGATCGCCAGCTACGCCTGGGATTTCGGGGACGGGGCCACCGCAAGCGGGCCGGAGGCCGAGCACGCCTTCGCGGCGCCCGGGACGTACAGCGTGAAGCTGACCGTGAAGGACCGGCAGGGCGCCGCGGATACGGCCTCCGCCGTCATTGCGGTGACGCCGGAGGACAGGACGCCGCCGGCGGTCGTCGCGGTCGCGGCGGGGAGGACGGACCGGGTCGCCGTGACGTTCAGCGAGCCCGTCGAGCGGGCGGGCGCCGAGGCCGTCTCGAACTATTCGATCGACCGGCAGGTCCGGGTCGTCTCCGCGTCGATCGAGCCGGACCTCTGCACGGTCACGCTGGCGACCTCGGCTCTGTCCGAGGGCGTGGACTACGCGCTGGCCGTGAGCGGCGTCCGGGATCGCGCGCGGAAGGCCAATCCCGTCGCGCCGGACTCCCGGAAGACGTTCCGGTACGAGGCGCTGCTGGCGCACTGGCGGCTGGACGACGGGCAGGGCGAACGCGCCTTCGACTCCTCGGGGAACGGGAATCACGGGGCGCTGAAGGGCGATCCCTCCTGGAAGCCGGGCCCGCGAGGGGCGTGCCTGGAATTCGACGGCGTGGACGATTTCGTCGAGACGGACACCTTCTTCCCCGACATGGCGATGCCCTTCTCGGTGGCGCTCCGGGTCAGGCCCGCGAAGACGCAGGTCCGGCATGCGGACATCCTGGGCAACCACGGCGAGCCCTTCCGGGGCCTGGTGATTCAGCAGGACGAGGACAAGGCCAACGTCTTCGGATTCGGCTGTGGCGACGGGAAGAAGTGGTCGGGGTGCAAGGGCGTCGCGCTGGAGGCCGACGCGTGGCAGCATCTTGCGGTCGTCTGCGACGGGACGGACGCGGTCCTCTACGTGAACGGCGAGGAGAAGAGCCGCGGGCCCGCGAAGGGGCCGTTCGCCCCGAATCCGAACCAGCACTTCAAGCTGGGGCAGGGGTATCCCAGCGGGCGGCACTTCCGCGGCCAGTTGTGCGACGTGCGGCTCTATCGCAGGGCCCTGTCCGCCGCGGAGGTATCCGGGCTGGCTTCGCCGCGATGAGGGGGGAAGGCGCGCCGCGCCGTCACCGCGGGGCGCGGGCCTTCCCGTCCAGGAGCGCCGCGAGTTCCCGGCGGTGCGCGTCCCAGTCGCTCCCCTTCTCGCTCCAGGAGACGGCGCCCTTCGCCTCGGAGAAGGCCGCCGGGACCGCGCGGTCCGCGACCGCCTTCGCCCGGTCCGCCATCCCGTTCTTCGCGGCCAGCCAGAGGTACTCGTAGTCCTGCATCCCCCGCCGGATGTTCTTCAGCCGGATCGAGGCCACCGGCCCGCGGACGCCCCGGTCCTGGTCGGGATGCTTGAGATCCTCGCCCGGGTACACCAGCACCCCGTCCCCGTTGATCCCGCCGTCTCCTCCGTACGTGACGGGATCGACCCAGACGTTCTGGTGGCCCCGCGCCGCGTGGGACTGGTTGTGCTTCCAATGGTCGGCCAGCCAGTAGAACCAGAGGTCCACATCGTGCTTCCAGCACGCCCACATCGTCACGCGGGGATCCACGGCCGGGGCGTCGGTGATCTGCGTCCCCGCGTACGGCCGGTGTCCGTTCTAGACCCACCACTTCCGTCCCTTCCCCGCTTCCTCCTTCCGCTTCTCGATGCTGCAGTGGCTGGTCGGCGTGCACCAGACGTCGATGGCCCCCTCCAGCGGCGCGTGGGGCCACTTGGTCAGGAGCATGGGGAGCTTGCGGCCCGGGCCCGGGTTGGCGTGATGATGGTTCCCCAGCGCGGCGATCTCGGGGAACCGCTGGGGCGGGGGCTCGTCTTCGAGGTAGAGGAACGTCACCGCGTCCTTCCGGACGCCGGCCAGCCACTCCATGAACCGGTCCGCCTCCTTCCACCCGCTCTCCCCCTTCCACTTCTGGGGCGCCCCGTAGAAGGAGGCCGGGACGATCCGGTACCCGATGCCTTCCCCGGGGCCCGCGTACCCGTGGGCGGCCGTGAAGGCCTCCCCCGTGATCCGGTCCTGCTGGTCCTTCGGGGGCGGCGCCCGGTAGGCATGCGTGAACTCCACCCTGTGCCTCCGGGCCAGGCGGTGATAAGCCGCGAAGAGGGCGGGGTCCGCGTTCGGGTGGCGGGGGTTCAGCTCGCCGTCGAAACAGATCATCGCGAGGAAGTGGTTCTCGTCCGGGAGGGTGAAGTCGTGGACGCGCAGGGCAACGGGGATCTCACGGATCTTTTTCCCCTCCTCCAGGACCGCGAGCGTCCCCTCGTAAGCGCCCGCGGGATGGTCCCGGGGGACGTGGACGTCGAACCAGAAGCCCTGGTTACGGGAGGGGCCGATGTCGATCGGGAGGCCTCCCCGTCCGGGGCGGGCCGTCTCCGGGACGAGGGCGTCGGGCACCCATCCCGTCATGGGGGCGGGGGCGGCGTTCTTGTTGTAGAACCAGCCGGGGGGCGTCCGCTTCCGGATCTCGACGTAGTGCTGGGTGAACCGCTCGATGTGCCGTCCCCGCCAGTCCGTGACGTCCGCCCCGGGCTTGCGGTGGGACAGGGCGGCCCCCTGGCCGCGGAGGCGCAGGGCGGGGAGCTGGACGTCCCCCGCGCGCGCTCCCGCGTCCCCCGACTGCACGATCACCTGGAACGAGACGATCTCGTTCCGGGCCGAGAAGAGGGAGACGGCTTTCCCGTCCCAGGCGGAGTTCCCCTTGCGGTTCGGGTTCGCGAGGTCGTCGCGGAGGACCTTCTCCCCGTCGTTCACCGCCCACACGTCCGCGACGTCGGCGGACGCGGGCCCCGCGGCCAGGAGCAGGAGCGCCGCGCCGAAGGATTTCCTCATGGCCGCCTCACTTTGCAGGCGATGTCGCGCGAGAACGTCGGGACTGCCAGCGTCAGGCGCCCCCCCTGGGCGGCCGCCGTTTCTTTCTTCATCGTCTTGCCATCATAGGTGTTCCACCACTCGACCTGATAGTTTCCCGCATCGAGGCCCTCGATCACGATCGACTCGCCGCTCGTCTCCCCCGGCGCCGCCTTGTCCACGACCATCTTCCACCACGTGGCCTGGGGATTCTGGATCCAGACGCAGGCGGAGGTCTTTCCCTTGAGGCCCGCGACGCGGCTCTTCTTCGCGGTCCCCTCGGCGGTGAAGGCGTTGAGGCCGGCGGTGGTGAACGGGATTCCCGCCAGGTAGTCCGCCAGCGGCCGGTAGTGGGGGTAGGCGTTCATGGGGTCGAGCGTGTCCCACCACCAGAAGAGCGCGGTGCCCGAGAGGCCCGAGTGCGCCGAGGCCCAGAGCGCGTTGTGGAAGTGCACCAGCTCCTTGTCCGCCTTCATGTGGGGGCTGAGGCCCCACTTGTCGTCCGCGAGGCCGAACTCCCCGAGGAGCGCGGGCTTGCCGGAGGTCTTGCCGAGGAGGAACTTCGCGCGTTCGAGCGCCGCGCCGGCCGCGTCCTTGGAGATCTCCCCCCACGCGGGGCGCAGGTACCAGTGGAGGTCGGCGAAGCTGAGCTCCGGCTGGGCGTAGTCCCTGTCGGCGGGCCCCCACGCGCTCGTACTGCGGAGGTGCCTCCAGGGATCGATCTCGTCGAAGTACTTCGCCCACTCGCGGTAGGCCTCCGCGGTGGGGCAGCCGGGATCCATCTCGTTGAAGTATTCCCAGCTCGCCACGCTCGTGGAGTATCCCCAGCGGGCCACGACGTAGCGCAGCAGCCGCTTGGCGTCCTCCACGGCCTGCTTGTACGCGGGCTGGTCCGCCTTCTTCAGGTCGCTCATGTAGAGATCGCGCGTGATGAAGCAGAACTGGAGGCGGATGCCGTTCTTCTCGGCCGCCTGGACGACGGCGTCGAGCATGGCGGCGTCGGGGAGGTTGATGACGCCGCGGCGGGGGCGGTCGGGATCGGCCTCCCAGAGGAGCTCGGGCCCTCCCGCGGCCTCCTTGAGGGAGAGCTTGCGGAGGAGGACGTCGCCCGCGCCGGTCGCGCGCAGGGAGAAGTTCCCCAGCCACTTCTGGTCAGGCCTGCTCGTGAAGGGGCGCCTGAACTCGGTCCAGTCCTTGCCGCGGGCCGGCTCGCCGAGCGGCCCGCCGAGGTCGATGGCGAGCGCGGCGTCGCCTTCCGTCTTCACGAGGCCCGAGATATCGTACTTCGTTCCCGGCCGGAGCGCCACGGGGTGGGCGGGCTGGACGGCGAGGGGCTGGCCGGCGACCTTGATCGCGGTCCCCGCGCCGGGGACGGGGACGAAGGGCGGCTTCCAGGCCCATGACCGGCCCCAGGCGCTCTTGCGGGCCTCGAGGGCCAGGGCCCAGTCCTCGCAGCAGGTCCAGATGCGCGCGTAGTTGGCCCCGTTCTCCGACATCTTCCGGAAGACCTCCTCGACCTTGGAGAGGCCCAGGAACTGCGTGCCGCCGAGGAAGGCCGTGTTGTGGCCTATGGGGAAGAAGGGGGTGCCGTCGTCGAGCTCGAAGAAGCGCGGGTCCTTCGCCGAGACCCGGACGTAGCCCTTGTGCGCGGAGGCGGCGGCCTCGAAGGCCACGGCCTTGGATTCGCGGCCCTTGATCCGCGCCTTGCAGGAGAAGGTCCCGGTTTCCATGGGGGCGTAGCGGGCGCGGAAGTGGGCGGGCCCGGCGGGGTAGAGCCATTCTTCCTTGCGGCCGCCGCCGGCGGCCTCGCGCTCGCAGGGCTGATGCCAGAAGGCGGGGAGGAGGACGGTCTTCCCGGAGGGCGTCTTGATCTCGAGGGACACGTCGGCCTCGGCCGGATCGAAGGGATTCGTCCAGGGGCCGCCCCCCGCGATGGAGAACTCGACTTTCTCGTACCGGCCGACGCGGGCGGGGCCTTCGATCTTGAGGTCGAGGGACTGACCTGGCGTGAAGGCCGCGATGAGCAGGAGGATGCATGCATTCCGCGGGATCATGGTCAGGCGACCTCCGAAACGGACTCTGCTAGTTTTACACATTCCGGCGTCGATGCAGTGTCGAATTGAACCTTTCCGGCGCCGCTCCGTTTCCAGGGGCAGAGGTGCGCGGATGATGCCGTTCGCGGAGGAAGTGGTTCGCGCCCATGCCTCGTGGGCGTGGGCGGCCGCCTACGGCCTGGTCCCCGACCCGTCGTGGACGGAGGACCTGGTGAAGGAGATGTTCCTTCGGGCGATGGACTCGGGGGAGGATCTCCGGGATCCCGACTCCTTCCGCGACTGGTTCCTGCCGGTGGCGCGGAGGCTGGCGTGGCAGGCGACAGAGGCCGCCGCCCATCGGGTGTCCGCCCCCGGAGAACCGCTTCCCGCGGAGCTGATCGATCCCTCGGCCCCCGAGGCCGCGAGGGAGCGGGCGCACCGGGTGCTGTCGGGCCTGCCGGGGCGCCTCCGGGTTCCGATGACGCTTCTCATCCTCAACGCGATGGACTACAGGTCGGTCCAGGATACTCTGGGAATGGACGACGAGACTCTCCGCCCGCTGGTGATCGAAGGGATGAATCGCCTGGGGGCGGTGCTGAATCCGTGGTGGAGGCAAGGCCATGAGCATCCATGATCGTTTCAAGGATCTGGCGGGAGTGCATGTCCTGGGCGGACTCGGAGAAGAGGAACGGCAGGGAGTAGAGGGGCATGCGGCGGCCTGTGAGGAATGCGGCCGGCTCCTCCGCGAGGCGAAGGACTTCGCCACGCGGGTTTCCGGCGCCGTCGCCCCGGACGCGCCGCCGGAAGACCTCGAAGGCCGGATCCTCGATCATCTCCGCGGGAGCGTGACGCCGGGCTTTCTGGAACGTTTCGGGCCCGGCCTCCGCCGCGCGGCTCGATATGCGGGCGCGGCCGCCGCGCTTGTTGCCCTGATATTCCTGGGGGATGCCTTCCCGGGAATCAAGGGCGGCCGCCTGCTGGAATCGGATTGCCTTGCCTTTTCCGTGGGCCATCCGCGGAAGCCGGCGGTCGGACTACCCGGGGACGAGGGGACTGTCTTGCTGGATTCAGACAGTGTCTTTCGGGGGGACAGCATAGGAGGAGGCGGCGGCGGATTTGGCGGTCGATTGGGGGGACGATCCAGTGGCAATAGGATTGTTGAGGATTCGGCCGGTCAGAAGGATTCGTCCTGCAGGCTGAACCTGGCTTCCTTCCTGGAAAATCGCAAGATCATCCACAATGCCAAGGTTGACCTGGAGGTCGATTCCTGCGAGGCGGTCCAGAAGAAGCTCGTCGAGATCGTTGCCGCCGCGAAGGGATTCACGGCCGGCAACGACCAACAACGTCTCAGCAACGGGAAGGTGCAAGCCACCGTCACCCTGCGCGTCCCCCCCGAGCGGTTCGAGTCCGTCCTCGAACAGATCCGCGCGCCCGGGAGCGTCCGCCGGCAGGCCCTGAGCTCGCAGGACGTGACGAAGGCCTGGATCGATCTCGAGGCCCGTCTTTCCACCAAGGAAACCCTCCTGGAGCGCCTCAAAAAAGTGCTCGCCGAGGCCAAGGGCGACGTCAAGGAACTTGTCGAGGCGGAGGCCCAGGTGGGAAAGACGGTCGAGGAGATCGAGTCGGTCAAGGGCGAGCTCAAGTACTACGAAAGCCTCGTGGCCCTCGCCACGATCGTCCTGGAGATTTCCGAGAAGGATATGGGTCAGCCCTTTGAGTATGTCCAGACGCTCCAGTCCACGATCGGCATTGTCGCTCCCGATGCCGACGACGCCGCCGCGAAGGCCCAGCAGGTGATCCTCGATGCGGGCGGGCAGGTGATGGATTCCAAGATGGTCCGCAAGGGGGATAAAATGGCCACCGGCACCCTTCGCGGGAGGATCGACTCGGAGAAATTCCCGGAGGTGCGCGAGAAGGTCAAGTCGCTGGGTCACGTGACCAACGACACCGTGGACCGGCGCCGGACCGCGCGGGGCGGGAGAGAGGATGTTCCTTCCGGCGACGCTCCCGTCCGGAGGGAGCAGGCGGTGATCGACCTGACGATCGAAACGCCTTCGGACATTGTCACTCGGGAGGCGGAGATCGAGGTGGAGACGGGGGAGGTCGAGAAGGCCTACCTGGCCGCCCGCCAGGCCGTGATCGACGCCGGGGGCCGGATCCTCGACGGATCGCTGACGGGGCGCGAACACCGGAGGACGGCCGGTGTGAAGGCGCGGGTGGGGTCCGACAAGTTCGCGGAGCTCGTGGCAAAGCCGGTCAAGAGGCTGAAGATCATTCCCGGCGTGAGGCTCGATTTCTATACCCAGATCAACAGGTTCTCCTTTGACCAGCGGCTCGGTGTCCGCTACGGCCTGACCAAGCGGACAACGCTGAAGGCTAGCGTGGGCCAGTACAGTGAGCCGCCTGCTCC
>CAYNDR010000139.1:8059-14238 GCA_964395295.1 uncultured Planctomycetales bacterium
GCGGGTGGGCTCCGACAAGTTCGCGGATCTCGTGGCAAAGCTCAAGGCTCAGGGCAAGGTCCTCAAGGCCTATGTGAACCATAAGGATTCCTCCGGAACGGGCGGATCGCAGGGGGCGGCCGCCAGGGAAGAGGCCGTGATTGAGTTTTCCATTCAGACGCCTTCTCCGATCATCGAGGAAGAGAACGGCCTCGGCCGGAAGGTCCGCGACACGATCTCGAACAGCTTTTCCGGACTGACGTGGTCGATCGAGAAGCTCTTCGTGGGGATCTGCCTGGCGGGACCCTGGGTGGCGTTGGGGACTCTGGGCTGGTTCCTCCACCGCGTCTATCGCCGCCGGAGGGCGGCCCGGGAGGCCGCCAGGAGCGTCACAACGCCTTGAGCCGGATCTCCTTGAACCGGAACCGGAGCCGGTCGCCCGAGTGGAGCTGAAGCCCGATGTGGCCGCGCAGGCCCACGTTGAACTTCCGGTGGTCGGCGTCGTCCAGCCGCCCGGCGCCGTCGTAGTCGGCCACCGCGACGCCGTTGATGAAGGTCTTGATCGACGTTCCCTTGCAGACGATCCTCACGTCGTTCCAGCCGTCCCCCTGGTCGTGGAACTTCCACGTCCACCCCTTGGGGGCGTGCTCGGGCTTCGCGTTGGCGGGGCCGCCCACGTCCGGCCAGAGCCACTTCTTCACCGTCCGCGTCTCGTCGTAGATGAACCCGCAGCGCCACGGCCCCGGGGGATTGAGGTCCACCTGCGGGCCGTCGAGCCACCCGGCGGCGTCGTCGTAGCGGCTGCGGACCTGGACGCCGCTGTTGCCCGGCGAGTCCTTGTATCCCTGCACCTTGAGCTCGATCTCGAAGTCGCCGTACTCCTTCTCCGTGAGCAGCCACACGTAGTCGTGGTTCTTGTCGTCCATGGAGTCGACGAGGATCGTCCCCGCGTCGGCCTTCCAGAAGCGTTCCGCCTTCTCCCGGTCCTTCGGCTTGCACTTGAGGACCCAGCCCGAGAGGTCCTTGCCGTTGAAGAGCGGCGTCCAGCCGGCGTCGCCCGCGGCCTGTCCCGCCGCGCCGCAGGCCGCCGGGGCGATCGCGGCGAGCCCGATGAGACGCGCGATGAAGTTCATGATCCCTCCTGCCAGACGGTCTCCGTTTAATAATACAAGGAGGGCGACCATGTCCATACGGTTCACCGGTCTTCTGCTGGCCCTGGTCGGCTGCGCCGCCGCGCCCCTTGGGGAAACCAAGGTTCGCTATGCGGTCCAGGACCGCGTCCTTCACCGCATCGACGACAAGCTCTTCGGCCACTTCCTCGAGCGTCCCAGCTGGGGGGAGACCGGCATCGAAGGGGGCCTTGTCCCTGGCGCCCGCGAGCTCCAGCCCGGCGTCCTGGAGCGCCTTCGCCGGATGCGCATCCCGATCCTCCGCTTCCCGGGCGGGACGGACGTGGACTACATCGACTGGCGGGACATGGTGGACAACGTCCCCGGGCGCGAGGGCGGGCGGCCCGTCACCGTGGGGCACCAGGGGCACCGCGTGACCAACAACTTCGGGTACGACGAGTTCCTCCGGCTCTGCGAGGACCTCAAGTGCGAGCCGCTCCCGGTCGTGAACCTGGGAGACGCGCTCCTGCGGAGGAAGCCGGTGAAGGAGGCGGCGCTCCACGCGGCGTCCCTCCTGGCCTACTGCAGTGCGCCGGTGGGGGCCGCGCTCCCCGAGGGGATGGCCGACTGGCCGCGCGTCCGCGCGCGGAACGGCCGCGAGAAGCCCTATGCCGTCCGGTACTTCCAGATCGGGAACGAGACGTGGTTCTTCCCGGAGAAGATGCGGAAGAACAAGGAGGCGGACGTCGACGGATTCTACGTCGAGTGCGTCGCCGCGTACGTGGCGGCGATCCGCGAGGTCGATCCGTCCGTCAGGATCGTGGCGGACGCGGTCTCGCCGAAGGTCGCGGGCCTGATCCGGGAGCGGCTGGGGGGCCAGGTCCACTACCTCGTCGAGCACCACTACATCCCCTGGGCCATCCGCGCCGTGCAGAGGGAGGGGAAGGACTATCCCGTCGACAAGCTTACCGAGGAAGAGATCTGGAACGCGTGGGTCGCCATCCCGAACTCCGTCAACGAGCGGGGGGAATCGGTGATCGGCGGCCTCTCGCTCGCCGAGGCGCGCAAGGGCGGCCCCAAGGCCGCCCTCACGGAATGGAACTGGAACGGCTGGTGGGCCCTGCCCAAGGATGCGCCGCGGCCGTTGAACTCCAGCCTCGCCAAGGGCGTGGGGGCGGCCGGCTTCCTCCACGCCTTCATGCGCTCCGGCGACGCGATCGGGATGGCCTGCCAGTCCATGACCGTGGGCCACAGCTGGGGGATCACCTGCATCCATGCGGACCGGGAAGGCAAGGTCCCTCCGTACTACATGCCCACCGGGCAGGTGACGATGCTCTACTCGGTCCATCACGGGGACGAATTCCTCGAGATGTCCGCGGAAGGCGTCCCGACCTACGAGCAGCCGTACCGGATGGCGGGGATCGCGGCGCGGAAGAGGGTGGCGGTCCTGGACGCCGTGGCCACGCGCGGCCCGAAGGCGGTCTTTTTCCACGCGATCAACCGCGGCTTCAACGAGCCGTTGACGGTGGCCCTGGATCTCTCCGCCTTCAAGGACCTCGATGGGCGCGCCGTGCTCCACGTGCTGGAGGGGCGCCTCAACGACGAGCCCCGGGAGGGGGAGCCGCGCGAGATCGGGACCGTCTCCGACCGGGAGGTCCGCTTCCAGGGGAAGGTCCTGGAGATGACGCTTCCGAGGCGATCGGTTTCCGTCGTCGAGATCGCCCGGCGTTAGCCGATGTAGCCTTTCTCGCGGAGGTACTCCGCCACGAGCACGGCGCCCGCCGCGGCGCCCATCCGCGTGTTGTGGCTCACCAGCATGTACTTCACGCCGTTCTTGAGGACCTTGTCCTCGCGGACGCGGCCCACGGTGGTGGTCATGCCCGCGCCGTTGTCCCGGTCGAGCCTCGGCTGGGGGCGGAAGGGGTCCTCGTGGACCTTGATCCACTCCTCCGGGGCCGAGGGGAGCTTCATCTTGAGCGCCTCGTTGGGGCACTCGCGGAAGGCGGCCTTCACGTCGTCGAGCGAGGCCTTCTTCGAGAGCGAGGCGAAGACCGCCTCCGTGTGGCCCTCGATGACGTTCGCGCGCGTGCAGGTGGCGCTCACCACCGTCGAACGGGGCTTGACGGCGCCCCCGGAGAGCGAGCCGAAGATCTTGAGGAGCTCCTTCTCGACCTTCTCCTCCTCCTTGGCGATGAAGGGGATGATGTTGTCCAGGATGTCCAGGCCGATGACGCCGGGGGAGCGCCCCGCGCCCGAGAGCCCCTGCATCGTGGTGACGACCACGGACTCGAGGCCGAAGCGGTCCAGAAGGGGCTTGAGGGTGATGGCCAGCCCGGTCACGGTGCAGTTGGGGATGGGGACCACGAAGCCCTTCCAGCCCCGGTTCTTCTTCTGGTTCTCGAGGAGTTTCGCATGGTCCATGTTGACGTTGGGGATGAGGAGCGGCACGTCGGCCTCGTAGCGGAAGGCCGAGGCGGTGCTCACCACGGGGGTGGTCTTGGCGAACTTCGGCTCCTGGACCAGGGCCACGTCGGACTCCGTGGCGGAGAAGACGACGTCGAGGCCGGCCGGGTCGAAGGCGTCGCCGTCCTCGACGGGGAGGTTGAGGGCGTCCGCGGAGGGTTCCTCGGCGCACCACCAGCGCCGCGCGCCGGTCTTGGGGTCCTGGATCGCCTCGGCGTACTTCTTGCCCGCGGACTTGGCGGAGGCCGCCAGGCGGGCGATGGTGAACCACGGGTGGTCCTGGAGGGCGGCGACGAACTGCTGGCCGGCGATGCCGGTGGCGCCCACGATCCCTGCGCGCAGTTTCTTGCTCATGGCCTTATCCTAATCAGGGGTTTCTCCGGGAATCCGAATCACTGGGGGGACGGAGGGAAAGCGACTCGGCGGGGACTACTTTCGCTTTCGCCTCTCGGTCGTCATGAGGCCCGGGTTTCTACCAGATTCCCGGCCCCTTGTCAATCCCGATCAGCTGTTAACTCCGTCGCGACTCGACAGAGTTAACAGCGGGGGGGGAGGCGGAGGAGGGTGGCCTGGGGGTCCGGGACGTCCACCTCCACCGTCTTGAGGGGGGAGGAGCCGCCCGAGGCGATGCGGACCCGGGCGCGCGGCACCCCCAGGACCCCCGCCAGGAGGCTCACCACGGCGGCGTTCGCCTTCCCCTTCTCGGGCGGCGCCGTGACCCTGAGCTTCAGCCGCTCCCCCACCCACCCGGCGACCTCCTCCCGGGCGGCGCCGGGGACGACCTTCACCTGCAAGCGAAGCATGGGACCTCTCAGGCGACCCCATTGTAGCCGGCTATTCGAGAAAAATAACCGATCATGGGTTCCCCGGAAGCGTTCCATAGATAAGCCCCGCGGACGTGCGGGGCCCAAGGAGATGATCATGAAGTCCAGCGGGATCGCCCTTCTGGCCTTGGGGCTGTTCGCCCCCGGGCTGTGGGGTCAGGAAACGGCCGAAGAGGCCAAGGCGCGCCGGGCCAAGGTCGGCGAGCTCCGAAAGCAGGTCGAAGGTTCGGACGAGTCCGCCAAGACCAAGGCCCTCGACGAACTGGGAGGCATCAACGACGAGGAGGCGCGGAACCTCATCGCCTCCAAGCTGTACACGGACACGGACGCCGTTCGGACGGCGGCGGCCAAGGCCATCGCCCGCCAGAAGAGGGCCTCGAGCGCCTCCGCGCTGGGCCGCGCGATCCAGGCGAGCCTCAACAACGACCGGATGATGAAGGTCTATGTGGACGCCCTGGGCGATCTCGACATGTGCGCCGGGATCGCCTCCCTGGCCATGGCCCTCGAGTTCAAGCCCGCCCTGGCGGGGGACATCCTGGCCGCCATCGAGAAGATCGGCTGTCCGGACGCGATCCCGATGCTGGTCAAGTTCCTCCAGAGGGCGGAGGCCGAGGAGAAGAAGCCGGACTTCTTCGAGGGGGGCGGCTTCGGGGGCGGCGGGGGGCTGCCGGGCACGGGCGGCGGCGGCTTCGACCGCGAGGAGAACAAGAACAAGAACAAGCCGCTGGCGACGGCGGCCTCCAAGGTGCGCGATACGCTCTCCAAGCTGGCGGGCCGGGGTTTCCCGAGCGCCCGCGACTGGTCCGCCGCGCTCTCGTCGGGGCAGGTGAAGGTCAAGAAGGCCTCCGTCTACCTCTGCGAGAAGGCCAAGCAGACCTACGAGGTCCCCTCGGACAAGACCGGTTCGAAGTGCCCCAATCCCGACCCGGCCTCGAAGTCGATGCACGAGGAGATCTTCCTCAAGCACAAGAAGGAGTGAGGGGCGCCCGCCCGAAATCTCTCCCCGGCGGCCCCGCGGCCGTGTAGAGTTAGGGGATGGCCCTGACGCGGCGCGACGAGGAGACCGGCTGGCCGGATCGGCTGAAAGAGACGGTCCTCGGCTTCGGCGTCGTGGCGCTGGTGGGGGGAGTCATCTGCGCGGCCGTGGTCGGGTCCGTGGTCCTGCTCCACGCGCTCCGCGACAAGGAGAAGCGCGCGGCCCCCGTGCCGATCGTCCAGCGGACCCACCCCCCCGCCCCGCTCGAGCGGCCCGCGCCGCTCCCGGCCCCGGCGCCCTTGTCCCCTTCCGGCACCGTTCCCATCGCGGTCTCCGCCCCTCCCGCGGAGATCCCCGCCATCGACGCGGAGGGATTCATCCGCCACTGGCTGATCCTCGGCCCGTTCCCTTTCGAGAAGGGGGCCGCCGGGAAGGCGGAACTGGCCCGGAGGCACGTCCGGGAGGAGGGGAAGATCCGCCCGGCGGCCGGCCTGAAGGTCTCGGAAGGCGGCCGCGAATACGCGTGGACCCCGCACCAGGCACCCGAGCACTTCGTCGATTTCCGGGGCCTCCTGGGCAAGGAGCGCGCGGAGGAGGCCTCGGCGTATGCGGCCTGCTACTTGCTGGCCGATGAGGAGACGAAGGGCGTTCGCATCCGCATCGGCAGCAACGACCAGGCCAAGGTCTGCCTCAACGGCAAGGAGATCCTGGAGTTCGCCGAGACCCGGACGCTCCAGAAGGACCAGAACATCTCGGAGGAGGTGAAGCTCCGGAAGGGCGAGAACGTCCTCCTCTTCAAGGTCGTCAACGAGTGGCAGGGCTGGCAGG
>CAYNDR010000139.1:14281-15356 GCA_964395295.1 uncultured Planctomycetales bacterium
CTCCCTGGTCCCTCCCGTAGCGCTGTTTCCCACCGCGTCCGGCGTGAGATTCGGGACCTCCGGGCCATTAGACTATCGGAAGGGGATGCCGAGCCCATGCGCGAAGAGACGCTGGTCAAGAACATCGTGAAGTACAAGAAAGTCCTCGAGGGCATGATCACCGCCCTCGTGGGGGACTTCGCGGCGGCCGAGGACCTCTTCCAGGAGACGGCCGTCATCATGACCCGCAAGCGCTCCGAGGCGGAGGAGGACTGCAGCTTCCTGGCCTGGGGCCGGGCGATCGCCCTCAACGTCGTCCGCGACTACCGCAAGAAGATGGCCCGCCGGAAGGTCCGCGTCCTGGACGAGGAGACCCTGGAGATGGTGGCCGGGGCCTTCCGGGAGGAGGAGGACGCCTACTGGGAGGCGCGGCGGGAGGCGCTCCAGGAATGCTCCCGGAGGCTCACCGGCAAGGAGCGCGAGATCCTCCGGCGCCGCTACGAGGAGGCCGTCCCCGTGGAGCGGCTGGCCGCCTCGCTCTCGACCACCCGCGGCGCCGTGGACACGATGCTCTACCGCGTCCGGAAGGTCCTGCTCGCCTGCGTTGAGCTCCGGCTCCAGCGGATGGAGACGACCTAGATGGTGGAGAGCCTGGACCGCCTGATCCACCGGTACCTCGAGGGCCTCCTCTCGGAGGAGGAGGGGCGGCTCCTCAACGAGCGGGTCAAGGCCGACCCGCGCGCCCGCCGCCGCCTGGCCGAGATGGCCTTCGACACGGCCCAGTTCCCGGACATGCTGGCGGTGGGGGGGGCGGTCCGCCCCGAGGCCCCGCCGGCGCCGGCCCGCCGGGCGTGGTGGACCGGGCCCCGGTCCTCGCTGGCGGCCGCGGCGGTCATCCTCGCGGCGGTCGGAGTCGCGCTCCTCTTCTGGCCCTCGCCTCCGCCCCGTCCCGTCGGGCAGGGAAAGGAAGGCCCCCGGGTCGGGGCCGCCCCGGGGAAGCAGGTGGAGAAGCACCGCAAGGCCGAAGCCCGGACGGAGCCGGGCGACGACCCCATCCGCGGATTCCGCGGCCGGGTGAGGGGCGCGCTGGAAGGCA
>CAYNDR010000140.1:0-15243 GCA_964395295.1 uncultured Planctomycetales bacterium
ACGCCGCGGCGACGATCGCCAGGAGGGCGTACTTCACCGAACGTCCCCACCGCCATACGCGCGGCTCCAGTTTGCAGCCGCGGCCCTCACCCGCCAGCTCCTGCAGCGCCCCGAACGGACACATCCAGCCGCAATAGACATTCCCCAGGAGCGCCACCAGGAGCGGGACGATCGCCGCCAGGAAGAACGCCGCCGTCCACCCGGGCGCCGGGAGCGACCACCCCAGCAACGAGAAGACCTGATGCGTGGAGTACTGCAGGTTGAGCCATGCCCCGGCCCCCAGGAGCGAGACCAGGAGAAGGGCGCGACGGAGCCAATGCCGAGGATAGTACCGCGAGGCCACGGCGGCCGCCGCGAGCCCCACGAGGAAAAGCGCGCGAAAATCCATGGGGGCCGGCATGCCGCCCGCCGACGCCACGGGCCGCCCCAGGACCTCCGCGGCAAACGCGCGGCCCGCCCGGTCCAGTATCCACGCGATCGCGTTCGACGTGACCGTGGCCCCCGTGACCGCATCCGCCCCCGATGAAGCCTCCGGTCCGAAAAGGTCCCTTCCCGTCAGCCCCTTCTGCCACGCCTCCGTCATCTCCAGGTACGCGGGCGTCTCGGACGACTCCAGCACGCGCAGGCCCTTGAGCCGGCCCTCGGCGTCGATGTGCACGGCCAGGTCGATCGGCCCGCCGTAGCCGGAGACGCCTCCCGAGAGCGGGCGCGTGCGGAACACGTAACCGCCGCCGGGGACGTCGAAGTACGGGAACGCGCTACCGTCGCGCAGGGTCGCGGAGCGGGCCTGGAGCTCGGCCGAGGGCGCGAGCTCGCGGGCCGCGGCATCGAGGAGCCGGCCCTGCCTCCCCGCGCCCGCGGAGGCCGCGAACCGCGATCCCAGGAGCAGGAACGCCGACAGCCCCAGCGCCCAGTACGCCGCCGGGCGGATCGCCCGGTCGAATCCGTCTTCCTCCGCCGGCGAGGCGCCCCGCCGCGGCACCAGCCCGGGGACGGCGTTCACCCCCACCAGGAGCCCGATCAGGACGAGCGTCGCCCCCGTCCCGCAGACGGGCAGCAGCAGAAGCGCGACCGCCGCCGCTCCCGCCGCGCCGCCCAGGTGGTCCGCCGTCTCCAGGGCCGCGCCCGAAGACGCCGCGTCCCGCCCCGCCTCCTGCATCCGGCGCGCGGCGGCCGGGAAGAACGTCCCCATCGCCCCGCCGGACAGGACGAAGAGCGCCCCGAACAGGGCCGGCGACGCCTCCCCGGCAAACAGGTGGACCAGGAAGAGCACGGCCAGGCAGGCCGCGCCGCTGAACTTCGCCGGCACCTTCGCCCCCGCCGCGCCGCCGAGGGCGAGGCCCAGCATGAACAGCGACGACAGGAGCCCCACGTCCAGGTACAGCGACCCGTGCCGCGACTGGTAGAGGAACAGGAGCACGACGCCCAGCGCCATCCCCGCCATGCCGGTGGAGAAGGCGAGGAAGCCGGCGTCGAAGAGGCGCGGCCCCCGCGGACCCGCCGGCGACCGCGGCCGGAAGAGATAGAGCGCGCGCAGGAGGGCGTAGAGCAGGATCCCGCCCGCCGCGATCCAAAAGAGGGAGCCCATCAGGACGGGGATATGGCGGGCGAGCGGCACGCCCGCGCGCCGGAGCCCCGCGGCCAGGCCGTAGAGGAGCGACTTCGGATGGCGCTCCGTGTTCTCGAGCGCCCCCGGATCGGCCTCCGCCGCTTGGAGCCGGTACTTCTCCATCTGGTACGCGATCCGGTCAGGGGGATAGAGCGACAGGAGCCCCTCCGGCGGATAGAGGGCCGCCGCCCCCGGGATTCCCGCGAAGCGGTCGCGCAGGAGCGCCGGCGACGTCGACAGGACGTCCCCGCCGGAAGCGAGGAACCAGCTCTCGTCCCCCGGCTTGAGCGCCACGTGGGCGAAGCTCGACTCCAGGTTCGCCAGCATGGAACTGCCCAGGACCGCGAGCTCCCCGCCCAGGTAGTTCTCCCCCCCCGATATCCTCACCGAGACCATCCCGCCGGGCGCCAGCGCCTCCTTCACCCCCGCGAAGAATTCCCGCGTGGCGTACCGGTTCAGCGCGAGGGTGGTGATGTCCGGCAGGTCGAGGAGGACCATGTCGAACGCGCCCGGCGACTCCCGGACGAACCGCCGCGCGTCCCGGCCGGGGACCTCGACCTTCGACGCGGCGCGCCTGAGGCGTTCCGGGAGGACCCCCAGGAGCGCGCGGGGATAGTCGGGATCCGGGTGAAGCCAGGCGATCCGCTCGACTTGGGGGAGCTCGGCGAACCGCAGGCATACCGCCAGCGCCCCCGAGCCCACGACCATCACCCGCCGAGCCTCGGGCCTCTGCGCCAGGTGGACCGCCAGGACCTCCGAGGCGTGTTCCGCGTCCGGCAGAGTTTCGGCCACGCCGCCCCAGGACATCACCAGGAACTGCCCCTCGCGCTCGCCGTAGAGGTAGCGGCCTTGCGCCGTGGCGAAGCTCCCGCGGTAGGCCTCGACGGGCAGAAGCCTCCTCCACGCGGCGCGGTGGTCCGCCTCGGCCCACTTCCGGTCGAGCCCGAGCGCGAGGACGGCGGGCAGAGCCAGCGCGGCCGGCGCGAGCCGCGGGAAGAAGAGGGCCGCCGACCCCGCCAGCGGGAGGGCCGCGAGGAGGAAGACCGTGGGACCCGCCGCGCCGGCCTTGAGGAGCAGAGTCGCCGCCGCCCCGCCGGCGAATCCTCCCAGGGCCTCGAGGATGTAGACGCGCGCGACGGGAAGTCCCGCCTGGACGGGAGCGCTCCGGCAGGCGGCCGTGAAGAGGAAGCCCGTCACCAGGCCCACCGGGGCGTTCGCCGGCAGGGACGCCAGCAGCATCGTCCCGAGGGGGAAGGCCTCGTACGGGGCCACCCCGGCCAGGCGCCGGATGTCCGCGATCAGGGCGGACTGCAGGACGTACGCCGGCAGGTAGAGGAGCGCCAGGAGCGCGAGGCCTCCCGCCCGCGGCGCCGCGCGGCCCGCGAGCGCCCCGAGCGCCACCGCCAGGAGCCACGAACCGAAGAAGCTCCCGACGCCGAGCTCGTTCCCCTCGAACGAGGCGAGGTAACTGCGGAAGAGCAGGGCCTGGGCCGCGAGCGCGAAGAATCCCAGCGAGAAGACGAGGGCAGGCCAGCCTAAGCGGCGCATCTCACAAGCCGGCACCCCTTCAATCGCGGGGCGCGGCCTCCTTTTTCGGCTCGCCGAAGACCTCGGCCTCGAAGACCAGGAACTCGGCGCCCTCCCTCCAGGCGTCGGCGGGGAGGCCCGCCTTCTCCGCCAGGTGGCCGAGCGTCTCCGGCAGGTCCCACCCCTGCTCGGGCGCCACCTGGGGCAGGTAGACGGCGGACCGCCCGTCCTTCCGCAGGATGATCCCGTGCCGGCCGAGGACGATGTCCTTGGGCGAGGCGACGGCCTTCGCCGGCGTGAGCGCGGAGACCTCCAGGTGCAGTTTGGGGAGCTCCGACGCCTCCACGGGCGGGAAGCGGTCGTCGTTCAAGGCCGCGTGGACGGCGCGCGCCATCACCTCGCAGTACAGGGGCTGGGTGGTGTGGAGGCTCCCGATGCACCCGCGGAGGCGCCCGTCCTTGGTGAGCGTGACGAACGCCGACCGCGGCCGGCGCATCGCCTCGGTGACCTCGACATTGAGGTCCTCGACCCGCGGATTCTCTCCCTTCCCGACGCGGCATTCCAGGGTCTTGCGCGCGAGCTCCAGCAGGAGGCGCCGATCCTTCTCGTCCAGGCGATCCGGGGCGGGCGGCGCCACCGGCGTCCCCTTCGTCCACGCGCCCCGGACGGCGATGCTGAGGTAGCTCACGGAGTTCGTGAAGTCCCCGGCGACGCGGCCGGAGGTGTCGTACTTCACGAGGTGGAACTTCGACCCGCGGGGGAGCATCTCGATCAGGACGCGGACGGCCTGCCGGCCGCAGATGGTGGTCCCGCTCTTCGCCACGTAGGCGTAGAAGGTGTCGGCCCGGCCCGACTTGATCGCTTCGAAGGCCCCGAGGTCCAGTTTCCGGATGTTCTCCTCGATGTCGTCCTTGAACGGGACGTAGCCGTAATTCTCGCCGTAGTGGGTGAAGTCGCTGCTGGCGACGACGAGGGTGCGCGCGTCGATCATCCCCGCGAGGATCCCGCCCATGGCCCGCGCGGTCTGGGCGTCCAGCCGCCCGACGACGACGGGCACGAGCTTGAAGGGGCCCAGGGCGGCCTGGAGGAAGGGGACCTCGATCTGCACGCTGTGCTCCTCCTCGTCCACGCCGGGGAGGGAGCCGAAGCAGGCGTGCTTCCGGAGGGCGTCCATGAACTCCGCGTCGAGGGGGACCTCGCCGAGGGGCGTGGCGAAGTGGGTGACCGGCGAGAGGTGGGCCAGGTTTTCCATGTGCCGGCGGTGGCTGGGCCCGATCACGACCACGCGGTCGAAGGGGCGCCCCTGGACCTGCCGAACGCCGTGGGCGGCCGTGGGCCCCGAATAGCGGTAGCCGGCGTGCGGCAGGACGAGGGCGCAGACGCCCTCCAGGGGCTTTTCCGGGACGGCGTCGAGCATCTCCCTGAGCTGGGCGCGCAGTTTCTCCGGATTCCCCTCGTACCAGCGGCCGGCGAGCGGCGAGTCCAGGACCCGCCGCGGCTTGGGCTCGGCCTGGACGCCGGCCGTCCGGCTTGGGGCGCCCTCGCCGCAGGCCGAGAGCGCGCCCGCCAGGGCAAAGAAGAGCAAGCGCATAGGGATCACCCCGCCCAGCGTCCGGGCTTGCGGACCTCGGCCAGGTCCAGCTCGCGGACCGCCTCCGCCCAACGCCGCGGCAGGAGGCGCCGGAGGAGCGGCATCGCGGGGGCCGCGAGCGCGGCCCCGGCCGCCAGGAGGAATCCCAGGAAGGTTCGACGGTTCCTCTCCTTCCTCCCGCCGCCCCCCTCCGTGTCCTCAGTTTTCCCCGCGACCTCCGCAGTCATTTCTCCGTCCCCTCCGCGGCCTCCACGAAATTGTTCTGCTCTGCGTTCTCTGCGATCTCTGCGGTTGATTCCTCCGTCTCCTCCGTCTCCTCCGTGCCCTCACCCCCATATCCCGTAGATCTTCGTCCCGCAGTCGGGGCACCGGCCCGACCGGATGCGGTTCTGGAGCACCTGGTAGCCTTTCCGTTCCACGAGCGTCTTCTTGCATCCCGGGCAGAACGTGGTCTCGCCGTCGGGGCGCAGGATGTTGCCGATGTAGACGAACTGGAGCCCTTCCTCGATCGCGATTTCCCGGGCGCGGTCGAGGGTCGCGGCCGGGGTGGGCGGCAGGTTCTTCAGCCTGTAGTGCGGGTAGAAGCGCGAGAAATGGAGGGGCGTCTCGCGGCCCATGTTCCGGGCGATCCACCGGCAGAGCGGCCGGACCTGTCCCTCCGCGTCGTTGAGCGTGGGGATGACGAGGTTCGTCACCTCGACGAGGACCCCCAGCGATTTCGCCAGCACCAGGGCGTTAAGGACGGGCTGGAGGGTGGCGCCGCAGATGTCGCGGTAGAACTCCTCCGAGAATCCCTTGAGGTCGATGTTCGCGGCGTCGACGACGCGGCAGAGCCTCTCCAGGGGCTCCCGGTTGGCGTAGCCGGCGGTCACGAGGGCGTTCTTGAGTCCCGCGCGGCGGCTGGCGACGCAGGTGTCGAGGGCGTACTCGTAGTAGACCAGCGGCTCGCTGTAGGTGTAGGCCACGGAGGGGCACCCCTCGCGCCTGGCGAGGGCGGGGACCTCCTCGGGCGGGAGCCTGTAGGCGGGGGCGTTCTCGGGATTTTCCTGGGAGATCTCCCAGTTCTGGCAGAACTTGCAGTGGAGGTTGCAGCCCACGGTGGCGAGCGAGAGGATCTTCGTCCCCGGGAGGAAGTGGAAGAGGGGTTTTTTCTCCATGGGATCGACGTGCACGGAGCAGGGGCGGCCGTAGGTGACCGCGCGGAGGGCGCCGTCCACGTTGACGCGGATCCGGCACTCCCCGCTCCCGCCGGGGGCGATCACGCAGGACTTGGGGCACAGCTCGCACTGGAGGTCCATGGGGGGCGCTTCCCCGAGCGGTTTCCATTCTAAGGGATTCCCCCTGGAAAGGTAAGGGCCGCGTTCATCACCCCGACGGCCCCGGACAAGCTCTCACGCCCTTCCGATTGCCCCTTCCCCGGCCTACCCCGGAGGCGGCAATTTCCATTGGGCGGCTTGCGGAAGAGACGCCCATGTAGTACAATATGTACGTCCTGTACGGAAAGGGACAGAGGAGGCACAAGCCATGACCAGGCTGACGGTGACGAAGGCGCGGGAGGGCCTGGCGGAGATGCTCAACCGCGTCGCCTACGGGCGCGAGCGCGTCGTGATCGAAAGGCGGGGGAAGAACCTGGCCGCGCTGGTCCCGGTCGAGGACCTGGACCTCCTGGAGATGATGGAGGACAAGATCGACCTCGATGCGGCCCGGAAGGCCCTATCCGAGGTGAAGGCCAAGGGAGGGAAGCTCATCCCCTGGAAGGACATCAAGAAAAAACTGGGGCTCTGATCCGTGGCCTACGCGGTTCGGTTCACTCCCGCCGCCGAGCGCCAGTTCAACCGGCTGGAGGCGGCCGCACGGCGACGAATGGCCCGGGCGATCGACGGGCTGGAGGAGAACCCGCGTCCGCCTGGGTAGGATTCCTCTTCCAGGACCCCTTGAGGCGGGCCATGAATTCCAGGAGCGCCCGGGCCCAGTCCGCCAAGTCCAGCCGCGTCTCCCAGAAGTACTGAAGCTGGTCGGCGCGGGCCTGGAGGCACCGGGACCTGGCGTCCTGCGGCGGCGCCAGGAGGATCAGGGCCGCGGGCACCCTCATGGAACGCCCGGTTCACTCCGTCTTCAGGTCCCGGCACTCCCGGAGGTCGAGGACGGGGGCCGCGCCCGCGCCGGCCCCGGGGACCCTCAGGACGCCGCGGACCGTCCCGCCCTCGACGTGCCGCGCGGCCAGCGCCGAGCGGTCGAACTGCTTGAACGCCTCCTCCCCGATCCGCACCTCGAACTTCTCCACCGACAGGCCCCGGACGTGCGCGATCGCCGCGTAGGCGGGCAGGCGGGCGAAGCACGTGTCCCGCTCGTCGCGCGTCGTCCGCCGTCCGCCCACGGGCTTCCTGCGCTTCGCGTAATCGTCGGCCTTCTCCACGCGCAGGGAGATATTGGCGAGCGTCAGGTCCTCGATCGGGCTCTCCGGCATGCCCTGGATGAGGATCCCCGTCCCCCCAGCGATCTCGATGTCGCGGAAGACGACGCCCCTGACCTTCCCCGCCTTCGAGTCCGGGTTCCGCCGCTCGATGTCGATGAAGAGCGGCGCCATCTCGTGGACCTACGGGTCGCACATGGACATCTTGAGGTTCCGGGCGGTCACCTTCTCCATGACCGCGCCGTCCTTGAGGTAGAGCCCCACCCCCACGGGGCTGTTCCTGATGACGCAGTCGCGGAAGACGATGTTCCGGAAGTCGCCGCGGGACTCGGTCCCGATCTTGAGGGCGGCGGTGGCCGACTCCAGCTCGCACTCGCTGACCTCCACGTCCTCGCACGGGAAGGGCTCGGTGGTCTTCAGCACGATGGCGTCGTCGCCGGCCTTCACGCGGCAGCGGCGGATCCGGACGTTCCGGCAGGAGTTCGGGTCGATCCCGTCGGAGTTGAGCCGGCGGTAGTTGTTCTCGATCGTGACGTCCTCGATGACGACGCCCTCGCAGCGCTTGAGGTGGAGGGTCCAGGCGTCGCTGTAGAGGACGCGGAAACCGCGGAGGACCACGTTCCTGCAGTTCTGGAAGAGGAGGATGCCGGTGCGGAAGTCGGCCTTCTCGGGGGCGCCCCAGCGCGCGCCGAAGTCGGCCTCGGCCTGGCCGTGGAGGGTCCCCTCGCCCACGACGGCCACGCCCTCCGCGCCGTCGGCCGACAGGAGGTTGGCCCGGCGGCCCTCGCCGTAGTCGCGCGGGTCCGTGCTGGCGTAGAGGGTGGCCCCCTTCTCCAGGCGGAGGGTGACGCGGCCGGCGAGGCGGATCGTCCCCGAGAGGTACTCCCCGGCCGGGATCCGGACCGTCCCCCCGCCCGCGGCGGCGCAGGCGTCCACCGCCTTCTGGATCGCGTCGCGGTCGTTGGCCTTCTTGTCGCCCTTCGCCCCGAAGTCGCGGACGTCGAGATCCTGGCCCGCCGCCGCGAGGCTGAGCCCAAGACACGCGATCAGGACCGGAGACACGTCCCGCTCCGCCTACTTCGCCGCCATGAACTGCCGCAGGTACCGCGCCGACTGGCGCAAAGCCTCCTTGCGGGTCCCCAGCGTCTTCTCGTACGCCCGGTCCTCGACCTCCACGCAGACCGGCCCGCCATATCCCGTGTCGCTGAGCACGGAGATCAGCCTCCCCCAGTCCACATCCCCGAGGCCGGGCAGTTTGGGCGTGTGGTACTCCAGCGGGTGGGCCAGGATCCCCACCTCGTCCAGGCGCTCCCGGTCGATCCGGGCGTCCTTGGCGTGGACGTGGAAGATCCGGTCGCAGAACTCGCGGACGGCCTTCAGGGGGTCCATCTGCGGCCAGAGGAAGTGGGAAGGGTCGAAGTTGAGGCCGATCCGGCCACTGCCGAGGTCGGCAAAGAGGCGCCGCCAGATCACGGGGCTCACGGCGACGTTCTTCCCGCCCGGCCACTCGTCCTTCGTGAAGAGCATCGGGCAGTTCTCGATGCCGATGCGCAGGTCGAGGTCCTCGGCCATCTGGACGAGCGGCCTCCAGACGCGGAGGACCGCCGGCCAGTTGGCCTCGACGGACCTGGTCCAGTCGCGCCCGATGAAGGTGTTGACCACGCCCACGCCCAGGAGCGGCGCCGCGCGCAGGACCTTCTTGAGGTGCTCCAGGCAGGCGCCGGCCTCGGCGGCGTCGGGGGAGAGGACGTTCGGGTAGTAGCCCAGGCCGCTGATGCCCACGCCGGTCTTTTGGCAGAGGGCCTTGATCTTCTTCGCCCCGGCCTTGTCGAGCGCGCCGACGTCCACGTGGGTGACGCCCGCGTACCGCCTCTCGGCCTTCCCCACGGGCCAGCACATGAGCTCCACGCACTCGTAGCCCTCCTGGGCGGCGAACTTGAGGACCTCCTCGATCGACTGGTCGGGCAGGATCGCGCTGACGAAACCGAGCTTCATGGCGCCCCTCCTCAATCGTGGCCGAAGGCCGCGTCTCTCCCGCGGGCTCCCTATTCTACGCGGGGGACATCCCCGATCGTACGAAAAGCTGGCCGCCCGGCGCGCCTACTTCTCCCTCCCCGTCGCGATGCGGGGCCGGGGCGGCGGCTTCATGCCGTGCCCGAGATGGAAGCCGGTCTGCGCGGGCAGGTTGTACGCCACGTTCTGCCACGCCACGCCCAGCCGGTACTGGGGATCGTGCATCAGCGTGGGAAGCCGGTGCTCCGTGGGGATCGCGGTCGTGTAGAGGCGCAGTTCCCGGTGGTCCGCCTTCGCGTCGCCGATGACCGCGCCCTTCCCGTCGACCGTCCCGTCCGCCGTCTTGCACATGACCTCGGCCTTCCCGTCGCCGTCGAGGTCGTAGACCATGAACTGGGTGCAGTGGGCGCCCTCGCGGATGTTCTTCCCCAGGTTGATCCTCCACAGGAAGGTCCCGTCGAGCCGGTAGGCCTCGAGGATCGGTTCGTCCGTGGGGCCATCCTGCGAGTTGTCCCGGCCCCGCCCCGCCTGGTGGAGGACGATTTCGTATTCGCCGTCGCCGTCGAGGTCGCCCGCCGAGGCGTCGTTGGGGACGTATCCCTCGGGGGTCCGCAGGGGGATCGAGAGGTACGGCCGCGCGGGCGCGCCGACCTTGAGCGTGAAGGGCGCGCCGGGGTCCGTCTCCCGCCCGTCCACGACCGGCCGGACGAGGTAGGACGTCTCCTGCTCCAGCTTGGCCTCGGCGTCGACGAAGCAGGTCGAGGCCGCCAGCGGCGCCTTGTTGAGCCGGACGGGCTCGCCGCCGCCCGTCTTCCGGTAGAGGTTGAAGGCCGTGTCCTCAGGGTCGGTCGCGAGCAGGCGCCAGCCCACGAAGACCTTGCCGCCGCCCTGGTGGACCGCGACGACCCCGCGGCCGAGGGCCTCCATGCGCCGAGGCGGGGGCGCGTCCTGGGCGGCTGACAGGGCCAGCACGACCGCCGCGAAATTACGGACGGATGACCTCCTTCAAGGCCTTGAGGTACTTCCCCTGCGGGTCGCCCTTCGTGGGAGCGACGTAGCCGCCCTCGCCGAACTCGTTCCAGGCATACACGAGGACGATCCGCTCCTTCGTCGTCCGGTCGGGGTTCTTGTCCATCCAGTCGGTCGCCGACCGCAGGAATCCCGCGAACGCCTCGGGCGTGCGGTCGGGGAAGTACCACCCCGGCTTCTGGTTCAGGCCCTTCTCCCCCTCCCACGGCCGCTTGTCCCAGCCGGCCGTCACCTCCGGGATGTAGGGCTGTTCCGGGGTCCCGGACCACGCCTTCCGGTGCGCCTCCACCAGCTCGGCGTACCGGCGCTCCTGCGAGCCGGCGGCGTACCCGGGCACGATGTTGTAGTGCGTCCGGTGCGTGAATCCCCGCTTCGGATCGCCCGCGCCGCAGGCCGCCACGGCCACGCCCGGCAGTCCCGCCTTCCTCGCCGCCGCCTGCAGGTTGTCGACCCCCTCCTTGCTGCTGTCCCCCGGATTGAAGATGAGGACCAGCGGCTTGCCGTCCACCCTCACGTGCTGTTTGTGCGCGAGATAGGGCATCCAGTACTCCGCCGCCAGGGTCCAGTTCTCCGGACTGCCGATATAGGCCCCCTGGTGGTTGGCCACCAGGAGGCAGAACTTCAGGCGGTGGTTGTTCTTCGCCTTGAGGAACAGGTTCAGGCCGGTGTGCAGGGGGTCCTCGTCGACCTGCTTCCGCGTGGGGCGGAAGTACCAGCAGATGGCGAAGAAGGCGATCCCGTGGTCGGCCGCGAGGTCGATCTGGCGCTCCATGATCTCGAGCCGGTCGTCGCGCCAGCCCCAGGCCGGCTCGCGCTCGGGGAACTCGTCGAGCATGCGCTTCGTAAGGTGGGTGGGGGCGTCCTTGGCCCATTCCTCCTTGTCGGCGAGGCGATGCCGGCCGGACCAGCCGTCGAAATAGTAAGCCCCCACTGTCGCCCGCCGCTCGGAACTCTGGGGCGCCAGGAATCCCGCGAAGGCCAGGACCAGGACCGTCCGCATCGTGCCTCCTCCCTGAGCTGCGCCGGACCCCCTGCAGCCCCTCACGGCCCCCCACGCCAGCCGCTGGAAGACCGCGTTCTGCTCCGCCGTGAGGCCCGAATGGAGCGGCGACATCTTCCCTTCCGGACTCTCCTTATAGATACACGCGAAGTGGACCAGGGCGATCAGGCAACGGCCTTTAAGGCCAGGTGGATGCCGTCCGCGAAGATCTCCTTGAAGAAAACCATCATGCCGGAGACGCGCCCGGCGTCCACTCCCGTCTTGAGCGCCGCCCCCTTGCCCTGCGCCCACGAGTCCTTGAAGTCCGGCCCGGGCCGCTGGACGCAGAGCCAGGGCTGGACCTCCGGGCTGTGCCTGCGGCAGAGGCCGAAGAACCTATTCCGGATACGACACGAGATAGTAGCAGGCCTTGTCGCGGGCGCCGTCGATCTCGAACGCCCCCTCCTTCACCGGGAGCGTCTTCTCGGTCTTCCGGCCGTTGTGGTCGAGCAGGACCACCGTCGGCGTGCCTTTCTTCCGGATGGAGATCTCCGCCTTCACCGGCTCCATCACCACGGGGCCCTTCCCCGGATCGAGGATCCGCTCGTCGTTGAGCACCTTCATGCCGGCGTTCCGCGCCCGGGCGACGGCCGCCACGAGGAGGCCCTTGGACGATTCGATGTCCTTGTCCCGTTCCTTCGCGGTGACGTAGACCGCCCCGAACCGGCTGCGGGGCCGGATCGTGACGCTGCCGAGATCGCAGGACTGCCCCTCCGCGAATCCCACGACCGCCTTCGTGGCCGCCGAGTTCAAGGTGAAGAATCCGTCCAGCCTCGAGGCGCCCTCTTTCCAGCGGAGCTGTCCCGTGCTCGAGGCGATCCAGCCGTCCTTCGCGAACGGCGCGAGATCGAACCTGGGCGTTTCCTTGCAGGCGTCCGTGAACTCCACGACGCACCGGGCCGCCGCCAGGGCGCGGGCGGGGACGGCGTCGCTCTCGAACGTCTTCACGTCGTACTGCTGGGCCACCTTGTCGTCGAATCCCAGCTTCTCCGCGTCGAGCGACGGGACGTGCACGCAGCGGGGCGCTTTGACTTCCGACTCCGCGACGTCGCCGCGGAGGACCTGCCGGGCCACCGCCGGGAAGATCCCGAAGACGTTCGGCGCGGTGACGTCCCAGCGGTCGCGGCCGACCTTCTCGCTGAATCCGCCCGAGTCGCGGTTCTGGAACATGAAGGAGACGTCCCATCCCTGGAGCCCCATCCCGTAGGCGCCGATGACGGCCGGGCCCTCCACGCCCCACTCGGTCGGGGTGACGTGGATCCACTCGGAGAGCATGAAGGGGCGGTCGGCCACCTGTTGCATGCCGGAGCTGAGGATTCCCGAGCCCGGGACGGCCATCATGGTCGCGTTGTCGATCCGCTGGCCCTTCCCTCCCCCGAAGTAGTTGTGGCGGTCGACGAGGCCGATCCGCGCGTCCGAGTGCAGGTTGTAGTAGTGGCTGTAGGCGCGGCCCGCCTGCCAGTTGGAGGAGAGGACCTCGCCCGCGTATCCCGCGCCGCGCACCGCCTTGACGTAGCGGTCGTAGAACTCGTTCTGGATCTCGTAGAGGAACTTGAGGCTGTCCAGCAGGCGCCTCTTGCGGAACGCCTGGGAGCCCTGGAGCTGGACGGGGTCCCAGTACCAGGGATTGCCGAGCGGCAGGACGTTGTCCTTCTCCAGCCGCTCCCCGTCCGACTTGACGTCGCCCTGGAAGCTGTCGAGCGCCTTGTCGCCCCAGGCCTCGAGGAACTTCTCGGGGGTCCCGTACTTCTTCCGGAGCCAGTCGCAGAACCGCTTGCCCACGTTCTTCCGGATCGAGGGGCTGGCCTTGAGGGGAGCCATGGACGTGTAGAAGAAGATGCACTGCTCGTTGATGATCTCGAGGAAAGCGATGGCGGGGTCCTCGGCATAGGTGAGGCCCGTGTAGGGATTCTTGTGCTTGAGGAGGTTGACCATCTGGAGGGTCTGGACCTCCTGAAGCTCCGGCGCGTAGTGCACGGCGCTGTGGGGCGTGGCGATCCGATCCTTCTTCTTGGACTCGCCGAACTCGTCCATGTAGGGGACGTATTTCCGGTCGGCCGCGCCGAGCTGTTGGGCGCCGAAGTGGGCGGAGAGCTTGACGTAGATCCCGCGCTTCTTGAACTGGGCCACCTGGTAGTCCATGAGGTCGAGCCCCGCGGGATCGAACTCCACGAAGCTGTCCTTCGACTGGATGCCCGCCCAGCCCGAGCCGTCGGCGTACTTGTGGAGCCGGACGGCGTTGACGCCGTTCCGGGAATAGAACTTCGCGCGCCGGTCGGCCAGCGCCTTCTCGGGCGCGCAGGCACCGTAGCAGAGGTTGAGCCCCCAGAGCTTGACGGGTTTCCCGTTATAGACGAGCGCGTCGCCTTTCCGCGCGATGCGGCCGTGCTTCCCGGCGGGCGTCTCGAGCCAGTCCTCCATGCCGATCTCGGAGGGCTTGTCGTAGTCCGTATCCGGCTTGAATTCGTACCACGACTCGAAGCCGGGCTCGGGCCCCACCTGAGCGGGGCTGGAGTACCATGTCAGGTCGCCGGGGAGATCGACCGTCAGCGCCACCTTCGACGGCGCGGCGGCCTTGAAGAGGCCCGAGGCGAGGACGATCCGGGCCGCCCCGTCCGAGGGGACACTGCAGGGGGGATCGAGCGAGACGACGGCGCTTTGCCCCCCAGCGTCCGTCAAGGCGATCTTCTTCACGCCCTCGCCGATCCCCTTCTTCTCGAGCGGCAGGGCGACTTCCTTCTCGGTCCCGTCCGCCAGGGTGGCGACGACCTTCCCCTTCGCGAATCGTTTCTCGTCCAGGTCCACGGCGGCGATGATGTACGTGAGATCCGTGTCCTGCGACGTCGCCAGGTCGACGTCCAGCGCGAGCCGCCGCGTCCCGTCCTTCCGCGCCCGGACGTTGAGCCGGATGTCGGCCCCCGACGGCGCCTTCGCCGTTCCGGCGAGGAGGGCCTCGCCGCCCTGCTCGCGGACCTCTCCATGGAACCCCATCCACGCCCACTTGGGGCCCCAGCCCATAAAGAGGATGTCCAGGAAGGGGTCGCCCTTCTGGAGGACCGCCACGGTGGTCCCGTTCTCGGGAAAGGCGAGGAAGCCCTCCTGGGCGGCCGACGCCCCGAGACCGGCCAGGGCCAGAAGTCCGACCACCATCAGCGCCCTGGGAACAAGACGCATGGCTGTATCTCCGACAGGATCCGCCTCCCTCCGGGGGAAGCCCCAATATTAAACTCCGGGGAGGACAGGATAACGGAATCGGCCAGGAAGAAGAATATCCGGTTTCCGGAAATGCGGAAAGGGGGCGTCACGTCCTATTGGCGAAGACGATGGCCGATTCCTTCCTCCTCTACGGAGGATTCACGGCCGGGGTGGTGGCGCTCCTGGCCCTGGACCTGGGGGTCTTCCACCGCAAGTCCCACGCGGTATCGCTCCGGGAGGCGCTGGCCTGGAGCGCGGTCTGGATCGGCCTCGCCCTCGCCTTCAACGCCGGGATCTGGGCCTGGAAGGGGTCGGAGAAGGGCCTCGAGTTCCTGACGGGATACCTCATCGAGAAGGCCCTGAGCGTCGACAACATCTTCGTCTTCCTCGTCATCTTCTCGTACTTCAAGGTCCCGGCGGCCTACCAGCACAAGGTGCTCTTCTGGGGCATCCTGGGGGCCCTCGTCATGCGCGCCGTCATGATCGCGGCGGGGGCGGCCCTCATCCAGCGGTTCCACGAGATCATCTACGTCTTCGGGGCCTTCCTGGTCCTCACGGGGATCAAGCTCGCCCTCCAGAAAGAGGGCGGATTCGAGCCCGACCGCAACCCGATCGTCCGCCTCTTCAAGAAGCTGGTGCGCCTGACGCCGGACTACCGGGATGACCGGTTCGTGGTCGTGGAGGAGGGCCGCCGCTGGGCCACGCCCCTGCTCCTGGTGCTCGTGGTGGTGGAGGCCACGGACCTGCTCTTCGCGGTGGACTCGATCCCGGCGATCTTCGCGGTGACCCCGGACCCGTTCATCGTGTACACGTCGAACATCTTCGCG
>CAYNDR010000141.1:0-794 GCA_964395295.1 uncultured Planctomycetales bacterium
CCGCCGGCGGGACCGGCGGGGCCGGGGCGACGGGAGGAGGGGCCTCCTTCGGGGGAGGTGGCTTGGCCGGCTCCTGGGCGTCCGCCTGGGGGGGCGTTCCCGCGGCGGGCGGGGCATCGTCCCCGGCCCGGGCGAGGGAGGCGATCGAGGCCCAGGCCGCGAGGGCGGCCGCCGCCTTCAGGCTTCCGCGCATAGCGTCTCGGCCTCCCGGCTGATCCAGGCCTGGGCGGCGTCGGCCAGGGTCTTGAAGTAGGTCGTCTCGGCCTTCTCTCGGATCCGGGCCGCCAGCGGAGGGATCCACCGGGAGAGGTGTTCCATCACGAAGGCGCGCTCCAGGGCGCGGACCCGCCGCGCCTCCGGTTCCTTCCCGGCTTCCAGGCATTCCGCCTCGCGGGTGCACAGGTACTCCGCGCAGGCCATCTCGATGCTGACGTAGTCCGGCAGTTCGGTGTAATCGCCGGAGACTTTGAGGCCGATGCGGTCGTAGAAGGCCATCACGGCCAAGGTGCTCGGTCCGAAGGTGCGGGAGCTGGCGCGGCCGTTCGTCTCGACCGGGGAGTCGCCGTACACGGATTCGTAAGGCGCCGTGTATTTGCGGCCCGGCACCATGAAGAGGTCGTTGAAGTCCTGGCGCAGTTCCTCGGCGGGGATTTCGCCGGCGAGGCGGGACATCGCCCCGAATTCATCCGCCGGCAGGCCGGCGCCGAGATCCCGGAGAGCGCCGGCGCACTCGGCCAGGGGAGGGGGGGCATCGCCGCCGGGCGGTCCATGGAATCCGAGCGCCAGGGTGCCGT
>CAYNDR010000141.1:804-11044 GCA_964395295.1 uncultured Planctomycetales bacterium
CCTCGCGCGGGCGGCCTCGGCCCCGGTCGTGGCCATGTCCATGTCCGTCTCCGGCTCCCCCCGATCACGTCGTGAACAGCACGGCGGGGAGGGTGTAGGCCGCGGGGGCGAACCCCGCGGGAGCGCCCAGGCCGCTCTGGGCCTGGTTGAACGCGGTCACGTAATTGAGCGCCCGCCCCACGCAGGTCGAGACGCAGGCCGGGTCGAGCCCCGCGTCGATCAGGTGGACGCAGAAGGTGCACTTCTCGACCTTCTTCGTCGTCTCGTTGAACTGGGGCGAGCCGTAGGGGCAGGCCCACAGGCAGTACTTGCAGCCCACGCACTTGTCGTAGTCGATGAGGACGATCCCGTCGGAGGCCCGCTTGGAGATCGCCCCCACCGGGCAGGCCTTGAGGCAGGCCGGCTCGTAGCAGTGGTGGCAGGCCATCGTCACGAACGTCCGCGTGACGTTCGGGTAGATCCCCCCGTCGCGGTAGAGGACGCGGCGGTAGTTGACCGCCGAGGCCCGGCCGTTGCGCACGGTGAGGGGGGACATCTGGGGCGCCGTGTTGTTCTCGGCCTTGCAGGACACGGCGCAGGCGTGGCAGCCGACGCACCGGGTCAAATCGATCGTCCAACCATATTGCGCCATGACAGGCCTCCTTAGCTCGTCACACCTTCTGGACGTCCACGCGGGTGTCGTTGAACGAACAGCTGCATCCGATCTTGCACTGCAGGCTCACGTCCTTCAGATACGGGTCGAGTCGCATGATCTCGTTGGACTGGATCCCCAGCGCCCGCGTGGGATCGTAGGCCTGGGCCCCCGGGGCGAAGGTCGGGTCGCTCGGCAGGCCCGCCCCGGCGGAGGCGTCCCACGAACGGGAGCTCTGCTGCCAGTGGCCGAAGTGGTGCGAGACGGCGACCACGCCGGGCCGGAGGCCCTCCGTGACCCTGACCCGCCCCACGATGCCGAGGGGGTTGCTGGCCGATGAGAGGCGGGCGCGGTCGTACGTCCGGAGCCCCAGGGCGTTGGCGTCCGCCGTGTTCATCTCGATGAAGTTCTCCGGCTGCCAGCACGCGAGCCAGGGCAGGTTCTGCGTGCGCGCCTGGCCGTGCAGGACCATCTTGTAGGTGATCAGCTCGAAGGGATACGTGGCGTCCACCACGGGAATCCCGGCCATGTCCTTGATGGGCTCGTAGTGGGCCACGGCCAGGTAGCCGCCGGTCACCGGCGCCGCCGGGGCGAGCTTCTGGTTGCCGTCCAGCATGACGTCCGCGAGCCAAGCCAGCTGTTCGTAGTACAGCCGGATTTCGTTGGCGTACTGGTAACGGAGCTTGGGCCCGTTGTAGTCGTTGCCCGGGTCCTGGAATGCCCCGCCGCGGGCGATGAGCGGCCCGACGTCGGCGGCGCCGGCCAGGGCGGGTTTGCCGGGATCGGACGCGGCGAAGACGCTGGCCGCCAGCTGGTCGACCGCGGGCTTCCAGTGCGCCCAGGCCCTGGCGGGGAGGTTCGTCCCGCCGAGATCCTGGGTCAGTCCGAGGCCCGTCATCAGCCCGATCAGGATGTCCTCGAACATCTTCGTGTCCGGATAGACCGGATTGTAGTTGTTCGTATCACCCGGGACGAAGGGGGCGTCCCACGCCTTGCCGTCGTAGGAGCCCACCACCGGCTGGCGGAAGGCGTTGAACTTGGACATGATCGTGGGGGTGCCGCCGGGGAAGGCCCACTTCTCGAGGTACGTGGTGTCGGGGAGGATGTAGTCCGCGTAGGCGGACGTCTCGCCCATGACGTTGTCGATGGCCACGAAGAGGGGGACCTTGCTGTGATCCAGCACGGTGGTGAGGAACACGTCCCTCAGGGCGGGCGTCGAATACGGCCACGCGTTCCAGTAGGTGACGAGCACCTTGCAGGCGTTCGGATACTGGGCCAGCACGCCGGGGATTATTTCCTGGTAGTTCCCGTGCGTCCCGTACGGCCACCAGGGGCGCCTGGCGGGATACGGGAACTCCGCCGGGTGGGCCTTGTTGAGGGCCTCGTACAGGGTGTTGCTGACCTCCGCGCGGTCCATGCGGGGGCCCTTGGGATACCCCGAGGTGTTGGTCCCCTTGATCGTGCCGTAGGCGTGGCTCCACGCCGAGGCGCCCGCCGAGTTCCCGCCTTGCCAGTCGTAGTTGCCCGCCAGGGCGTTGAGGAGCATCACCCCCATCATGTTCCAGAAGCCGTTGGTGTGCTGGACCGTGCCCCGGTAGGCGTTGGCCACGGCCGTCCGGCCCGCATTGTAGAAATCGTCGGCGATGTCCCTGATCTGTTGGGCGTCCACCCCCGCGATGCCGGCGTAGTAATCGACCGAGTACGGCTCGATCACGTTCTTGTAGAGGATCTCGTACGCGGTGTAGCAGGTGAGCCCGTTCACGATCAAGGCGCCCGGAAGGAGGTTGCCTTCCTGGGCGCCACTGCCGATGGCGATCGGGGGCAGGCTTCCCGTGTACACGTAGCGGGTGCCGGTGACGGTGAGCGTGGCGTCGTAGTTCCCGTCCGCCAGGGCTCCGGCGACCGTCACGAGCCCCGAGAGCCCGGAGGAGAGCTGTTGGGCGAGTACGATCGGCGGCCCTCCCGGCACGCCCGAGCCCTCGGCCACCTTCTCGCCGGCCAGCCGTGACGTCCCCTTGTAGACCGAGACCGTCACCGCCGTGCCTCCGCCGCTCACGACCGCGCGGACGATGAGTTTCCCGTCTCTCTCGGTGTTGATGCCGTAGTTGATCCCGTCCAGGGACCAGGCGGAGAAGGCGTTGCCGGTGTCGCCGCTCTCCGTGAGGCCGGCCCCTTCCGTGCGGGGGCCGAGGTTCACGTCGGTGTACCGGAGATAGCGTCCCGCCTGGCCGGCGGGGGCGGTGACGACGAGCATCGCCGCGTCGGTCCAGGTGGTCTCGCCGTCGACCGCGGCGGCCGCGGCGTTGGCGTTGCGCAGATACGTGGCGATCCGGCTCGTCGTATCGGCGTTGCTGGTGACGCCCCGTGTCTTGATGATGTGGGTGGCGATCCCGAGCGCCACGGCCCCGTCCGTGCCCGGCTTGGCGGGGACCCACGTGTCGGCCTTGGCCGCGGTGTTGGAGAACCGCGGATCCACCACGACGAGCTTCCCTCCGGCTTTCTTGAAGTCCACCGTTTTCCGGGCCAGGGCGACCATCGGGAACCCGGCCTCGAGGTAGTTCTGGCCGAAGACGATCAGGTAGTCGGAATTCACGATGTCCGGCTTGAAATGGCTTTTCTTGCTGGCCCAGGTCATCAGCTCGTTCGAGGCGTGGTGGGACTGCTCGCAGATGCTCGTGTGGTCGAGGCGCCAGCTCGCGGTGCCGTAGGTGTTCTTGAAGACGCGCTCGGTCATCTCGCCGTCGGGCAGCCTTCCCGGCGCGAAGATGACGCCGTTGGCGATCTTCCCGAGTTCGGTGATCGCGGGATTGAGGTCGGTCGCGAGGCGGCTGGCCGTGGGGATCAGGGCGTTCCACGCGGCGGCGATCTCGGAGAATGCCTGCGTCCAGGGGATGGCCTGCCACTTGCCGGAGCCGCGCGAGCCCATGCGCTTCAGGGGGTGCTTGATCCGGTAGGGGTCGTAGAGCATCTGGACGCCGGCGTGGCCCTTGGGGCAGAGGCGCCCGACGGTGCCCTGGGGAGGCGCGCCCGTCGTGGCGTCCGGGGCCTCGGAGAAGAAGAGGCGCTCGTCCTCCTCCATGTTGTTCTGGTGATAAGGATTGCCTTCGATCTTCACGAGCACCCCGGCGGCCGGGCTGGTCGATCCGGCGGGCCCGACGATCTTGGCCATGATCCCGCAGCGGGAGTGGCAGTTCTGGCAGACGCTGTAGCGGTAGCGGATGCTCTGGCCGGCGCCCGGCGCCACGGGGTCGGGGGCGTTCTCGCCCGTCGTGACCGCGTTGGCGTCCTTCACCGTGAAGAACGACGCGAAGGCGGCCGCCCCCGCGGCGGCGCCGGTGGTCCGGAGGAATTTCCGCCGCGTCACCTCCTGGGGGGGCTTCGCGGCGTCCGCCAGGATCTTGGTCTTGGACATGTTCGTGCTCCTCCTGATCCTCAGGTCACTCGTACAGTTCCCGGCCGGGCCCGGCCACGGTGTGGCAGGTGCGGCATTCCGAGGCGGCCACCTGCTTGCGGAGGTTGCCGGCCGATGTCTCCAGGAAGTCCACGCTCTTGTGGCAGTAGATGCAGACGTCGTTGTTCATCTCCGTCTGGCCGGCCGCCTGGTAGACGTAGGGGCACATCCAGGGGTGGATCCCCGGGACGCTGGCCGACAGCGACTTCTCGTCGGACATGTCGCCGTGGCACAGGATGCAGTCGGAGTTGTACTCCGGGGAGCCGGAGTCGTGGAGCTGAACGATGTTCCAGGCGTGGCAGGAGTTGCAATCGGAGGTCTTCATGCCGTGGGCCGGCGCGTTCGGCGGCGAGGGTGCCGTCGTCGAGATGATGGTCGTTTCGTCATTCCCACGGTCGCATGCCCCGTTCGCCAGCACGGCCAACGCCGCCGGGATCAGCCAGGCTTTTCTCATGGATCATCCTCCCGTAACCCCGCGCCTTGGGGCCGTTCGCCGCGCCCCGGCGGGATATCGCTGTTCGTCACTCAACGACGTTATACTCCTGCCGCATGGAAGGGGACAATCGGGGTGGACCCGGATTTTGGAGGAGGCGGCACCCCGGGACATTACGGAGACATGCCGGGGAACTGCCGAAGGAGGCGCCGATGCCCCTCGGATGACGCCCTCCCCGCGGAACCCCGTCCTGCCTGGAATCATCATTGCGCTATCCGGGACGTCCCTTAGGATCCCACCCCCAGCATCTTCCCGACCCGCGTTCCGAGCTTGACCAGCCGGAAGACCGACTCCTTGGGCATGCTCCGGATCTGCGTGTACCACATGGTCATCAGGTCGAAGAACTGGAGCATCTTCCCCAGGCGCTCGCACGCCTTGGCATCCTTGGCGTTGCGGGCATCGCCCTCGGCGAGGCAGGACCGCAGGACCTCCACGGCGGGGTCGATCTCGCGGCGCTTGCGCTCGTCGATGATCACCATGCACATGTCCCAGACGTCGCGGACGGACTCGTAGTAATCCCGGCGGTCCCCGAGGGCGTGGACCACCTTGATGAGGTCCCAGTTCTGGAGCTCCCGCAGGCTGTTGCTGACGTGCGTCCGGCTGACCGCGAGGGTCTCCAGGATCTCGTCGGCGTTGAGGGCGGCCCCCGTGACGTACAGGAGCGCGTGGACCTGGGCCACGGTGCGGTTGATCCCCCACCGCGTGCCGATCTCGCTCCAGTGGCTGATGAATTTCTTCTGGAGTTCGGTCAGCGCGGTCATCCCTTCTCCCTTGACTGAAGTTCCTGTACGGGTTCCGCATTCTGTATATCCTTCCAGGGGCGCAGGGTCAACAAGCCGGGCCACGTATTTTTGGCGGGGACGGCTACGGGTTATTTACGGATATGCGGCGGGATATCGCGGGGCCGCGCGGGGGGGTCAGCGGAGCTTCAGCAGGCCCTGGTCGATGGCGAACCGGACCAGCTCGGCGCGGCTCTGCAGGTCCAGCTTGGACATGATGTTGTTCCGGTGCGTCTCGACGGTCCGCTCGGAGATGTACAGCCGCTTGGCGATCTCGGCGTTGGTGTGGCCGTAGGCCAGGAGCGCGCAGACCTCCCGCTCGCGGGAGGTCAGGACGTCCAGGCGCCCCGTCTTGCCCTTCTTCGCGGGGCGCCCCACGTAGGAGGAGATCACGCAGTCGGCCAGCGCGGGGTCGATGAACCGGTCGCCCCGGTGGGCGGCCCGGATGGCCTGGACCAGGTCGGTGCCGGTGGACTGCTTCAGCACGAAGGCGCGCGCCCCGATCTTGAACAGCTCCTGGAGGTAGTACTCGTCGCTGTGCATGGTCAGCACCACGATCGCCAGCTTCGGCCGCTTCTGGAGGGCCGTCTCGGCGACCCGCGGACCGGGCAGGCCGGGCATGCTGATGTCCAGGAGGAGGACGTCCACGGGGAGCTTCTCCACGGCCTTGATCGTGTCGAATCCCGTCCCCGTCTCGCCCACGACCTGGAGGTCCTCCTCCTTTTCCAGGAGCGCCTTCAGGCCGCTGCGGAAGATCGCGTGGTCGTCGGCGATGAGGATGCGGATGGTCATGGGGACTCCTGGTCCAGGGGGATGTTCAGGCGGACGGTCGTTCCCTTTCCCGGACCGGACTCGACCGTGCAGGCGCCGCCCAGGAGGGAGACCCGCTCCTTCATGCCGGTCAGGCCGAGGCACCGGTCGCCCGACAGGCCCGCGGCGTCGAAGCCCCGCCCGTCGTCCTCCACGAGCAGGGTCACCGAGGGGCGCTGGCGGAGCAGGACGACGCTGACCCGTTTCGCCTGGGCGTGGCGGATGACGTTGGTCATGGCCTCCTGGGTCACCCGGTACAGCGTCACCTCGATGCGCCCGGGCAGGCGGGGGAGGTCCGGGGGGCTGGTGTGCTGGTAGTCCATCTCGATCCCGGAGAGTCGGGACATCTCCTGGACGTAGCGGGAGAGCGCCGAGTCCAGACCGTAGTCGTCCAGGATGGAAGGGTGCATGCCCCACGCCAGTTGCCGGACCTCCTCGCCCAGGACGCGGACCCGGCGGACGAGGTCCTCCTTCGGGCCGTCGGAGGCCCCCCCGCGCGCCTCCGACTGGAGCGCGAGCTGGAGGGCCGCCAGCGATTGGCCCAGATGGTCGTGGAGCTCCCGCGAGATGGTCCTCCGCTCTTCCTCCTGGGTCTGGACGATGCGGTCGAGGAGGGAAAGGCGGGCCCGCTCCTTTTCCTGGACCTCGCGGCGGTAGGCCTCCAGCGAGTCGGCCATCTGGTTGAACGCCACCGCCAGCCGGCCGATCTCGTCCGACACGAATACCTGCGAACGGGCGCCGAAGTCGCCCTGGCCGATGCGGTGGGCGGCCTGGACGAGGTGCCGGATGGGTTTCGTCAGGAGATGGGTCAGCAGGAGCCCCAGGGCGGTGCCGGCGGTGATGCTGTAGGCCAGCGCCTCGAACACGGAGTTCACCAGGGTGGTGATCCCCTTCACGATGGACCGGTCCGAGAAGGCCATCTGAAGGGTGCCGGCGTGGCCTTCGAGGATCGGATACCGCGCCTCCAGGATCATCCCCTCGGCGTCGCGGAACGTCCGGATCTCCCCGGTCTCGGGGGGCGCGGCGGGCGCGAGCCGTTCGAGGTCGGAGGGAACGCCGAGGGGAAACGTGTGGGCGATGGCGAGGCCGGCGGGGTCCCGGACGACGATGTAGCGGACGTCGTGGATCGCGGCCAGGGTGGCGGCCAGCCGCTGGCGGATGGCCAGGATGTCCCCCGTGACCACGGCCTTTTCCAGGCCGGCCGCGAGCCAGGAGGCGCTCGACCGGGCGCGCTGTTCCAGGGCCTGGTGCAGGTTCCCGGCGAGGTTGTTGGACGTGTGGAGGAGCGTGAGGCTTCCGAACAGGATCGCCACGATGAACCCGATGCCCAGGACCTTGAAGAAGATCGGGACGGACAGCAACCAGTCGATCAGCCGGGGGAGGCTCATCGTTCTTGGGCTTCCCAGGCCGCCAGGGCCCGGCGCACGCTGTCGTAGAGGCCGGCGGGGGGGACGACGAAACGCTCGATCCTCAGCGGCGCCAGGATCTCCCGGCCCCGGGGGTCCTCGTGCATGCGGAGGAGGGCCTCAAGCAGGGCGTCGCGCGTCGCGGGATCGAGGTCCGGAGGCACCACGAAGGGCGGCATCCCGAAGGGGGGAGAGCGGTGGATGACCTTCGCCTTGTCGGCGAGGGACGGGTCGTCCTTCGCCATCTGCTCGTACACCAGGCTGTCCACCGCCGCGCCGTCCACGAGGTTCAGGGCCACGGCCTGGACGGAGCGGTCATGGCTCCCGGTGATGAGGTGCTCCCGGAAGAAGCGCGAGGGAGCCTCCCCGCGTTCCTTCAGCCACACGACGGGGTACAGCCAGCCCGACGTCGAGAGGGTGTCGCCCGAGGCGAAGCGCTTGCCGCGCAGGTCCAGCAGGGATTCGGCCGCGGACGCGGGGGGGACCAGGAAGAGGGAATGATAGGTGACGACACCGCCGACTTGGGGGACCGCCAGCACCTTCATCCCGAACTCGCGCTCGCCGCGGAGGAAGGCGCACGTGCAGACGAACGCCAGGTCGGCGTGGCCGTTGCGCATCAGGTCGTTGACTTCCTGGTACGTCTGGCGGTGGAGGAGGCGGGGCCGCCTCCCCAGCCGGCCCGCCAGGTACTCCACGAACGGCTTGTACATCTGGAAGGATTTCTCGGGGGAGATCACCGGGGCGATCGCCACGCCCAGGGAGGGCGGTCCGGCCCTTCCGGCCTCGGGCCCGTCGCCTTTCGGCTTGTCGGGCGGGGCGAGATCCACCTGGAGGGCGGGGCCCCGGTGGGACCGGGAGAGGCCGGGCACGGAAAGCTTCGCCGCGACGTACAGGACGGCCATCAGGACGGCGACCGCCGTGGCCGTGAGCAGGATGAGGACGGACAGGCGGCGGCCCTCGCCGGCGGGGGGAAGGATTCGCGGCTCGTCCATCGTGGGCACGGTGCTGCTCCGCCTGTGAATGATTCGGCCTCATTGGGCGGTATCCGCGGATGGGGGTCAAGGAAAAACGCCCGCGCGGCCGGACTCCTACTTCCCGGAGGGGGCGTAGAGGAAGGGGCGGCGGAACATCCCCCCCAGGTGGTGCGGGTTGTGGATCCGCAGGGTCAGCAGGTTCTTCCCGGCCTTGAGCTTCCCGGCGAGGTCCACGTCCCATTCGAACTTGTAGTCGTTGAACCACCACATCGGATTGTACTTTTCGCGGTGCGCGGCTTCCTTCCCGTCCACGTAGAGCCAGCACTCGTTGAAGAGGCCGGGGAACATCAGGCGCACCGGGCCGCCGGCCTGGCCGGCCGTGAGCTCCGCCTCCGCCGCGTACCAGCCGTGGCCGGTGTAGCTCTGCTGGTCCGGGGAGCGCACCCCCTGCGCCTGGAGGTAGAGGTCGGACCGCACCCGCTCCCACTCCGCGGGGGGATAGTCCTTGCGGGCCTCGGCCGTCATGGCCTTGCCCTTCGCCTCCCAGAACGCGAGGTCCGGCGCCCGGAGCCCCCAGCCCTCCTTCAGGCCCAGGTCCTTGGGGTCGCGGCGGAAGGCCCACTCGATGGGGAGCTTCGCCACGATCTTCCCCCCGGGGCCCGCGGCGAGGTCGCGGTACTGCTGGACCTCGCCCGGCCACCAGGCGGGGCCGTGCTCCCCGATCTTCTTGTAGGTCGTGAAGGTCCCGTTCATCCGGGTCATCTCCTCGCGCGCGGCGAGGCCCTTCTCGCCGGAGGCGGCGGCCTTCGCGTAGTCGCACTCGCCCGCGGCCGCGCGGACCATGGCCAGGTAGTTCTCCAGGATCGTGAACGAGAGGCGCGTGAAGGCCATCCGGTCGAGGATCCTCCGGTCGGTGCAGGCCTTCGCCGCCGCCTCGGCCGCCTCGAGCTCCTTGCGGAGCGTCTCGACGAGATCGGGCGTGTAGATGGCCGGGGCCACGAAATACTCGTGCTCCGTCACGATCGTGTCGTTCCAGGCCGCGAGGATCGCGTTCCAGTAGCGGGACATGGATCCGGCGGCGGGCCCGTAGAACTTCGGGTAGAACTCGGCCAGCAGGTCCTTCACCTTCAGGTCGGGGTTCCACAGGAGCTGGCCGCGGAAATGGAGGTTGAAGAAGACGGTGCCGATGGCGTTGCGGCTCTCGGTGTCCACGCCCAGGATGCCGGCCTTGCGGTAGTGCCGGAAGTCCTGCTCGAGGCCCTGGATCGAGGGATTGGGGATGTCGCGCCAGACCAGCATCCCCTGGTCGTAGTCGTAGATGGCCAGCCGCCCCCCCATGATCTTCGCCCACCTGTACAGCATCTCGCGGTACTCCGCGCGCGGGGGCGACTTGGGGTCGTCCATGCCGTGGATGGGGTCGATGTCGATGGGCGCCAGGTAGGCCACGAGCGCCTCCTCGGCCTTCTCGACCCGGAGCGGCGGGAGGGTGATGTTGGAGTAGGCGAGGAATCCGATCTTCGCGCGGCTCCCCGGGTGCTTCTCCCGGAGGATCCGGGCCACGCTGTTGTAGAAGACCATGAAGTTGTCGGTCATCGAGGGCATCAGGTAGTACTTGTCGTACTGGAGCTCCATAAGCTCCTTGTCCTTGGGCGAGTCGGACCGGTAGTTGCCGTCTTCCATGCCCAGGGAGAAGCGC
>CAYNDR010000141.1:11054-13040 GCA_964395295.1 uncultured Planctomycetales bacterium
TTGTCGGCGACCTTCGCCGCGACGTGCCGCGCGGTGGCCTCCTCGGCGATGGGGACGTTGAACTGGCTCTTGCCGGGCGGGACGAGCTCCTTCGTGTACTCGTTCAGGCAGTGGCCGCTCGGGACGCCCACGGAGCGGTCGGTCATGAAGTTGCGGCGCTTGAACTCCTCGTAGCCCGTGTAGTCTCCGTTCCAGGAGATCCAGTAGGACCGCACCTCGAAGGGAGGGGCGTAGGCCTCGTCGAGATCCCCGAGCGCCAGCTCCGGCCGCGAGGGGATGCACTCCCCGAAATCGGTGGGCATGTACCAGCGGCAGCCCCACTTGTGGAGGAGCGTCGAGACGGCGTAATAGTGCGACTCGTCGTTCGTGCCGGCGAGATAGACGCGGTTCCCGGCGCGCCTGAGGACCACGGCGTCGGCGCGCAGGACGGGGTTCTTCTTGGCGACGCCCTGGAGCCGCGCGGAGAGGGAAGGGGCGGCCTTGAGCGCCTCCTGGCCCACGAGGAAGACCGGGGCCGTCCCCTTGAGGGCGGCGTCGATCGCGTCGCGGTCGGAGACGACCTTGGGCGCCGCGCCGGAGATGAGGCCGATGTATTTGGCGAGATCGTCCGCGGCCGCGCGCTCGGCGCCCTTCTTCGCCTCCGGCGAGACGGCCACGACCGCTTCGGTCTTCCCGCCCGACGCGATGCGGAGGTCGTCCCCCGCCGCGAGGGCGCAAATCAGGATCGCCGTCAAGGTGCTCATGGTTTCACCCTCACGATGGCCCTCCGGTAGCGCGTGAGCGGCTGGCCGCCCGCGTCGGTCGCTTCCAGGATGACGTGGATATCCTTCCCGGCCGCGTCCGCCGGGACGGGGAGGACGGCCTCGGCCCCCGCCGCGCGGATCGCCGGGGCCTCCCAGCGGAACGTCACGACGTCACCATCGGGATCCTTCGCGGAGGCCGTGAAACGCACGTCGGTGCCGGCCTTAGCCTCGATCTCGAGGACGCGGCGCGAGGCGTCGCCGTTGAGGACGACGGCGGGCGGGTGGTTGGCCTTCTCCTTCACGCACCAGTCCATGCGCGCGCGGAACTCGTTCTGGAAGGCGGGACGCCAGCGCGCGACCGCGTCGCGCCCCTCGGGGGCGTCGCGCCAAGGACCCTCGGGGGACTTCACGAAACGGCCGCCCCAGGAGATCCAGTGCGGATGCGTGGGGTCGCCCAGGCCCACGGGCATCACGTAGAGCCACGAGGGCGAGTCGCCTTCCTTGAGGGCGCCGTGGGGGTTCGGGGCGGTCCACGTCTTGGGCGGGTAGAGGGCGCCGAGCGGACCGTGCCCTTCGCGGACGTGCTCATCGAGCCACGCGAGCGACGTGAGCTCGATGTCGCCTCCCAAGTACATCCCGCGGTACATCCCCTCGCGCTTGTCGCGCCCCTTCGCGGCCTTGGCGAGGATGTAGTCCAGGCCGGGGAACTCCGCCCAGATCTTTTCCGCGATGCGGTCCTGGTCGTCGATGTCGTAGACGCGGAAGCGGCGGGCGAACTCGCGGAGGCCGGCCTCCCCGCGGTCGGCGCGGACCCTCCAGAGGGCCTGGGCGAGGTCGGTCTGGCCTCCCCAGATGGCGATGTGGAGGAGGCGCGACTCGGCCTTGTCGACGGCCTGGATGATCCAGCGGGAGCCCTCCGTGTCGTAGCCGTCGCCCACGCGCTCCCAGCCGCGCTTCGGATTGCCGCTCCGGACGCGCGCGAGGAGGGCGGCGGCGTCGGGGAAGCGGGGGGAATGCTTCCGGAGGCCGGGGAGGACTTGGCCGTAGGCCTCGATGGTTTCGCGGATGAGGTGCGGCTGGGTGATCTCCTTCTTCAGTTCGCCGGGGGTTCCGGAGGCGCTGGCCACGAAGCCCTCGATGTCGATCTCGTCGGAGTGGACGAGGAGCCGGACGAGGGACTGCCGGTCGTCGGGATCGCCGCCGATGTCGGTGAGGACGAGGAGGCGGGGGCGTTAGTCGTCGG
>CAYNDR010000141.1:13050-15178 GCA_964395295.1 uncultured Planctomycetales bacterium
GTTGAGGAGGCCGAAGGCCCAGAGGTCGCCGTAGTAGGGGACCGGCGTGTGGAAGTACTTGCGGAGCCCGGCGACCCTCTCCGCGAGGGCCTTCGCCCGGTTCGGGCCGGGGGGGACGTCACGGCCGGCGAGGACTTCGTCGGGCAGGCGGAAGACGGTTTCTATTCGTTCGAGATAAGTCTTCCCGGCGAGGGTGCGGCCGCGCTCCGTGGCGTGGCACTCGGCGGCGCTCATAAGGCGGCCGTCCTTGCGGGGGAAGACGAGGAACCAGCTGGAGTCGGCCATGGACCAGCGGCCGTCGGCGTAGAACTCGGAGACGACGTGGCCGGACTTCCCGTCGGCGTAGAAGAGGAAGACGAGGCGCGCGGGGATGCCGGCGAGCTGGCAGAGGCGTGTGAAGACCCGGGCCTGCTCGTTGCACCAGGCGGTGCCGGAGGCGAGGAGGCCGTCCTCGTCGAGGTTGCGGTCGGCGGGGCAGGGGCCCCCGAGCGGCGGGATGGTCGGGTGCAGGCAGTGGGCGGGCATGGCGCGGGTCAGGAGCGCCAGGGCCCTCTCGCGGTCGGACGTCAATCCGGCGGTGTACTGCTCCACCAGCTTTTCGCACCGCGGGAAGGCCCCCTTCGCGGCGCCCACCCAGAGGGGCGTGTAGCTTTCGTAGAGGGCCCGCGCGGTCATATCGTTGAAGCCGATGAAGTGGTTGGCCTGCCAGCGGTCGATGCCGGCGCAGTTCATGGCGAGGGGGCCGGGGTGGCGCGGCCACGGATCGGGGATGCCGAACCGGCCGAGGTGGGGCGCGGCCCAGTCGGGCGCGGGCTCCTTGACGTAGGCGGGGCAGTCGGCGGGATCGGCGAAGGATTCGTCCGGCACCCCCGCGCGGCAGGCGGAGAGGGCGAGGGCGATGGCCAAGCACGACCGGATCGGCATAGTGCCTCCGATGAAGGCTGGAGCGCGATCACGGTCATGCTATGAGATGGCGTGGCGCCGATCCAGCGGTTTCTGGAGGTACCCGCGGGCCCGATCTCCGGGAACGCCGGCTACCGTTGGGGCCGTCTCCGCCCCGCTCTCCCCTGGCCGCGCCCCTGGCGGTCGGATTGGGGATCGATGAAGCCGTCGCCGTCCTTGTCGAGCTTGGCGAACGCCGCCTCGTACTCGGCCTTGGATATCTTGCCGTCCCCGTCGGCATCGAGCTTCGAGAACACCGCGTCGGCCGGGTTGTGTTTCTTCTCCTGGGGTGCGGAGTTGTTGTCCTGGGGGCCCTGGCCTCTTTTGCCGCCCCCGCGGCGCTGCCCTTGGCGGGCCGCCCCGATCGCCGAGCCGAATTCCTCTTTCGAGACGAAGCCGTCGCCGTCCTTGTCGAGCCTGGCGAATCCCGCCTCGAATTCGGCCCTGGAGACCTTGCCGTCCTTGTCCGTATCCAGCGGGCGGAAGGGGCCGCCCGGGCCGCCCTTCTCGCCGCGGCCGCGTCCCCTCGCCTGCGGAGCGGAATTATCCTGGGCCGCGGCCAGGCCCGAGGCGAACAGGACCGCCGCCGCCATCCACCCGATCGTCCTTCTCGTCATGGCCTCCTCCCGGGATTTCCCTGAAGATGCTTCTCTTTGCTGTCCTTTCTAACCCAAGGCCTTTGGATGAGTTGCTCTCATTGTGCAATCCGGATTCGCGCGGCGCGTGAAGGGCCTGGAATGGTACCCCGCGCGCTACACTGCGCGCTTTCCCAACCCCTTGGCCGTCAGGGGGGATGTCCGGACCGTCGACCTCGACAAACCCTATTTCTTCCAGTGGGAGGGCAAGGCCCTAAACGTTGCGTGGGGGGACCGGCCTCCCATGGCCGGGAACCGCCCCCCCACCGCCCGCCAGCGGGCAGCCCTCAGGAATTATAACGCCCGGGTGTCGCCCCTGGACAAGGCCCGCCGCTATCAGGCCGAACTCGACCGCCCCGGTGTCCGCACGAAGACCCAGACGGCCAAGCGGCTGGGGGTCTCCTACATCAGGATGCTCCAAGTCCTGAGCCTACTCAATCTCGATCCCCGCATCGTCGAGTTCCTGGACGCCCACTATGGCGATCCGGTGGTGTCGGGGACCTTCAGCGAGAAGCGGCTCCGTGTGCTCATGGCGACGGCGGGGGAGGGGG
>CAYNDR010000142.1:0-14421 GCA_964395295.1 uncultured Planctomycetales bacterium
TCCTCCTCCGCGCCCGGCCGCCCGAGGAGTTCCCCCTCGCCGAGCTCGTCCCCGACGACGCCGTTTTCTACGCCGGCTTCCCCGACCTTGACTCCCTCGAGCGCGCCGCCGCGCGCCTCCCCCGGGAGTGGACCGACCCCCTCCGCGCCCGCCTGGAGAGCTCCCGCCCCCACCTTGCCGGCGGCGTCGCGGTCTACTTCGACCGCGAGCTGGAGTGGGTCTTCCTCGCCCGCCTCCGCAAGGCCTCATCCCTCCTGGCCGACGTCCCCGTGGAGGGCGACGCCGCCGTGGTCGCCCAGGGCCCCGAGGCCCTCGCGCGCCACCGAGGCCGGACGAAGCCGCTCTCCGAGCACCCGGAGTTCCGCGCCCTCCGCTCGCGCCTCTTCCTCAACATCGAGGCCCTCCGCCTCAAGGGCCGCCTCCGCGACTTCACCGCGGCGGGCTTCGACCTCGACGCCTCCGGCCCCGAGATCGTCCTCCGCGGCCGCGCCGCCTACCGGAGCCTCTTCTACCGCTTCTCCCTCGAGCACTACGTCCAGGCGCCCCGCCGCCACGGACCGCTGAGCGGCGTCCCCGCGGGCGCCGCCCTCGTGGAGCACTTCCCCCGCCTCTGGGACGACCTCACGCGCGCCCTCTCGCCCCCCGACCGCGAGCGGGTGGACCACGAGACCTCCGCCATCAGCCGCGACCTCCTCGAGGGCCGCGGCTTCCGTGAATTCCTCGCCCGCCTCGGGCCCGCCTGCGGCCTGGCCGCGGTCCCCACGCCCCATGATTTCCCGGCCCTCGTGGGATGGATCGACCTCCCGGACGCCGCCGCCCGCGACAAGCTCGGCCAGATGCTCCTCAAGGCCGCCCAGGACGCGGAGAACTACGCCCGCGACCGCGCCCGGGAGCCCCTCTTCCAGCTCGCGGCCGAAGGCCCCGCCTGGCGCCTCCGGTTCCCCGGGCCCGCGTCCCTGCGGCTCGGGGAGGCCTTCACGCCCGCCTACGCGTTCCGCGACAACCGCCTGGTCTTCTCCACATGCGCCTCCGCGCTCGCCATGCCCGCGCTCGCCCCGGGCGAATCCCACGCGGCCCTGGAGGTCGACGTCGCGGCCGCGATCGAGCTGGCCCGCCCGCTCGCGGGGTGCCTCGCCGACGAGGCCTTCCGCGAGGCGGCCGAGCGCGCGGCGCTGGCGGCGTACCACCGCGCCTGGACAACCGGGATGGTCGAAGCGCGGCGCCGCCAGCTCCTGGCGCGGCACGACCCCAAGACCGCGGAGTTCGAGCTGGCGAAGTTCCTGGGGGCCGAGCGTTCGCGGATGGCCGCGGAGGAGCTGGGACGGACCTCGAAGACGGAGCGCTACGGGGAGGAACTGGCCCGGCAGTGCGCCGCGATCGAGGCCTGGGCCGGCCGGCTGGGATGGCTGGAGCGGGCGTCCCTCGATGGCCGCTTCACCGGCGAGGGATTCGAGTTCACTCTGCGCGCGCGGCCCCGCTAATTCTTGTTGTCGAAGAACTCCGGCATCTTCAGCAGGCGGAAGCGGCGCAGCATGTCCGCGTTGAAGACCTTCTGGATCTCGTAGGTGTCCAGGAGCTTGCCGGCCCACTCCTTCTGGGCCTCGGGGGAGCCGTCGGCGTAGAGGTTGATCGCGCCCGAGTAGTCGCACACGTAGGCCCCGTACTCCTGGAGGGCGCGGGCGATGACGCGGCCGGTGGGGCTCAGGGGCAGGCGGCCCACGTCGATCGTGGGATCGAGCTGGAGGCGTCCGCCCATGGGGATGCCGCGGCCGGGCAGGGCCTCGTTCGTGGTGCCCTGGGCGGTGCTGGCCGGAGGGATGTAGTAGCGCGAGCGGCAGTGGGGGTAGGCGATCGCCAGGGCGTGCTCGATGGCCCCGGCCTTGACCTCGTCCACGGTGATGAGCCCGGCGATGAGGGGGAATCCGGAGGCGCGGGCGCCGGCGGCGAGCTGCCAGCGCGGGGCCTTCAACTGGGGGGTGCGGACGCCGGTGCCCTTGAGGTCCGCCATCGCGCCCACGCCGCACATCCAGGTGCCGTCGGCGTTCTTCCGGGCGTCCCACATCCCCCATTCCAGGCCCAGTTTCCTGTCCACGATGCAGAGGTGGCGGTCGCTCTGGGGGTCGGGCGCGGCGCCGTCGGGGATGGGAACGGGCTTTTCAAAGCCCTCCCCCGCCGCGTCCCGGCACTTGACGGGGTAGGCCGGCGTGCGGGCGCTGTCGATGTAGTAGACCGGGATGGAGTATCCCTTGATGTTGATTCCCAGGAAGTTCCACCTGCTGCTCTTGGCGAGGTCCTCCACGAGTTCAGGGGACCGGGGGTCGATCTCGGCGTTTTTGGGGATTTTCTGGTTCCAGGGGCTGTCCGGGGAGAAGGGCCGCCAGGCGCGGGGCTTGGGGGGGCCGGCCTGGCCGGCGGCGGGGCCGGCCGGCGCGGCGGACAGGGCGAGGACGGCGGCCATGAGCCTGCATCGCGTCTTCATTCGGATCTCCGCTCCCCGGGTATTAAACGCGGATCCCCCCTATCTAACGAACTGTTAACGCAGTCGCGACTCGACGGGGTTAACAGCTGGGTGGAGGGGGAGAAAATGCTTGCCTCGGCGCGGGAGGCGCGATAACAATAGCACTCCCTCCGGACGCGCGTGGGCGGGTGGTGGAACTGGCAGACACGTACGTTTGAGGGGCGTATGCCGAAAGGCGTGCGAGTTCGAGTCTCGCCCCGCCCACCCCAATCCCGGGTCCCGGCGCGAAGGAGGGCCGGTCACTCCTCCTTCGCGCGGCGGTGGGTCTCGTCGATCCGCCGGGCCCCTTCCATGAGGATCATCGTGGTCGAGGTCCGGATCTCGTCCCCCGGATCGATGATCCCGGGCCGGAAGTCGAACTTTCCCCGGGTCCGGTTGAGGAGCTCGTAGACCAGCTCCGCGTTCCGGGGCGAATCCCGCTGGTCGAACCGGGCGCGAAGGACCCGCCCGTCCCGGAGGTACAGCCGCGCCTTCTCGTTCTCGGGCTCCACGATGACCACCAGCATCCCCGTCTTCCGGTCCATCTCCAGGAGACTCATCAGCGACGGCAGGCCGATCTGCTCCATCGTCCCGCGGAATCCCATCATCGGGACCGAGAAATCCACCGAAGCCGGGGGCTTGGGCCGGACCCGGGTCTCGGTCTCCTCGCGCATCTTGAGCGCCATGGTCACCTGGAGGTCCAGCTCCAGGAAGTTGACGGGCTTGGGCAGGAAGTCGTCGGCCCCCATCCGGAATCCCAGGATGCGGCCCTCCACCTCCCGGCGGTCCGCCAGGAAGATCACCGGGACCAGGGCGAACTCCGAACGCGTGCGGAGCGTGCGGACCACCGTCAGGCCGTCGACCTTCTCCAGCCTCGGCTCCACGAGCATGACGTCCGGGGGCCGCCGGACCGCCACCTTGAGGGCCTCCTCCCCGTCCGTGACGGAGACCACCTCGTACGGCCGCTCCTCGAGCGCGGAACGGACCGCGCGGTGCGTGGATTCGTCCCCGTCCACGACGAGGATCCGGACGGTTCCCATGAAGGACGCTAGACTAGCCTCCCCCCGCCCCCGAAATCAAGGAATGCCCGACCGCCCCCCGGCCCCGGAAAGGCATGGGACCAAGGTCCAATGGCGCAACGCACCCCGGCCGGGATAACCTGATTCAGGAACGATGAATACGGGAAATGAAACTGACGAAGTGAGGCAAGTCATGGACACGCGCTTCAGCTGCCAGATCGAGGTCCACCACGACGCCCTGCGCCATGCCGCGCTCAAGCTCTGCCACGGGGACAGCCCGCTGGCCGACGACATGGTCCAGGAAACCTACTGCAAGGCGATTCGCCACGCCCGCAGGTTCTCCGCCGGCACGAACCTGCGCGCCTGGCTCCTGCGCATCCTCTACAACACCATCATGAGCGCCTACCGCCACCGACAGGTGGCCCGGGAGAATCCCTACCCCGAGGGCTACGACCCCGTCAAGGAGGGCCCGGCCGACCCGGCCCGCCTGGAGGTCAGCGACGAGCTGGCCCGCGCCATCGACGCCCTCCCGGCGGAATACCGGAAGGTCTTCCTCATGGCGGCCCTGGAGGACGTCCCTTACCAAGCGATCGCCGGCAAGCTCGGCATCCCCGTGGGCACGGTGATGTCCCGGCTCTGGCGCGCCCGGAAGGCCCTCCAGCGGCAGTTGGCCCCGGCTTCGCCCAACTAGGGCCCCGGCGGGGGCGTAGTATTGGCGAATGCTCAGGGCGAGCCTGGTCTTCCTGCTTGCGGCACCCCTCGCCCGAGGCGGCGACGACGTCGCCATCCCCGAGGCCTCGGCCCCCAGGGCCTATACCGAACCCCACAAGGTGCTCGCCGGCGAGGACTGGTACTGGCTCCGCTTCCCCCTCCAGTACCACCCCCGCCGCCCCGCGCCCCTCCTCATCCTCCTCCACGACCGCGAGGAGGGCGACGCCGACCAGGGAAAGACCTCCATCGCCGGCCCCCTGGCCTGCGCTTTCCACGACCACGGGTGGATCGTGGCGGCCCCCACCATGATGAAGCGCCACCGCCCCACCTGGGCCGACGCCGGCGATTACCTCGTCTCGCTCGCCTACCGCCTCCGGCGCGCCTACTCCGTCCAGGCCGTCCTCCTGGCCGGCTCCTCGGCCGCGATGGAGCACGGCCTCAAGAACGCCTGGGAGTTCGACGGCCTGGCCGCCTTCGGCGGGGCCGGCCTCCCCCGCTGCGGTCCGGAAGCCCGGCGCCTCCCGATCCTGGTCTGCGCGGGCGCCCGCGACGAGACCGCCCGCGCGCAGGCCGCGGCTTTCCGGGACCAGGGATTCGAGGACGTGACCTTCAAGGCCTGCGAAGGCCACGGCCGCGCGGGCCCGGAGGCCCAGGCGGCCGAAGCCGCGGCCTGGGCCGCCGCCCGCATGCCGGCCTTCCTCCGCCGGCGCGAGCTCCGCGCGGAACGCCTCCGCGCCTGGAAGCCCAAGTGCGCCTCGGCCGACGACTGGCTGGCGCTGGGCGACTGGTGCCGCACGCACCGCTTCGAGGCCGAGGCCCTCGAGGCCATCGAGAAGGCCGTCCAGGCCAGCCCCGATTCCCCCAGGGTCCGCCAGGCCGCCGGCCACGTCCGCGCGGGGGACCGGTGGCTGTCCCGCGAGGAACTGGAGAGGAATCCGATCCTCCCCGACGGCCGCGAGGTCCGCAAGCTTTCCGCGGCCGACCGGGCGGCCGCCCAGCAGGCGTGCGAGCGCGACCTCGTCTCCACCCGGCCCGAGGCCCGGCAGAACGCCGCGATGGCGATCGGGATGCTGGCCCAGGACTCCTCGATCGAGGCCCTCCTGCGGGCCCTCCGGGCCGAGACGGAGCCGGCGGTCGTCCCCTCCCTTCAGGACGCGCTTGCCCGACTGAAGCCCCGGGCGGCGGCCGCGGGAATCCTGAAGTGGGCCGGCGATCCCAAGGTGGAGCTGGAGGAGAAGGCCTGGGCCCTCGAGGTGCTCGAACGCCTGCCCGCCGAGGCCGCCCTTCCCGCCGTGACGGCCTTCTACTTCCTCGACGAGGCGGCCCGTCCGGCGGCCCGATGCCTCCTGGCCAACGCCGGCGAACCGGCCCTGGCCCGCCTGGCCCCCTTCCTGGCCGAGCGCGACCCGAGGAAGCTCGCGCTCACCCTCGACGCGGTCGGGGAATTCCGCTCCCGCCGCGCCGCCCCGGCCCTGGCGAAGCTCCTGGAGCACCCCGACGCGCGCGTCCGGGAGGCCTCCCGGGGGGCGCTCCTCAAGCTCGGGACGCCCGCCGTCCCCCACCTCGTGGAGGCCCTCGACGGGCAGGGGCACGAGCCCGCCGCCGAGATCCTCCTCCGGATCACCGGCGAGAAGGGCGACGCCGACAAGCAGAAGTGGATGGAGTGGATCCGCCGCCACCGGGCTGAGATCGACCCGCCCGAGCGCCCGTAGGCCTCCGGCCGGGCGTAATATAACCGGCGAGCCGCGGGAGGGAACCTTCATGACCCGGATTCTCGGCGCCGGCCTCCTCGGCCTGGCCTGCCTGTCCTCCGCCCCTTCCCAGGAGTGGAAGCTCGCCTGGGCCGACGAGTTCAACGCCCCCGGCCTGCCCGATCCGGCCAAGTGGGACTACGAGGAAGGATTCATCCGGAACAAGGAGCTCCAGTACTACACCCGCGCCCGCAAGGAGAACGCGCGGGTGGAAAACGGGATGCTCGTCATCGAGGCGCGCAAGGAGGACCACAAGGGCGGGAAATACACCTCCGCGAGCCTCGTCACCTTCGGCAAGGCCTCCTGGACCTACGGCCGCATCGAGGTGAAGGCCAAGCTCCCCACGGGCCGGGGCACATGGCCGGCCATCTGGACGCTGGGCACCGACCGCCGCGAGACGGGCTGGCCCGCCTGCGGGGAACTCGACATCATGGAGAACGTCGGATTCGACCCCGACGTCATCCACGCGAACATCCACACGAAGAAATACAACCACGTGAAGAGGACCAACAAGGGCTCGAAGATCGCCATCCCCAAGCCCTTCGACGCGTTCCACGTCTACGCCCTGGAGTGGTTCCCGGACCGGATCGACTTCTTCGTGGACAAGGAGAAGTACTTCACCTACGCGAATGAGGGGTCGGGCGTGGACGCGTGGCCCTTCGACAAGCCGCAGTACCTGATCCTCAACACCGCGATCGGCGGCGCCTGGGGCGGCCAGAAGGGCGTGGACGACGCGATCTTCCCCCAGCTCTTCCAGATCGACTACGTCCGGGTGTACCAGAAGCCGGGGGCGGGCGGGAAATAGGATCAGGCGACTTCCACGCGGTCCCGCCCGGCGTCCCGGGCCCGCCGGAGCGCGCCCTCGGCCGCCTGCGCCAGCTCCTCGGCCGTCCCCCTCCCTTCCGCCACTCCCGCCGAGAGCGTCAGGGACACCCTCCGGCCCTCGCCGGCGGGGATGGCCACGGCGGCCACGACCCGGCGGATCACCTCCGCCTTCATCGACGCGTCGGCCTTGCCGCACCCCGGCATCACCAGGAGGAACTACTCATCCCGGAGGCAGCAGAGGCGGGGGGCGTTTCCGTCCGCGGCCAGCGTGAAGACGCGGGAGCCCAGGCGGCGGGGGAGCATCTCGCGGCCGAGGCGGAGGGCCGGGCCCAGCGGCATGGGCTCGCCGAGCTTCCGGCCGCCCTCGTCCACGGCCAGCGCCCAGAGCCCGGCGCCGGGGCCCGTCTTCTCCCAGAGCACCGCGATCGTGCCGTCGCGGCGCGGGAAGACCTGCGGCGCGTGGGCCGCCTCGCCGGAGGCGTAGTTCGTGAGCCAGACCACGCCCGTCACCCTCTGCGCCTGCCACTGGCCGCCGAAGTCGAAGAAGCCGCCCGCCTCGGGCGCCGATCCGGGCACCGGGCCCGCCATGAGCGCGTCGCTCACCTGCGAGCCCCCCGGCGCCTTCTCGAAGTTCTTCACGACGCGGAGCATGGCGACGTCCCGCGGCTCGTTCGGGATGCCGATCCGCGAGTTGTCGAGCACCTTGCCCTCCGGGGAGCGGTCGGTCGAGAAGACCACCGAGTAGCTCAGGCGGCCCTCGACGACCCCGCCGAGCTCCGTGTAGGTCCCGTTGTCGTTCGACCACTTGTAGTAGGTCTTCCCGCCGCCGCTGATCTCGGGGTAGGGGGGCGAGCCGTTGCGCGGCGACGTCCCGTGCGCCGTCTTGTACGTGAACAGCACCCGCGAGGACTTGTTCGCCCGCGTGATGCGGTGGAAGTGCACGCCGCGCGGGTAGTTGTCCCCCAGGTCCATCCCGATGAAGTCGCCCTGGGAGTTCACGGTGACGAGGTTTCCGAACGAATGGCCGCTCGTCTGGCCGAGGTTCTGGGGCTTGGAGAGGTCCAGGCCGAACGTCACCGCGATCGCCCCCTGGTGGCGGAGGCCGTCGCCGCCCCGGTGCATCGTGCGCGGCAGGATCAGGCAGACGGTGTCCTTGTTCACGGCCATGCTGCCCACCCAGCGGTCGCCGTATTCGTAGACGTTGTTCGCGTTCTGGGCGGTGTCGAACGGCGCCTCGCGCAGGGGCTTGCCGTCCGGCGCCGCGAGGTGCATCGCCGCCTTCACGCGGTCGCCGGCCGCGCCCTCGACCATCAGGTAGTAGAGGTTCCCCTTCGCGTCGGCGGCCCCGGCCGCCAGCAGGGCGCCTTCGAGCCCCTTGAGCGGGAGGGTGCGCGGCTCGCCCATCGAGGCGGGCACCCAGGTGATCCGGACCTCGCGGGTCTTCTTGTCCTGCCAGAGGACGCCCGCCTCGCCCGTCGCCTCGTTGGCCACGAGGATCTGCCGCTCGGCGTCCGCGACCCCCGCGTCGTAGAGGAAGAGGTGCAGGTACGGGCGGTCGGGCTTCTCGTCGAACCACCAGGGCGTGGCGCACCAGCCGCCGCGCGCCAGGGAAGGCGACAGCGCCGCGCCCGCCGCCTTCCCGCGCAGGGGGAGGTAGAGCGCCAGGCCGGATTCCGTGCCCTCAATCCTCGCCTTGGGATCCGGCTCCCTCGCCCCGTTCCAGATCGCCACGTCCGACAGAAAACCCTCGAAGGCTTCCCTCGCGCGGCTCTTGGGATCCGGCGCGAAGCCGATCACGAGGGGGAGCCGGGTCGACGCGAGCGGCCCCTCGAATTTCTCCGAGGCTACCTTCTTGCCGTCGAGGTGGACGGCGGCTTCCGCCCCGTCCCAGACGCACATGACGTGATGCCACGAGCGGTCCTTCCACTGGATCCGCGCCGTGGCCGTCGTGGAGCCGCCCTTGGCGTCGAGGAGGCCGAAGGCGATCTTCCCCGTGGAGCCCAGCTCGACGAAGAACGAACCGCGGTCGGGCTCCTTGGAGGCGGCGTTCCAGCGCGACACGACCTTGAAGGAGCCGGCGATCTTCACGAGGGTCTTGAAGCGGAACTCTACGCCGAACGGGCCGTCGGCCGCCTTGACCTCCTCCGCCGTGACGGTCCCGCCGGGCGCCCCGAAGTAGAGCCCGCGCTCGTCCGCCGGCAGCGCCGCCAGGATCAGGGCCCAGAACATCTTCCGGCCTCCTGCTCCATTGTACGATGGGACACCGTTTAAAAGAGAGCGGGGGCGATCGAATGAAGAACTTCGGAGGCGTCCCGGCCGTGACCCGCCACCCCCTCTCCTGGGTCCTCCTCGGGGCGCTGGCCCTCCTGGCGGGATGCCCGTCCCCTCTGCCCGTCCGTGTCCCCGCCCCGGAAGGACGCCCCGCCGCGGACGAGGCGGACCTCCGCTTCTGGCTCGAGAACGCCGTGCGCCACCACCGGTTTTCCGCGGAAGAGGCGGCCGCCGCCACGGGGCTCACGGCGGCCGAGGCGGAGGACGCGGTCCGGCGCCTCGGCATCGCGCCGGGGGACACGCCGCCGCTCACGCTCCTCCCCTACCCCGGGGGCCGCCACCCGCGCCTCGGCTTCCTCGAGGGCGCCGTGCGCCCCCGGCGCGAGACCAAGCTCAGCGTCTTCTCCCCGTGGGGAGGCTACGCCGTCGTGGACCTCCCCGAGGCGATCTGGTCCAACCTCGGGCTCACCTACCTGGCCCACAGCCACATCCCCACGATCTGGGACCGGCAGGGCCTCGCGATGGAGAAGCAGGAGTGGACGCGGCTGCCTGACGGCGGCCTCCGGGGCCGCCGGACGCTCCCCAACGGGATTTCCTTCGGGGCCTCGGCCGGGATTTCCGCCGGCGCGGTCCGCATGGAGCTCTGGCTCTCCAACGGCACGAAGGAGAGGCTGACCGACCTCCGCGTCCAGGTGTGCGTCCTCCTGCGCGGGATGCCGGGGTTCGACCTCCAGACGAACGGGAACAAGGTCTTCTCCGGCCCCTACGCGGCCTGCCGCGACGCGTCGGGGAGGCGGTGGCTCATCACGGCGTGGCGTCCGCTCCACCGCACGTGGGCCAACGCCCCCTGCCCGTGCCTCCACTCGGACCCGAAGTTCCCCGACTGCGCGCCGGGCGAGACGGTGCGCCTCGAAGGGAGGCTGTGGTTCTACGAGGGGGACGACCTGGCGGGCGAGATCGCCCGGATCGAGGACGCCCGTCCTCGCGCCCCGAGGTGACCGTGAACGGGGAGGTCGCCCCTCAGTCCGACCGATCCTCCACGGCCCACCAGTGATCCGCTATCGGGTGGGACCGGCCGTCAACACCAAAACCATGGGTCAAATCGTATTATGACTTGTGCCGGGGCCGACGTCGTCCGACGGGACGATTGCCCAGCGGACGTCCATGACGAATGGGGATCTTGAGCCGCTGAAGGGCTTCCTCGAAGGGGATCGTTGGCTCTTTGCGGCGCTTCTCGATCATCTTCCAGAAGGAGGCGTTCGTAGCCCAGTATAGGTCCTCCCAGTCGTATCCGTTCAGTCCGGTCACCAACGCCACAGGCTTGCCGTGGCGCGTCACCACAACCCGGTCCTTCTGGGAGATTTCAATGCACCGGCGAATCTTCTTTTGTAGGTCCCTGACGTTAATCGTCTTCATAGGATCTCCTCTGTCGTCTTGTGCGGAGGCTTATGCCGAATGGCACGTACAAAGACCACTTCCTCCTGCACGTTGACGTCGTAAAAGACTCGGTAGGTTCCCACACGAAGTTCCCAGATGGGCGGCACGGCCTCGAAGGGAACCTCCTGACATTCCAGGATTTTCCGATTCCGCGTGGTTGCCGTGGGTTCCCGGGAGAGTTGCTCCAGGATTCCCCGCGCGACCGTGGCGCGATCATAAGCGCGTAGCGCCGAGAGGTCGTTCTCTGCCGAGCGCGAGATCTCGATCCGGTACACGCATAGATTATTGCATATGCGTATGGTTCTGTCAAGAGCGCCTAGAGGGTGATTGGAAAGGATTTACATGAGACGGCCGTACCCGGAGGGTCCACCCAAGGCCTCGGGGAAGGTCCGCCCCATGGTGGGAAGGCGGCTTGAAAAGCGCTCTGGAGGCCATCCGCCCGGTAACGCGGTTTCGAGTCGGCATCCCTTGGGCAGCTTTTCCGGATGGTACGGGGAGTTCCTCGGGCACGAGGACTTGCCGAATTCCTTGTTCAGGCGCTCCCCGCGGACGTGATATAGAATAAATGTATATCGCAAGATAGCCGGTGATCAACCCCTCCTCACCAGCGCCCACAGGAAAAACGGCCCCCCCAAAAGCGCCGTGATCACCCCCACCGGGATTTGCGAGGGCACCGCGGTATCGCCATCCAGACGCGCGTGCCGGGGAATTACTATTTCTTGAGCGGAACCGACCGGATCAGATCGATGCGGCCCCGATTGTAGATGAATCCGTAGAATCCCCAGAAACCGACGGCCGACGCGGCGAATCCCGCGGCCCCGGCCATCCACAGGGAGGGGAGCGGAATGAAGAGGGCGAACGCCGACAGCAGTCCAACGGACGTGAAGAACGCCGCCGGGATGAGGAGGCCGAAGCATCCCCTGAAGGTGAGGGGATCCGTATCGTTCGTACCCGAAGAGTGGTGCCCCAGCGCCGCGACGAAGGGCAGCATGAGCGCGAGGAAGACGACCCGCAGCCCGATCCACGCCCCCGCGGCGGCCCCGAAACCCGTCGTGTGTCCCGCCGTGGCGGCGAACGCCACCCCCATCGGGGCCCACGCCAGGACGCGCAGCGCGTTGAACTTGACGAAGACGCGCGAGACCTCGAAATACCCCACGGGATAGGCCGCCAGCAGGGGCATAAACTTCCCGGCGCACGCCGTCGGCTGGAAGGCCGGCCACCCGCCCCCGACGAGGGTGAGCGCGAGGATCCCGCCCAGCGCGAACCCGGCCAGCGGGTGCAGGAAGAGCGCCCCCATCCCCAGCGCGGCCAACGCCGCGGACAGCTTCCATCGCATCGTGAGCCCCGAAGGGCCGCCGATCAGGAGGTCGGCGACCGCCTTCTCCCGCCGGGAAAGCAACCGCCCGAATATCCTGTCGAGGAACCCGGCCCGGCTCCGTTCCGCCGGGTCCGCGAATCCGCGTTCGCGGATCCGGTCCTCCATCCAGGAGGGGATGGAACGGCGGACGTCCTCCCGCACCCCAGGCGCCTTCCAGGGATTCTCGACCAGCTCCGGATCGTACTCCTGCCGCCGGGCCATATCGCGGTCGATCAGGTGTTCGAGGATCATCTCGCCGGAGGGAGGGCGGACCGCGATGTCGGACGGCCGGTAGCCCTCCCGGAGCCGGTCCTTCGCCCAGGTCAGGAGGATCCCCCCCAGGATCGCCGGGACCGCGGCGGCGAAGGCCGCGGGGGTGATCGGGCCCAGGATGCCTTGCTGGAAGGCGAACATGGCCCATCCCCCCGGGATCGCCAGCAGGTAGGCGCCCGGCGCCGCCTTGACCAGGGGCAGGAGGAGCTTTCCGCCTATCCAGCAGCCGAGCGCCCCGGCGTTGAACAGGAATCCCATGGCCCTCCAGGGCCCTTGCGGCTTCCACGCGGCGAGCGCGGCCGCTGTTCCCGCGACCACGAGCCACTGCGCCGCGCCGAGCGCCGCGGCCACGACGATGCGGCCGGTCCCGAGCCGCCGTTCGAGGGCCAGCCCCCCGCAGAAGACCGCGCAGGTCCAGAGGATCCAGAGCGATCCCCTCAGGAACTTCCCCCATTGCAGGCGGAAAAGGTCCTCGTCCGGCACGGGCAGGTGGGAGAGGACCCTGAGGTCCTGCGAGTCCCACAGCCCGCGGAGGAGGTCGATCGACCGCAGGCACGCCGTGCCGGTGGCGTAGAGCGACAGGGCCAGGCACATGAGCTCGACCGATCCCTTCCCGACCAGGGCCAGTCCAAGGGCCGCGAAGGGAAGGATCAGGCGGAAGAGCCATCCTAGGCCCCAGGACTTTGGCGGGCGCCGATGCGCCTTCCGCTCGCGGAGGAGGTCGGGGGAGCCCCGGACCTCCCGGCGGACGCGCTGCCGCAGGGACTTCTCCAGGTCCGGCCAGGCCAGCCTCACCGGCGTTCCTCCCTGAGCCGCCGGAAGAGGGATTCGAGGATACCCCCCTTGTCCGCGTCCGCTCCGGCAAGCTCGTCCAGCCGGCCATAGGCGCGCACCTGACCGCGGTCGATCACGCAGGCCCGGTCGCAGAAGGACTCCGCGATGGCGAGTATCTGGGTCGAGTAGAGGATCGTCCGGCCCCGTTCGACCGCCTTCCGCGCGAGCGTCTTGAGGGCGATGATCCCGTCCGGGTCCATGCCCGAGGCGAAGGGCTCGTCCAGGAGCCAGACCTCCGGATCGGCGGCGATGAGGGCGGCGAGGGCGGCCTTGTAGGCCTGCCCCCGGGAGAGCGTGCCGAGCGGAAGCTCGGCAAGCGCCAGAAGATCGAACTCCCGAAGGAGCCGGATCGCCCATTCCTCGATCCCCGGCGGATCGGCCCCGTAGAGGCGGAGGGTCATCCCCATGTGCCGAAGGACCGACATCTCCGGGTAGACGAAGGGGAACTCCGGAAGGAATCCCAGGCGCCGGCGGAGGTCCACGCGTCCGCGGTGGAACGCCTCGCCGTCGAAGCGGATGGCGCCGGAGTCGAGCGCCGCGACGCCCGCGAGGCACCGGAGGAGCGTGGTCTTCCCGGCGCCGTTGGGCCCCAGGAGCGCCACGACCTGGCCGGGCCCGACGTCGAGCGTGACGCCGTCCAGGGCCCGAAGAGGACCGTAGGCCTTGGTCACGCGATCCAGGGTGATGCGCATCCTGATCCGATTATAGCCCAAGCCGATCTCCGCTCACCACGTCGAAGTCGAGGGCAAGTCGCCGCGCCCGCGCCGCGAGGAGGTGGAATACCTCGTCCGCCGCATCGAGGCCGAGATCGCCCGGAGCCGGGCGCTCCTCCCCGCCGCCGCGCTGGAGGAATACGAGCGGGCGCTCCGGGCCTACCGCGCCCTCCTCCCCTCGGCCCGCTGACGCGCGCTTCGGCCGCCGCCGGAGGTGGGCCCGGCCATGGTCGGAGCGCGTTTCGCTTGCATGCAATCCCTCCGGCCGGCACGAGGCTGTTGAACCCCTCGCCCACTTGGCAGGTTCCATGTATGCTAACCTGGAGGGGTTTTGGGTCAATCCAATCCTGATTTCGGCGGTGAATGATGATGGCTTCGGATCCGACGGATGAAGAACTGGCCCGGCTGGCGGAGGAGCATTGGGCCGCTGCGAAGAAGAGCTTTCCCTTTAAGAAATTCCCGAGAATCTGGGGGCCCGTGAACTGGGAATCCTGGATCCGCCGCCTGGACAAGGATCCGGCAGCCCGGGAGCGCATCAAGGAACTGGTTGGCGAGGAGGCTCTGCGCTCGGGCCTCGAAATTCCAGCATCCGCCTGGAAGGGTCTGGAGGCTTTCATTCGGGAACATCCTGGCCTCCGGAAACGCGTCGAGGCCGAGTACCGGATCGAGTTGATGAACACAATGCGCGCCGCCATATTCGGAAAGGATCTAAAGTCCCCAGAGCTGAAGTCCC
>CAYNDR010000142.1:14431-15130 GCA_964395295.1 uncultured Planctomycetales bacterium
TCCCATGAATGTAAGGCTCTTTACGAGCGCCTGGACACTCTACTGGCCCGCCACGGACGGAACGACTCCCTGGGCAAGGGAGACTTCTTCCTGGTGGATGACGAGGTGGGAGAGCCGGGGCAGAAGATCGAGCTGAAGAATCCCGATGTCCTTACGCCCGCATTAATCCCAGACCTTCAGCGGGCGCTCGGCAGCTGGAAGAACGATTGGTACGTCATCATCACGCTGCATTTCGACGATGTGGATTCGGAGCTGGATCCGGGGATGCTCGTCGTGTGGGCGGACCACGTTGACGAAGCCCTGGACCGCGAGCAACTGAAACGGATCCTGGGCCCTCGATTCAAGCTCTAGCCGCCGGACGCCCGGTTCCGTGGTGCACCACCTTCGCATTTTCGATAGGAAGGCCTTTCCGGCGGTATCCCGTCGGCGCTGCACAGAGATCTCGCAGGCAGCCGAACGACAAAATAGACGGTGCGTTTTGTCGTTACCCCCTCCGCACGAGCGCCCAGAGGAAGAACGGCCCACCCAGCAGCGCCGTGATCACCCCCACCGGGATCTGCGAGGGCGCCACCACCGTCCGCGCCACGGTGTCGCAGACCGCCAAAAGCGCGCCCCCCGCGAAGAAGGCGCAGGGGAGCAGCAGCCGGAAGTCGGGGCCCACGAAGAACCGCACCAGGTGAGGGACCAGCAGGCCCACGA
>CAYNDR010000143.1:0-1862 GCA_964395295.1 uncultured Planctomycetales bacterium
CCCGCGGCTTCGGCGCGCCCCTCTTCTCGGCTTCCTCGAGACACACATTTCCCCGGAATATCTGTCGTTACAGTCACTATAGGAGTAATTATAATGAATTGAATGCCGGGGTCATAAAGGTATTTGCTTGCCGGGGGCCGGATCGGGGTCGGGAAGGGATCCCCCCCCAGCCCGGCTTATTATGATCGCTGGGAAATGGTCGACAGAGGGCTCGGCGGTCGGGAACTCCAGAACTCCAATCCCCAAATCCCGGCGGCGCCGCTCCTCCCGCTCCCCCCGGGGGAGCGCTCCCCGGGCCCTGGAAGGGGGATTCCGTCGGGTGTTTGGATTTGGGGTTTTATCGGGAGTTGGGGCTTGGGGGTTGGGATTATTTCCATGAATAATCCAGGCCAGGGGGCCCACGGGGGGACGCGATCCTTGATGCTCAATGCTTGATGTGATACACCCCCTGAACGATTGCGGGTATTCTTCATGGCTCTGAGGCACGGAGGGCGGATCCCCTGAACAGGCGCGAAATCGCCGGCATCCGGGCGAGGCTCAAGGAACTGGCCGATCCGCGCGCGGTCGCCGCCGCGAAGGCGGTCCACCGGTGCGCCTGCCGGTTCCGCGGGGTCTCGATGCCCCGGGTCCATGCCCTGGCGAGGCAGGTGGTGGGGCGGCACTGGCGGGCCCGCCGCATGGGGCGGGTCCTGGACCTCGCGCGGGCCTTCTGGAAGAGCTCCTGGCACGAGGAGAAGGCCCTGGCCGTGCACCTTGCTTCCGACCTGGCGCCCCGGCTGGACGACCTCCACTGGGCGGAGTTCCGCCGATGGATCGAGGGCGCGCGGGGCGCCGGCCACGCCGACGCCGTGGCCATCCACGTCCTGGGACGCATGGTGGAGCGGGACCGCGCCTGGTGCCGCGTGCTCCGCCACTGGGCGCGCTCCCCGAAGCCGCGGATGCGGCGCGCGGCGCTCGGGGCGGTGCTCCTCCGGACGCGCCACATGGGGGACGTGGAGGCCGCCTTCTCCGTCTGCGAGCCGCTCCTGCGGGACCGCGCCCGGGAAGTCCGGGAGGCGGCGGCGGTGGTGCTCCGGGAGGCCCTGCGGGCGGACGCCCGGGCGACCCGCGAGTTCCTGGGGCGGTGGCGGGGCCGGGTCCCGCGCGACCTCCTCCGCGCCGTCCTTTCCTGAGTGCCCAAACATGGAACGGGTCCTCTCCGCGCCTGCGGTTGGAGGGGAATGGGGACTCCGGAATCGGACTCCCGGGCCGTTCCATAGGATATAATCGAGGCGGAAAGGCAAACGGATCGCACCACCTGGACCCATGGGCGCATACGATCGAAGGACCCCGGTCCCCGACACCAGCGTGTTCGGCGGACTCCCCGAGAAGGCGGACCTGGGGCAGATCCTCCTTCGCCAGGACGTCATCCGGCCCGAGCATCTCGAGGAGTGCCTGAGGCTCCAGCGGGAGATGGCCTCGCAGGCCCAGACCCCGCCCCCCCGTCTCGGCGAGCTCCTGGTGCAGAAGGGGTACGCCACGCGCGAGGCGATCGTGCGGGCCCTCCGGGAGCAGGCCAAGAGGATCCTCTACTGCACGCGCTGCGGCATCCTGATGAACGTGGACGCCCGGCCCGACGCCATCGATTACAAGTGCGGCCGGTGCCAGGGGACCCTCGTGGAGCCGCCGCCGGGGCTCCAGGACCGGTGCTCGGACACGCAGGTCATCGTCAACAGCCGCCTCCCCGTCCCGCGGGAGGTCATGGCGGCGCGCCAGGACGCCAACCGGCGCTTCGGGAAGTACGTGATCCTCGAGCCGCTGGGCCGCGGCGGGAGGCTGTCGAGGATCGCTCGGAGCTTCTCTCCCAGGGTCACGGCGCGATT
>CAYNDR010000143.1:1872-14982 GCA_964395295.1 uncultured Planctomycetales bacterium
GGACACCTACCTCCACCAGTACGTGGCGCTCAAGCGGATCCGCACCGGGGTCTCCGAGGGGATGGACACGCGGCAGTCCCGGATCGCCAGCCTCCTCAACGAGGCGCACAACGCGATCCGCCTGCGCCATCCCAACATCGTCACCGTCTACGACATCGGCCGCGTCGGGAACTCCTTCTACATCAGCATGGAGTACCTGGACGGCCGCACGCTGTACGAGGAGATCCGGCTCAGCCGCGATGCCGGCCGGGTCTCTCCCTACTACGACGATCCCCACCGCTGGACGGGCGCCCTCTTCCAGGCGGCGCACGCGGTCCACTACGCCCACACCCGGCCGGTCCCCATCTTCCACTGCGACCTCAAGCCCGGGAACGTCTTCATCACCAAGGACGACCGCGTCTGCGTGCTCGACTTCGGCCTGGCCCACCAGGTGGGCGAGCTCACGGACGAGTCCGGGGCGATCGCGGGGACGCCCTCCTACATGGCCCCCGAGCAGGTGCAGGGATACTCGGGGGGCATCGACGCGCGCACGGACGTCTACGGCCTGGGCACGATCCTGTACGAGCTCCTGGCGGGCCAGCCCCCTTTCACGGGGGAGATGGCGGACGTGCTGGCGAAGGTGCTCGACGAGCCGCCCGCGCCGCCGGGGCGGATCGCGCAGGAGGGGAGGGTCTCCCGGCTCTCGCCGGAGGTCGAGGTCTTCTGCCTGCATTGCCTCGAGAAGGATCCCTTGAAGCGTCCCCAGACGGCGCTGGAGTTCGCGCTCGATCTCGAAAAGCTGGGGGGAGGGGGACTGGCCATCCCTTCGTCCTTCGAACAGCCCTCGTCCCAGCTCCCGGCGGTCCGGGCGCGGCCGGAGCCCCGGGCCCCCGGGAGGAAGGCCGTCGAGTGGGTCGTCTGGCTCGTCCTGCTGGCCGCGCTGGGCCTCGGCGCCGCGGTCCTGTCGGGGATCCTGGGGGGGCCGGAGAGGGACGGCCTGGCGGCTCAGGCCGAGGTCCGCCTGGCCGACTTCCAGCCGGAGCGGGCCCGGGTGCTGGACCAGGGGCTCCGCGCGCGTCCGGGGATGGAGGACCTCGGCCGCCGCCTGGACGCGGCCGAGGCCTTCAAGGGCCGCTTGATCAAGGCCGTGAAGGCCCGGAAGCCCGTGATCGAGGCGCTCGACGTGGGGGGGCGCGGCTTCAAGAACGCCAAGGTCTGGAAGGCGGGCCCGCAGAACGTCCTCTTCGAGTCCGAGGAAGTCCCGGACGAGGCCTCCTGGTCGGCCCTGGGGCCCGCCGGCATCGCGGCGCTCGCGCGCGCCTGCGGCCTGGTGGAGCAGGCCGCGGACCGGTACGGCCTGGCCGTCTATTGCGCGGCGGCCGGGGCCTGGGGCGAGGCGCGGCCGCTCCTGGAGTCCCTGCGCGGGACGGAGTTCGAGGCCGGGTCCCGGGTCCTCCTGGACGGCCAGAAAGGGAAATAGATGGCGGCCGCCCTTCCCGTCTCCGGCGAAGCCCTTCTCAAGGACCGGCTCACGGGGCTCCCGAACCGGCGCGCCTTCCTGGCGGCCCTGCACGAGCGGGTCCCCGCCGGCCAGGGCGCCGTCGTGATGCTCGACCTGGACGGCTTCCAGCGCGTCAGCAAGGGGCTGAGCCGGAAGCGGGTGGAGCGCCTGCTGGTGGACGTGGCGGAGCGCCTCCGCGCCGCCGCGGGCCCGGACGCGCTCCTCCACCGCTACGCCGGCGACGCCTTCTGCCTGCTCCTGCCGGGGGCGGACCGCGACAAGGCGGCGGCCGTGGCCGAGTCCCTGCGGGCCGCGGTGGCGAAGGGCGCGCTGAGCGTGGGGGATCCCGGCGGGACCATGGTCAACCTCGCCGTCACCGCCAGCGCGGCCGTGGCCGCCTATCCCATCGACGGACGCTCCCCGACGGTGCTCATCGAGACCGCGGAGATGGCGCTCCTGGTGGCCAAGCACCTGGGGCGCAACCGCGTCGCGGTGGCCGGGCGCCTCGATCCGGCGGCCCTGGCGGAGATCGGCGTCTTCCGGGGCCTCCCGTGCCCGGTCCTGGTGGGCCGCGTCGCGGAGCAGTCCAAGCTCCGCCAGCTCGCCTCGGACGTGCGCCCCGTGGGCCCCTCCTTCGTCCTGCTGACGGGGCCGCCCGGGATCGGGAAGACCCGGCTCCTGCGCGAGCTCTGCCGCTGGGGCCGCGCCGAGCGCTTCGTGGTCCTGCGCGGCGCCTGCCAGGAGCCGCGCTCCGCGCTCCCGTACTCGGCGCTGGCGGAGCCGATCGAGGACCTCCTGGCCGCGGACCGCGCGCTGGTCGCGGAGGCCGCCGGGCGCCTCGATCCGGCCCAGCGGACGGCGCTCTCCGTGGTGCTGAGGGACCTTCCGGCCGGGGGGGCGGCGCCCGGGATCGACCTCAACGAATACGGGAAGGTCGTCTTCTCGGCCTTCGTGGCGCTCCTGGAGGAGCTGGCCAAGGCGGGGCCGCTCCTCGTCGCCCTCGACGAAATCGAGCACGCGGACGCCCCCAGCTTCGAGGTCCTCCGCGCGGCGGTCCAGCGGCGCCTGCCTTTCCTCCTGGCGGCCACCACGGACCGCGAGGTCCCCGAGCTGGGGCACGCGCCGGCCGGGGAGTTTCTCCGGGAGCAGGGGGCCGCGGTCGCCCAGATCCCCCTGGCGCCGCTCACCCTCGAGGAGATGGGCCGGGTGCTCCAGTCGATCCTGCCGGAGGCGGACATCGCCGCCGGCTCGGGGGACCAGCTCGTCGCGGTCTCGAAGGGGAATCCGCTCTACCTCGAGGAGACGGTCCGGTCGCTCCTGCAGAAGGGGCGCGTGAAGCTCCAGGGGGGCAAGTGGGTGATCCCGCCGCTCGGCCCGGACGACCTGCCGGCCGACCTCGAGGGCGCGATCCGCGCCGTGACGGAGTCGCTCCCGGCGCGGGCCCACTCGATCCTGACCGGCGCGGCCGTGATCGGCGCGGAGGTGGACCCCGATCTCCTGCAGGAGGTCCTGGGCCAGGACGAGATGGAGATGCTGGACCTCATCGACGAGGCCCGCCGGGCCCGGCTCCTGGTGGCCTCGGAGACCGGGCAGGAGCTCCTCTCCTTCCCGGCGGCGCACGCCCGGCGCCTGCGCCTGGCGGCCTCGGACTCGGCGAAGCGCAAGGAGCTCCACGGGCGCGTGGGCGTGGTCCAGGAGGCCCGCCACGGCGGCGACGTGGCGCACCTGGCGGACGAGCTGGCCTGGCACTACGGCCGCGGGGGGAACGAGGCGCGCGCCCAGCACTTCGACGACGTCGCCCGCAAGCGCGCGGCGCTCGTCGAGCCCCCGAGGCGCGAGGGGACCCGCCGCGTCCGGATCCAGGCCGTCCATGAGCCGCTCTCCCCGGCCGCGCGGGAGCACGCGCTGTCGATGATGCGCCACTTCGCCGGGGTCCTGAAGGTCGGCCGGCTCTACCCCCAGTGGAGCCAGGTGAGCACGACGTTCCTCTCTCAACTGCAGGAGGAGTTCCGGGCGATGCTCTCCTCCTCGGGGACCGGCGTCACGGTCGCGGCCCTGCCGGCGGGGCCCGCGATCAACGGGGCGCCCGCCGACTCCGCCGTGGCCGCCGACTTCGCCGCGCTGATGGACGACCGGCTGATCGAGTCGGTCACCGTCCTGCGGACGTTCGACGTCGCGCGGCTGGAGGCGCTGGTCCGGGCCTTCACGGAGCCCTTCGACCGGGTGCGGGCGGCGGCGGACCACTGGGCCCGGTTCATCGACCGGGAGCGCCTGGAGGGGCTGGACATCGTCCAGAAGGCCTACCAGGCCCGCGACCGGGACCGCAAGGGCGCCGTGGTGCGCGGCGAACAGCCCGTCCCCCCGGACGACCTCCCGGCCCTGCGCGACGCGCTCCGCGCGCTCAAGGCGGCGGCGGACAACCTGAGGCTCTACCCGCCGGGCCACTCGCTGGTGGAGGAGACGGCCCGGGAGGTCACGCGGCTGACGCTGGGATTCCTGGAGCGGGTGCCGGCCCTGACGCTGGGGACGGCGGAAGGGGATCTGGTGGTGAACGGCGCGCCGGGCGACCGGAAGTTCTTCGGCGACGCCGGGGCGTTCGTCGTGCGCGAGATCGACCAGCGCGCGCTGAAGAGCGTGTCGGCATGGCGGGGCCTCACGGGGGACGAGGTCCTGGCGCTGGTGAGCTTCCTGTCGATCCCGAAGGGGGAGCCCGCGAAGGCGGAGAGGCTGATGGAGCATTTCTCCCACGTGGCGTTCGGCTCGCGCCAGTACGAGCGGGCGGCCGAGGGGACCGTGGCGGTCCGGCTGGCCCCCCCGCCGAAGCCGATCCGCTCCGAACTGCGGGCCCGGGCGTTCCTGGGCCTCTCCTACAAGGAGTTCCTTTCCTACGAGCTGGACGAGCAGTTCCCGGTCCTGGTGGAGGCGCTGGCCTACGGGGCGGGGCGCCCGGTGGCGGAGGACCTCGTGGACCGCCTGGCGGGCCATTTCCACGACGAGGACATCGACCACCGCCGCCAGGCCTACCAGCTCCTGGCGCGGTCCATCGCCTTCGCCTCGCCCACGACGCGGAAGGTGGAGATCTCGCGCTCGGCGCCGCCGCTGACGCAGAGGCTCCAGGAGGACACGGTGGTGGAGGCGTTCCGCGCCGCGGCGGACATCCTCCCCTTCTGGATCCCGGCCGCGGCCACCGTGGGATGCCTCCGCGAGCTGGCGGAAATCACGGGGAAGGCCCTGCGCCCGCGGGCGGACGATCCCCGGGCGAATGCCGAGATCGCGGCGGCGGCCGAGGCCTCCATCCAGGTGATCCCGGACTCGACGGCCTATTCCCTGATCGTCGCGGCCGTCCGCAAGGTCCAGGAGTGGGAGCGCCAGCCGGCGATCCAGATCCTGGTGGCGGTCGGGGGCGCGGCGATCGGACAGCTCGTGGAGGTCATCACCGAGGAGCCGGACCTCTTCGTGCGCCAGGCGGTGGCCGCGGAGATGGCCCCGGCGGCGGGCGAGGTGGGCGCGGAGCTCAGCCAGCTGTTCTCGAAGAAGGTCCCCTCCGAGCGCCTGGCCAGGCTCCTGGAGGTCGTGGAGCCCCTGCTCTCCGCCGGCGTCCTGAACCTCTTCTCCGACGTCGTCGAGAAGGGCCCGCCCGAGGTGCGGCGGGAGGTCCTGCACGCGGCCGAGAAGTGGCCGCGCGCGGCGGCGGTCCCGCTCGTGCGCCGGCTCCTGGGGAGCCCCCTGCCGGGGAACCGCGACCTCGGCATCGAGGCGGCCACGCGGCTGAAGGTCGAGCAGGCCGGCGCCGAGATCGGCCGCCTCCTGGAGGGGGCGGAGGACGAGCGCCTCATGACGCTCTGCAGCAACTACTTCTCGGTGGTGGCCAACCCGGCGGTGGTGCCCGCCCTGACGCGGATCGTGGAGAGGCGGCCGCGCTTCTTCGGGATGGTGAAGGGCCTCTCGGCGGAGACGCGGGCGGCGGCGGTGCGGGCGCTGGAGAAGCAGGGGACCGCCCAGGCGCAGGAGGCGGCCAAGTCCGGTCGAACCGACACCCGCGTCCGCAAGATCCTGGGGAAGTAGAAGGGCCGGTCCCCGATCATCGAGTAACATCGGCATCTCCCCGCAACCATAGAGGAAGAGGGCGCTCTCCGGCGGGAGAGCCCCGGCGTGCCAGGGGAGGGGGCGCGGGTGGAATCGGCAGAACGAAAGGGGATGCCATGCGGCGGACGGCCTTGATGTCGGCGGCGATCGCGGTATTCCTCGGGACCTCCTTCGGCGCGGCCACGGAGACGGAGCACCTCGGCCTCAGGATCCTGCCCGCGCCCGGCGCGGTGAAGGCGGACGGCCGGTTCGACCACTGGGACCTCACGGCGGGCGTCTTCGCCTGCGGCGACGTCGAGAACGCCCGGGAGAAGTTCGCCGTCTGTATCCACGCCATGCACGACAAGGACAACCTCTACATCCTCGCCCGTTTCGTCGACGAGACGCCGCTCAACAATCCCGGCAGTGTCAAGGGCGACTACGGCTTCGCGGGCGACTCCCTCCAGATGCGCTTCATCGCCGCCCCCGACACGAAGCAGGAACGGACCTCGCACTGGACCTGCTGGCGGGACCGCGAGGGGCTCGACGTCATGGACGTGGCCTACGGGAAGCAGTTCAACGAAGGGAACGTCAAGGACGCGAAGGCGCAGGGCGCCGCGCAGGCCTTCCTGAAGGACGCCGACGGGAAGGGCTACGCGCACGAACTCGCCCTTCCATGGAAACTGCTGTCCCGGGAGGGCGTGGTCCCGAAGGCGGGGGATTCGATGCGGGTGACGGCCGAGCCGAACTTCACCATCGGGACGAACGGCCGCCTCTCCGTGAAGGACATCTTCAAGGCCGGGGTGGTCCCCGACCGCGTCTTCACGTTCATGGGCTCGGCGTGCTGGGGGGCGGCGACGCTCGAGGCGAGGGGCGGCCTCAAACCCGGCCCGGTGCGCCTTTCCGACGGCCGCGAGTTCGCCGTCCGGATGGAGGGGGGCGTCCCCGTCGCGGACTGGACGGGGCTCATCAAGAGCAAGGAACTGCTCGGCTTCAAGGCGGTCAGGTTCACGCTCCCCGAGGACGGGTACGTCTCCCTCAACATCGCCGGGCCGGACGGCGCGGTCGTCCGCAGGCTCCTCGGGGCGAATTTCTTCGCCAAGGGGGAGCACGAGGTGAAGTGGGACGGGCTCACGACGCCGTCGGTGAAGAAGCCGGGGGAGCCCGTGCCGGCGGGCGATTACGCCTGGGCCGGGATCTGGCACAAGGGATTCGGCCTCCGCCTGCGCGGCTGGGCCTGCAACAGCGGGAGCGCCCCCTGGGACGGCGCCACCGGGAAGGAGAACTGGGGCGGCGACCACGGCGTGCCGGCGGCCTGCGCGGCCGACGGAGACAAGGTCTACCTGGGGTGGAGCGGCGCGGAGGCGGGGAAGGCGCTCCTGGCCTGCGACCGCGAGGGGAACGTCCAGTGGAAGAACATCCGCGGCGGGATCGCGGGCGCCGCGCCCCTCGCCGTGGACGGCGGCACCGTCTACGCCTACAACGACGTCGGCGGATTCGCCGCCAAGGGGATCTACCGCGTCGACGCGAAAACGGGGTCGTACACGGAGTGGTCGGGGAACCGCTCGACCGATCTCCTCATCAAGGACCTCTGGGGCGGCGCGAAGGACAAGCCGGAGAAACCGGACGCCCTGGCCGCGCGCGGCGGGCGGATCTACGCCGGGTTCGCCTCCGCGAATGCCGTCGTCGTGGTCGACGGCGCGTCGGGGAAGGTCCTGAAGGCTCTCGCCGTCCCCTCGCCGGGCGACATCGAGCCGGCGGCGGACGGGAAGCTTTTCGTGGTCTCCGGGGGAAAAAGCGTGCTGATCGTCGACCCGGAGGGGGGTTCCTCGAAGCCGTTCGTGGAGGGGCTTTCGAACGCGGCGGCGCTGGCCCTCGACAAGGAGGGGCGGCTCTGCGTCGGCGTGGGCGAGCCGGACAATCAGGTCCTGGTGTACGGTCCTGATGGGAAACTCCAGAAGGCGATCGGCCGGAAGGGCGGCCGCGCGAAGCTCGGGAAGTGGACCCCGGACGGGATGCTTCACGTCAGCGGGATGGCGGTCGACGCGGGCGGGCGACTCTGGGTGATGGAGGCCGACTCCGCCCCCAAGCGCGTGAGCGCCTGGGATGTCCAAAGCGGCGCGCTCCACAGGGAGTTTTTCGGGCCCACCAGCTACGGGGCCCTCGGCGGGGCGATCAATCCCGCGGATCCGGACGTCATGGTGGGGCAGGGCTGCGAGTGGCGGCTCGACCCCGCGACGGGCCAGGCGCGGTGCCTCGGGACGATCACGCGCGACGGCATGGAGTGCGCCCGGTTCGGCCTGGGGGAGAAGAACCGCGTCTACCTCGCGGTGGCCGCGAACTGGGCCTTCAACGTGGGGCCGTTCAGGATCTACGAGCGCCTGGGCGACTGCGACTACAAGCTCCGCACCGTGGTCTATTACGTGGACAAGGACGGAAAGGAGATCGGACCCACCGGGCACGGCCAGAACGCCAAGGCCGCGAAGACCGTCTGCTGGGCGGACGCCAACGGCGACGGCGAGCGGCAGACGGAGGAGACGGCGAGCGCCGCGGACGGCGAACTCCGCTTCAGCGGATGGTACATGGGGATGACGCCGGCCCTGGCGCTCTACTCGGGCGACCGGCAGTTCAAGGTCGCGGGCTTCTCCCCGTGCGGGGCGCCGAGGTACGACCTGGCGCACCCGGTGAAGATGCCCGCGGCCGGCCTGGGCTCGGCCGACGGGAGGTTCGTCCTGCAGGCCGGCGAGTACGGCGTGGAGCACGGGCTCTTCCGCTGTTTCGAAGTCGCTTCCGGGAAGGCCCTGTGGACGTACCCCGACAACTTCGTGGGCGTCCACGGCTCGCACCGGGCCTGCCCGCCGGAGACGGGCATGATCCGCGGCTCGTTCGGCCCGTGCGGCTCGGTGAAACTGCCGGAACCCGTGGGGAACGTGTGGGTGATCGCCACGAACGTGGGGGAGTGGCACGTCCTGACCGAGCGCGGCTACTACCTTTCGCGCCTCTTCGAGGGAGACCCCACGAGGATCGCCTGGCCGGAGAAGGCGGGACCGGGGACGCCGATCGACGCGTGCCCCCCCGGGCTCGGGGGCGAGGACTTCGGCGGGTCGATCGCGCTCGGCGCGGACGGGAAGCTCTACCTCCAGGCGGGGAAGACCGCCTTCTGGAACGTCGAGGTCACGGGGATCGGGACCGTGAAGCCGCTCCCGGGCGGCGGGCGGGTCACGATCACGGAGGAGGACGTGAAGACCGCCGCGGAGTTCAAGGGGCGGTACCTGCAGGCCGCGGCGGGGGTGAAGCGGCTCGCGGCGAGGAAGGCGGCCCCGGCGTCCACGGGCGACCTCGACAAGGATTTCGCCGGGGCGGAGGTCCTCAGCTACAGGAAGCAGGACGGCGCGGCGGTGCGGACCGCCGCGGCGTGGGACGGCGCGAACCTGTACGTGGGCTGGGAGGTCAGGGACGACACGCCGTGGGTGAACGGCGCCGACGCGCCGGAGTTCCTCTACGCGCGGGGCGACACGGTGGACCTCCAGCTCGGGACCGATCCGAAGGCGGACCCGAAGCGGCCGGAGGCGGGGGCGGGCGACCTGCGGCTCTCGATCGGCCCCCTGCAGGGCCGGCCCGCGGCGGTCCTCTACCGGAAGGTCTCCGCGGAGAAGCGGCCGAAGACGTTCAGCTCCGGCGTGGTGAAGGAGTACGTGATGGAGTACGTCGGGGAGCTGAAGGAAGCGAAGGTCGAGGTCCGGGTGGACGCGAAGAAGAGGCAGTACGTGGTCGAGGCGGCGGTGCCGCTGGGGGCGCTGGGACTGAAGCCGGCGCCGGGGCTCGTCCTGCGGGCCGACTTCGGCGTCACCCACGGGGACAAGGCGGGGAGGGACACGGCCCTGCGGACGTACTGGAGCAACCAGTCCACGGGGATCGTGAACGACGAGGTCTTCGAGCTGCAGATGGAGCCGCGGAACTGGGGGGAGCTGGTGATCGGGGAATGAGCGGGCGGGCCCCGTTCCTCCGCTTGTTGACGGAGAATTCCCTCAGCCCGGGCGGCTACGGGTCCGCCTTCGGGATCGGCTCCGTCTTCTCGGTGGACGAGACGTTCGCCCCCGGATCGATGGGCGGGGCGATCGGCGCGGGGGGGGCGGCCGGGATCGCGGGGACGATCGGGGCGATGGGCGGCGGGGGCGCGGGCGGAGCGGGCGGGGCGGGCGGGATCGCGGGGACGCTCGGGGCCACGGGCGCGGGACGAGCGGCAGGGGCCGCGGGGGCCGGCGGCCAGGTCGAAACGGGTTGGGCCGGGGCCGGCGGCGCCGCCGGAATCGGGGGGACGACAGGGGCCGGGAGGGCCGGCGCCCCCGGCGCGGGCGCGGGAGGCTGGGCCATCGGCACCGCGGCCGTCTCTTCGGACGCCCGCTCGATCCTCAGCGTCCGGCGGCGCTTGGACAGGAAGACGATCCACGTGATCAGGAGCGTCAGCGCGAAGACGCTCGCGAAGACGGGCATCTTCCCGAGGGCGAAGCCGAGCGCGAGGAGCCCGAACGCGAAGAGGTGGACCACCGCGAGGACGACGACCGCGTTCTGGATCGACTCGCTCTGGGACGCCAGCGCGGAGATGACGGGGACGTTCGTGGAGGCGGGAGGGGCGCCCCCCTCCGGGGCCGGCGTCGCCCCCGGCGGGGGCGGCGGCGGGACCTGCCCCATGGAGAGGAGCTCGAAGTTCCCGTCGGGGAGGTGCCGGACGCGCGTGCCGCACTTGGGGCACTTGATCTTCCGCCCGCGGAACTTGTCGTCGAACTGGCACTGGGCCTGGCAGGCGGGACAGGTCATGTTGAGCATGGGCGGCCTTCCTCCCTCAGGGTTCCAGTGAATTATACCCTTGCCGGGTTCTCTTGTCCCGCTACTCGAAACGGCCCGCCGCGACCCTCTCCCGCAGTTCGTGCCGGCCGCCGGGGAGGAGGAGCGTCCCGCCCGCCTTCCCCTCGAACCACACCTCCGCCGCGCCGACCTTGACGCCGACCTTGCCGCCGTTCCGGACCAGGGCCGCGTTCGGAGGGGCTTCCGTGGAGAGGACGTGGAGGAAGACGTCGTCCGTCCGGGGGACCGGGGGGGAGACCTCCAGGCGCCACCGGCAGGCCAGCTCCGTCTGGGAGTTCCGCGGCGGATTGAACGACTGGCCGCGGCAGGAGTATCCCTCCACTTTGTCCACGCGGGCCTTCTCCGGCAGAAGGGTTTCCACGAAGAGCCGGCCTTTCCCGTTGGCGATCGCGGCGCCCGCCCCCTTGATCTCCGGCTGGAACCGGCAGTGGAGGAGCCAGGTCTTCTCGTACTCGGGGCGCGTGCTGACCACGCGGTCGAAGACCACGAACGTGTGCGGCCTGAGGAAGACGATCTGCCGGACCCAGAGCGCCATCTTCGAGGGCGCGTACGCCTTCGTGCAGTCGCCAGCCACGAAGAGGTATTCCGGACGGTTCTCGTAGGCCACGATGTCGCCGCGGTCGAACTCCGCGCGGCGCGCCTTCCACGGCTCCAGGGTGTCCGTGACCCACTCCCACTTCTTGGCCTGGCCGCCGTCGTTGGCGTAGGCGTTCCGCCCGCCGTCGCGCAGTCTCGACCATTTCTCGTCCGGCTGGTGGACGAGGATGCAGTTGTGGGCGACGGTGCGGAGGAGCCAGTTGACGGCGTGGGGGGAGGCGTAGTCGTGGTACTCGCCGCTCTCCGTGGCCAGGGGCTCCCGGCGGAAGATCTCGAAGTTGCCGGCCTCCAGGTGCTGGTGGTTGTTCCAGAAGTCGCCGCATTCGAAGCGGAGCCACGTGGCGTCGGCCGTCCAGTCGCTTCGGGCGTAGACCCGCCCGATGCCGGAGGCCAGGTGCGCCAGCGGCAGGGTCGAGGGGTCGAGCGGCGGGTCGGGCTCCTCCTCGGTGAGGAAGTCGACCAGGCGGTCGTCGGGATTGGAGCCCGGCCGGCGCCGGTGGGCCACGTGGCGGGAGAGTTCGGATCCGCGGAAGTACTGCGCCAGGACGGTGCGCAGGTGGCGCGGGTACTCGTTGTGGCCCCCGTAGGTGGCCGCGCCGTCGCCCTCGACGGGGTACCGCTCCGCGCCGTAGACCCACAGGCCGGGGTAGCCCTGGTGGAGCTCGTAGGCCAGGCGCTGGTAGAAGAAGCGGGGGGCCTTTTGGAAGCCGTCGTACTTCTCCATCCGCCGGGCCAGCTCCAGGGCCTGCACGAGGTGCCAGAGGGACCCGCGGGAGTACCAGCCGCACTCGACGAAGCCGCCGCCGGCGCCGAATTCCGCGAGCACGGGCGCGACCTTGCCCTCGTAGAGCTTGGCCAGGGCGTAGTCGCGGAACTCCTTCGCGCGCGGGTTCTCCCCCCAGGTGGCGTAGGCGATCCGCAGGTAACAGAATATTTTCGAGAGCGTGGAATTGTGGAAGGCGTTCTCGTCGTCGGTATACTTCCCGAGGTGGCCGTTCATCCAGTCCACCATCGCGGCGCGGTCGGCCGGCGGGATCGCGTCGAAGAAGAAGTCGTAGGCGAGCGCCGCGTCCGTGAGCCAGATCCAGGTGTCCTGGTGGACGTTGGTGACGCCGCGCTTGAGGTGGCCCAGGGCGGCGCGGAGGTGGGGTTCGATCTTCTCCCTGGGCAGGCCGTCCACGGCGTGGACGACGCCCGCCGCCAGGAGGGAGTCCAGGCCCTTGATCTCCCGGTAGGACTGGGCCTTGGCCCGGGCCAGCGCCTGCAGGGGCGCGCGGGGCCCCAGGAGGCGCGGGTGTTCCTTGAGCGCCCCGGCCCACGCGCCGGCCGGGACCAGGGGCGCCGGCTTGGGGATCTCCTGGAGAGCCAGCAGGAACAGAAGGACAAGCGGCCGCATCTTGTATACGATACGTGCAATCGTTCGGGGGTATTCAAGCCAATGGTCAACAGGCAAAGGGCCCGTTGCCTGTCGCCCGTGGCCCTGCTGGATTTTCCGTGAACCGCGCGCTGTCCGCCCCGTCTAAGAGGGTGAGCATGTTAGGGGAATCCGTCATGAGCCGCGTGATGATCGCCGTCCTTGCGCTCCTGTGCCTCGCGGGCCGGGGACCCTCGGCCCCGGGCGTCCGCCACGAGGTCTTCGTCGATGCGCCGACCCTCATGGCCCCGGACTCCAGGGCCGGCCTGCGCCTCGCGGTCTTCGAGTCGCGAGGGATCTCCAGGCTCGCGCCGGTGGAGGGGGCGGACGTGGAGATCGCCCTCACGGGGAAGGGCGCCGCGTCGCTCTTCAAGGGGCGCACCGGGAAGGACGGCACGCTGGACGCCTCCTTCGTCGTCCCCCCCCTGGAGGTCGGGGACTACACCCTCGAGGTCCGCACCCGGTCCGCCGCCGGGGACCACACCGCCAGCCAGGTCGTGAAGCTCCGGCGCGACTACCGCATCCTCCTGGTGACCGACAAGCCCCTCTACCAGCCGGGGCAGACGATCCACCTCCGGGCGCTGGCGCTCGAGGAGATGGCCCTTCGCGAGGCCGCCGGCGGCGAGGTCTGCTTCGAGGTCGAGGACGCCAAGGGGAACAAGGTCTTCAAGCGCCGCGCCGCGGCGAA
>CAYNDR010000144.1:0-14967 GCA_964395295.1 uncultured Planctomycetales bacterium
ACCTCGATGCGGCCCGGGGGCGAGATGGGCCCCTTGCCCTTGCTGGCCACGAGGATGGAGTCGCTGAAGAGCCCCACGGCTCCGAATCCCTGGCCCAGGTCCTTCCAGGTCTTCCCGCCGTCCTGGCTCACCATGGCGATGTCGCGGTTCTCGTGCGTGCGCGTGAAGAGGGTCTTCGGATCGCCCTGGGCCCAGTGGACGGCGCCCCAGTCCCACCCGCGGCCGTGGTTCTTGACGGGGAGCCAGGTCTTCCCGCCGTCGAGGGTCATGGCCGAGGAGCCGTCGAGCATGAAGCAGACGAGGCGCCTGCCGTTGGGGTCGGCGATGAGGACGTAGCCCGTCTCGCATCGGCCGCCCACCGCCCCGCCGTCCGCGCGGGCGAAGGTCGCTCCCTTGTCGGCCGTGCGCCACAGGCCGAGGCCGGAGACGGCCACGAACGCCTCGCCGGTGGCGCGGTCCACGACGACGCCCGCGGTCTTCCCCGGCCAGGCCGGCTTGAGCCCCTGCTTCTCGATCTGCTCCAGCAGGCCGTCCGAGATGGATACCCATTCGCCCTTTTGCGGGGAGGCCGCGAATCCCATGACGGCCGCGAGCGCGATCCCTGAAATCTTCATGGGTTCCCCTTTCCTTTCCCTTGTAGGGGATAGCGGCCGGGGGCCCGGGCGTTTCCTGCTGGCGGGAGGACGCCGCCGTCGTTAAGATGCCCGGCGCATGAACGGGCTCGCCGCGCTGGTCCTGATGCTCGCGCCGGCCCAGGACGAGGTCGTCCCCCTGGGCTCGGGGAGCTACCGGAACGCGATCCCTCCCGGTGCCAAGGGGCCGCCCGCGGTCCTCTACAAGACCGACGCCGTGCGCGGGCCGGTCCCCACGGGCGACTGGTGGAGCTCCCTCGTCTGGCTCCCGTTCTCGGAGGCCCAGTACGCCCATCCCCTGGTCCTCAAGGCCGAGCCGGAGGGGCTCCGCGTCTTCCACGCGAACGCGATCTCGGCCAACAGGATCGGGATCTTCGGCGTCATGCCGGGGGCCAGGGCCGACCTCGTCCTGGGCCATGCCGCCCAGCCGCGGTTCCCGGACGCGCGGCTCGACGGCTTCAGCGACTGGTTCGTCACCGCCGCGTTCCTCGCGGAAGGCCGGGGCATGAGGATCACCTACGGCCACGGCGGCCCCTACGTCTACGCGCTCTACGAGGGGGGCGACGCGACGGTCGCGTTCCCCTCGCCGCCGGAGGTGTGGTCCGGGGGCGCGGACGCGGCGGCGCTGGGCGTCGCGGTGGGCGGGAAGCCCTACGGCCTCTTCGGCCCCGCCGGATGCTCCTGGGAGGGCCTGGGCACCCCGAGGCTCACCTGCCGCATGAAGGGGAAGAAGCACCTCTCCGCGGCGATCCTTCCCTCGAAGACGCGCGAGGCCTTCGACCTCTTCGCCCGCCACGCCCACGCCCACGTCACGAACTCGACCGTGGAGTGGGGCTTCGACGAGAAGAAGGCGCTCGTGACGACCGCGTTCCAGGTTGCGACCTCGGCCCGCGAAGGCGCCGAGACGGCGACGCTCATGGCCCTCTATCCGCACCAGTGGGAGACGACTTCCGACAAGCTCCTCGAGTACGCCTATCCTTCGGTGCGCGGGCCCATGAGGCTCCTGCGCGGGACGTCCTTCACGACACGGATGGCGTTCCCGGGGGTCCTCCCGGCGCTCCCGGACAGGGGGACGCACGACAGGGCGAAGCTGAGGTCGCTCGTCGAGGCCGCGGCGGCGAAGGCGGACGACGACCTCAAGGACACGTACTGGGGGGGGAAGCGGCTGGGGTGGCTGGCGGCGCTCATCCCCATCGCGGAGCAGGCCGGCGCGGAGGCGGCGCGCGAGAAGCTCTTCGCGGAGCTGAAGGGACGCCTGGAGCGGTGGTTCACGGCCGCGGACGCCGGAGGGAAGCCGAAGGCGAAGGGCTGCTTCGCCTACGACCGCACGTGGGGGACGGCCATCGGGTATCCGGCGAGCTACGGGAGCGACGCGGAGCTGAGCGACCACCACTTCCACTACGGCTACTTCCTCCGCGGCGCCGCGGAGGTCGCGCGGCGCGACCCCGGGTGGGCCGCGGCGGGGAAGTGGGGCGACATGGCGCGGTTCCTCGTCCGCGACGCGGCCAACCCGCGGCGGGACGACCCGCAGTTCCCGTTCCTGCGGGCCTTCGACCCCTACGCGGGGCATTCGTGGGCCTCGGGCAAGGCCGCGTTCGCCGACGGGAACAACAACGAGTCCTCCTCGGAGGCGATGAACGCATGGTCGGGGATCACGCTCCTGGGGCAGGCCGTGGGGGACCTGAAACTGCGCGACCTCGGCGCCTGGCTCTACACGACCGAGATGGCGGCGATCGAGCGCTACTGGTTCGACGTGGAGGGCCGCCTCCGGCCGCCGGGCTACGGGGCGTCGGTGGTGACGATGGTCTGGGGCGGGAAGGGCGTGAACGAGACGTGGTTCACGAAGAACCCCGAGGAGGTGCACGGGATCAACTGGCTCCCGATCCACGGGGGCTCGCTCTACCTGGGCCGTTATCCTGACTACGTCCGCAAGAACTACGAGGCGCTCAAGGCGGAGAACAACGGCGAGGCCTGGGATTCCTGGGGGGACATCGTGCTCATGGTCCGCGCGCTCTCGGACCCCGCCGACGCGATCCGGCAGTACGAGGCGCTCGGCGAAAAGCTCCCGATCGAGGGGGGCAACTCGCGGGCGAACGCGTACCACTGGATCCACGTCCTCAACGCGCTCGGGGCGGTGGACCGGACGGTGACGGCGGACTATCCCCTGTACGCCGTGTTCAAGAAGGATGGGAAGAAGACGTACGCGGTCTACTCCATGGAGGCGGGGGCGAGGTCGGTGACGTTCTCGGACGGGATGGCGGTGAAGGTTTCCGGGAAGGGATTCGCCGTCGAGACCCGGTAGGCGCTTCAGATCTCCCCGGCCATGACTCGACGGAGCGTATCCTCGTCGATGTTGCCGCCCGAGAGGACGATCCCGACGGTGCGGCCCGCCAGTTCCTCCCGCAGTTTGAAAAGCCCCGCCAGTCCGGCCGCGCCCGCCCCCTCCGCCACGTGGCCGGTGGTCCGGCGGAGCAGCCTCACGGCCTCGGCGATCTCGGCCTCGCTCGCGGTCACGAAACCCGCCAGCCCCTCGCGGAGCGCCGGGAACGTGATCTCGTACGTCTGCCGCGTGGCGAGGCCGTCGGCGAAGGTGTCGGCCGAGGGCCTGGAGAGCGGCCGCCCGGCGCGCCAGGAGTCGTGGATCGCCGACGCGCGCTCCGCCTGGACGCCGTAGACCCGGAGGGAAGGGCGGGTCGCCCGGGCGACCGTCATGGCTCCCACCGCCTGCGACCCGCCGCCCACGGCCACGACCAGCGCCTCGATCGCGGGGTCCTCCTCCAGGATTTCCAGCGCCATCGTCCCGGCCCCGGCGATGACGAGCCGGTTGTTGGTGGAGTGCACGAGGGTCAGGCCGCGCTCCCGCACCAAGCGGTCCGCCGTCGCCGCGGCCTCGTCGTAGTCCCGGCCCTCCTCGACGAGATCGGCCCCGAGGCCGCGCATGGCGGCGTTCTTGAGGGGGCTGTTGCCGCGGGGGACGCAGATGGTCACGGGCACGCCGAGGCGCCGGCCCGCCCAGGCGAGGCCCTGGCCGTGGTTGCCCCGCGAGGCGGCCGCGACGCCGCGACGCCGTTCCTCCGGGCCGAGCGCGGTCAGGACGGAGGCGGCGTTGCGGACCTTGAAGGAGCGGGTGGGCTGGAGGTCCTCGTGCTTGACCTTCACGCGGAGGCCCGCGGCCTCGTCGAGGGCGGGCCATGAGCACAGGGGCGTGGGCGGGAGGAACGGCCGCAGGCGCTCGCGCGCGTCCAGGACGTCCTCGTGCCGGATGGGCCAAGTGGCCATGGGAGGGAAGGATTGTAGCACGGGCGGGGCGCCTCTTGACCTTCCATCCTGAAGGGGCGTACAATCCTCCGAGAGGAGTCAGGCGATGGCTTCCGGCCGGCCTTCCGTAAAGTTCACCTATGCGGAGTACCGCACCCTTCCCGAGGGATCGCGGCATCAGCTCATCGAGGGGGATCTGATCCTGAGCCCCGCACCGTCCATCCGGCACCAGAGGATCGTGGCGCGGATCTTCAACGCGCTTTTCAACTTCGTCAACGCCCGCGGCCTTGGCGAGGTCCTCGCGTCACCGGTGGATGTCATCCTCTCGGATGAGGACGTGCTCCAGCCGGACATCGTATACGTCTCGATATCCCGCGCCTCGATCCTGGCTGCCGAGGGCATCCAGGGAGGGCCGGACCTCTGCGTCGAAGTCCTCTCGGACCGCTCGGAGGCGCTCGACCGCGGAGCTACAAGGGTCCTTTACGCCCGGCACGGGGTGGCGGAGTACTGGATCGTCGATCCCGATGCCGGCCTGGTGGAGGTGTACCTCCTCCAGGAGGACCCGAAGAAGCCGGTCCGCACGCTCGGGACCTCCCAGGCGCTCACGGCCGGCCTCCTTCCCGGCTTCTCCCTCCCTCTTGCGAACGTCTTCGCGCCGTGAATCCCCCATGCGGCTTGCCTTCCTCCTGCTGGGAATGACCGTGGCCCCCGGCGGCCCGCCCGCCGCGATCGTCGCCCACCGCGGCGCGTCGCACGACGCGCCGGAGAACACGCTCGCCTCCTTCCGGCTCGCCTTCGAGCAGGGCGCCGACGCCATCGAGGGCGACTTCCACCTCAGCAGGGACCGCCGGATCGTCTGCATCCACGACGCGACCACCCAGCGGACCACCGGCGTCGAGGGCAAGGTCGCCGAGATGACCTTCGACGAGCTGCGCGCGCTCGATGCGGGGAAGTGGAAGGGCCCGGCGTTCGCCGGCGAAAGAATCCCCACGCTGGCCGAGGTCCTCGCCCTGGTCAAGCCCGGCAAGCGCGCGTTCCTGGAGCTCAAGGCCGGCAAGGGGATCGTCGAGCCGGCGTTGAAGGAGGTCGACGCGTCGGGCCTCGGGAACGAGCAGGTCGCGATGATCAGCTTCAAGGAGGACGTGCTGGCGGAGGTGAAGCGCGCGCGCCCGCAGGCCAGGGCGTACCTGCTCTTCTCGTTCAAGAAGGACAAGCAGGGGAACTGGAACCAGACGCGCCGGGGGCTGATCGGGCGGGCCGCGGCGATCAGGGCCGACGGGATCGACGTCGGCCTGCATCCCGACACGCTGGAGGTCGTCGACGAGGAACTGGCGCGCCTCGCGGGGGAGGCCGGCCTGGAACTGCACGTCTACACGGTGAACGACCCGGAGCTGGCGAGGCGCGCGGTCCGTCTCGGGGCCAGGAGCATCACGACCGACCGGCCGGGATTCCTCAGGGAGAGGCTGTAGGATTTCCGCCGGCGCCGCCCCGTCACGGGAGCTCCGGGTACTTCTCGAAGAGGCTGCGGGCCGCCTCCATCGCCTCCTCCTCGCCCTTCATCTGCCGGCCGTTGCAGGTGATGTCGGCGAGGTCGCGGTACTTGACCCATCGCCCGTCGCGCATCAGGCGCTCGGCATGGCACTTCTTCAGGTCCGCGCGGACCACGAAGGCGTGCTCGACCACGTAGTACCGCCATTCGACCATGGGGCCTCCGGGGAATCATCTCTGCTCCGGCGGGGGGAGGAGCTTCTTCCGGATCTCCTCGACGGCCTTCGCCCTCGCGGGATCGCCCTCCAGCACGGAGAGCGCGCGGCGGTAGTACGCGGCCGCCTCGAGGGGACGGCCCGAGCCTTCGAGGATTGCCGCCGCCTGAAGGCACGCGGCCGCCCGGGGCGGGCTGGCCTCGGCGCGCGGGCGGAACCGCTCCCCCAGCGACGCCGCGCTCGCGGTGACGGAAAGGCGGTCCGAGAGCGACAGGCATATCCCATCGGCCGCCACCAGGTTCCCCGCGCCCCCCCCGGGCGGCCAGGGAGGGGCATCCAGGAGCTTCCAGGTCTCCGTGTCGAAGGTCGCCAGCGACCGCGCCGTCGGGACGTGGAGCCGCCCGCGCCCCGCGGCGCCCCGCCAGAACCTCCCGGCGTCGATGCCCCCCAGCTCCGCCACCGTCCCGTCCGCCGTGTTGACCGCCACGCTCTGCGAGCCGGTGGCCGCGAACCACCCGTTCCACGAGCCCGCCAGGTAGAGGACCCGCCACCAGGACACCTGGCTCGTGAGCGGCGGGAGCGGCGCGTCCCGCCCCGTGCGGCGGTCCAGGACCACGGGCTCGAAACGGTCCGGGACGAGGAAGACCGCCCGGCTCCCCGCGAGGACCGGGAGGCTCACGCTGGAGCGGGCCCCCGTCTGCGCGTACCGGACCAGCCACTCGACCGCGCCCGTCTCCGTCTCCAGCGCCGCCACGACCCCGAAGCCGGACTGGACGTAGATCCTCCCGCCCTCCTCGATGAAGGAAGGCACCGAGGTCGCCCAGCCGGGCCGGTACGCGGAGGCCACGCAGGTGGACCAGAGGACGCGGCCGTCGGCGGCGCCCAGGCAGAGGAGGTGGCACTCGCGCTCGGAGTTGGGGGTGGTCATGACCGCCACGAGGACGCGGCCGCCCCGCGCCACGGGCGGCCCGGAGAAGCAGAAGTTCTTGTGGCCGAAGCGGAGCGCCTCCAGCGCCGGCACCGCCTCCCCTTCCGAGTCGACGACCTTGAGGTCGTCCGTGTCCCACAGGAGCCGGCCGGTGCGGAGGTCGAAGGCGCGGACGGCCGCGGGCCCGTCGAACCGGTCCGGGCGGCGGGCGTGGAGGCGGGCGCGGGTCTCCCGGCTGAACATGACGGCGAAGGCCCGGCCGCCGGAGACCGCCACGCCGAGGTACGGCTGGGGACTGCGGGGGCTGTCGTAGGCGGTGGGCAGGTCGCGGACGAGCCCCTCAGAAGGCGGGTACCTCCAGAGGACGGCGTCCTCCAGCGAGCCCCCGTCCCCGCGCCCGGGATCGAGCGCGGTGACGCGGACGCCGTTGGTGAAGACGGCGTACTCCCGGCCCTCCAGGGTCGCGTACGCCGGGATGGAGACGGCCAGGGACCGCGCGAAAGCGCCGCCGTCCAGCCGCAGGTCGTAGCTCCCCAGCAGGACCTCGCCGGGGGAGCCGCGGTCCGCGGGCGCGGAGGGGGAGGCGGGCGGGGCCGCCGGCGCGAGGGAATGGAGGAATTCCCCGATCTCGACCTGCCGGCCGCCCGCGAAGATCGGGGCGCCGGGATCGGGGGCGTCGAGCAGGGGGATCTCCCCCTGGAGCGCCATCGCGCGCGCCGCCCGCGCCGTGAGCTCGGGCGTGGGGCGCACCTCGAGGAGCCGGAGCCAGCCGCGGACCGCCTCCTCCAGGCGGCCCTCGTCGAAGGCCTCGTTGGCGAGCGTCTCCAGGGCGTCCTGTCCCGCCCGGGTGTGGAGGAAGCGGCCGGCCGTCCGGAGCCGCCCCGCGGCGCCCGCCGGCGCCCTCAACCGCTCGATGGCCAGGGACTCGTGCGGCGCGAGGACCGCGGCGGGGAGCATCGCCAGCCGCCGCTGGAGCCAGCGCGGGCAGGGGACCCAGCGGCCCGGTTCCACCGGGCAGAGGCGCCGGTCCAGCCGCTCCAGGACCTGGAGGTAGAGGTCCAGGAGGCCGTGGCCGTCCCGCGCCCGCTCGGCGGCGGACCAGCGCTTGAGGAACTCCACGGGGGGCTGGTCGAGGTGCAGGATGTCCTCCTCCACCTGGGCCGGGGGGACCAGCGGGAGGATGCACAGGACGAACAGCCTTCGCATGTCTTATTATTATAACGGAGGAATGCACCAGGTGCGGAGGGCGCGTCTCGACGGACTCCTGCTGGGGGCGGCGCTCCTCGGGGGGTGCGCGGCCTCGGACCTCGAGAGGATGCCGCGCCTGGAGCGCGGCGTCCGCCGGGCGCTGGTGTCCTGCGCGCCGGAGGCGACGCTCTGCCTGTGGCTGGGGCGGATCGACGGGCGCGAGCTCCTGGCGATCGACGCGGACCGCCGCGTGGCGGCGGCCAGCACGGTCAAGGTCCTCATCCTCCTGGAGGCGCACGCGCAGGCCCTGGAGGGGACGTTCCGATGGGGCGAGGAGGTTGCGCTGGAGGACGCAGACCGCGCGGGCGGGAGCGGCTCGCTCCAGAGGGAGCGGACGGGGTCCACGTGGTCGTACGCCCAGCTCTCGCGGCGGATGATCGCCGAGAGCGACAACGCCGCCTCGAACCTCCTGCTCCGGCGGCTGGGGATGGACCGGGTCAACGCGCGCGCGGAGCGGCTGGGGCTCCGGGTCACCCGCTTCGAGCGCGCCTTCATGGACTTGGAGGCGCGCCGGGCCGGGCGCGAGAACTGGACGACCGCGCGGGAGATGGGCCAGCTCGTCCGGGCGATCTTCCGGAAGGAGGCGCTCGCGCCGGAGGCGTGCGAGGAGATGATCGGGACGCTGGAGCGCACGTCGCGGGGCCGGATCGCCGCGGGCGTGCCGCGGGACGTCCCGGTGGGCCACAAGGGGGGATCCCTGCCGGGGTACCGCCACGACGTGGGATGGGTGCGCCTGCCCGGACAGCCCTACGTCCTGTCGGTGTTCCTGGACGGCGTGATCGAGCGGCCCGGGGCGGCGGAGGACCGGGGGATCGCGGCGATCGAGGCGATCTCGGCGGCGGTCTACGGGATTCTGGGACCTTCCGAGGAATAGGACCTGAGGAGCGAGAGGATCCCCTGGAGGCTGTCCTGGCTCTCGGGGGGGATCGCCGCGAAGACCGCCTCCACCTCGTAGCGCGGCTCCAGGACGAGCGTGTCGCGCCTGCAGGACTGGACCACCACTTCCGCCGTCACGATCGCGGGGGGGGAGCTGAAGTCGAGGCGCACCTCGAGCCTCCGCCCGGCCCCGATCCGGCTGGAGCAGACCATCTGGAATCCATCGGCGGTCAGGCCGGTGAGCCGTCCCGGGATTTCGGAGGAGAACCCGATCGCGCTCCAGAATCCCCTCGTGCGGCAGACCAGCTTGGCTTCCTTCAGGAGGGTGTTCCGATGTTCGCGCTTGAGGTCCGCGCCCACGGGCGCGGCGCGGGGCTTGCGGCACCCTTCGGTCATGAACTGGACCTTCTCGCCGGAGGCCTCCAGGATCTCCAGGAACTCCAGCCCGGCCACGTTCGCCTCCTGGGACTTGTGGACGAGGGTCCGGGACCAGACGACCACCGCCCTGGCCTTGAACCGGGCGTGCTCCTCCGGGAGGGCGATCTCGACGATCACGGGGAGCCGCTCGCGGAGGCGCCCCACGGTGAGGAGGCAGGCCCCCTTGCCGCCCAGGTCCACGGCCCGGAGGGCCAGGTTGTTGCGGCTCGAGGCCGGGCCCGCGAACTCCGCGCTGCAGCAGAAGACGGTCGTGTCCCGCCCGGGCTTCACCCGGGGCCACCGCCGGCGTTCCGTTCTCATCCCGGGAATAATATACCTCGCTCTACCGCGGCTTGGAGAGCTTCAGCTCGAGGACGTGGCGGACCGGGCCGCCGTGCGCGTGCTTGAGCACCAGGTCCGAGACGCCGTCCTTGTTGAAGTCCGCCACGAAGGGCTCCGTGAGGGTCGTCCCCGGAGGGGGGTTCATCGCGATCGAGCCCGAGGGCTGTTCCGAGATCCCCCTTTCCCGCACCCCCGGGTAGATCCGGAGGGTCTTCTCGCCCTCCGCCACCAGCATGTCCCGCAGTCCGTCCCTGTTGAAGTCCCCCTTGAAGTTCGGGCGGAAGACGAGGTCGAACGCGGCGGACGTGCGCGTCATCTGGAGCGTGTAGGGGATCGAGAACTTCAGCTCCTGGATCGGGTCCTTGGCGTACCGGCCGCCCGCGCCCATCGGGTAGACGTGCAGTTCCAGGTCCACCTTGCCGGAGAGGAAGACCTGGATGCCCCCGGTGATCCCGAAGCGGCGGACCACGCCCATGATGAGGTCGGGCCTGCCGTCGCCGTCGAGGTCCTCGAGGTAGATCCCCGAGGACCAGCCGTCGGCGGCCTGCTTGACCTCGTCCGGCTGGGTATAGTCCCGGCGCCCCGCCTGGCCGTAGTAGATGTGGACGCGCCCCTTGCTCGGGTAGACCGCGGCGATGTCCAGGAGCCCGTCGCCGTTGAGGTCCGCCACGCGGGGGGGGACGTCGAACTTGACGAAGCGGTCGCGCTTCTTGGGCTTGTCCGTCAGGAGGTCCATCGGGTCGGCCGGGGTGAACGACCCGCCGGGGGTTTGCCGGAAGACGCCGATCGCCTCGTCCCGGTAGTAGCTGATGTCCGAGCGGCCGTCGCCGTCCACGTCCCCGAAGGCCAGGGTGGGCACGGCGCTCGTCTCGATCATCTTCATGTGGGCCCCCCAGTTGAGGCGGAGGGCCACGTCGACGGCGAGGGGGAGCTTCTGGAGGCAGAGGTACTCCGCGGCCGGGCTCCCCTTCATGATGAAGATCTCGTCCTTCCGGAAGAGCAGGAGTTCGGGGAGGCCGTCGCCGTCGAGGTCCGGGGCGAAGTTCGTCAGGAGGGGCGGGCCGCCGGCGGAGGCGCCCTCGAAGAGGGAGGGGTGGACCACGAGGTCCTTCGCGGCGGCCGCGAAGCCGCGGCCCTCGAAGGAGTGGGCCTGGAGGGCGCGGGAGCCGGCGGTCACGAGGCTGGGGGGCCTGTCGCGTTCCAGCGGGGCGATCGTCCAGAGGAAGGCCGTCCCGTCCAGGCGGAGCGTCTGCTGGGGGGCGGCGGAGAATCCCCGCTGGGGGTCGAAGAGGAACACGTTGAGGTCGTGGCCGTTCTGCGCGATGAGGTCCGGGAAGGAATCCCCGTTGAGGTCCCGGGCCTCGACGCGGTCGGCTTTCCCGCCGGTCTCGAGGACCAGGGTGTCGTAGGAGGGATCCTGGGCGAGGAGGACCGCGAGCGCGGCGAGGGTGCCCATCGGGGGTGTAGCATAGCACGGGTTTCGTCCGGCCGCCAGAACGCGGGTGCGGCCCGCGGGAAGGAGGCAGGGGGGGCGCCGGCTCCTGCCATTGGCCCGTGCCTTCCCGGGCCCGTGACACAGCGTCAGCCGTTGCCTCAAGGTTGCCCTGGGCGGCTGTCCCGTTGCCTCGTGGAGAGCTGGCCGTCGACGTGGTATTCGACGGACTGGAGCGCGAATAAAACCGCTCCGATGGCCCGATCCCAACGATCTGCGCGATCACGGGCTTCGGGGTCCGCGGCCCGTCGATGCGGGGAATCTTTAGTGCGGGCCTGGAGGAAGGACAGGAACGGATCGCAGTAGAAGACGAAGATCGTGGCCAGGAAGGTGCAAAGGCCCCGGGAGAGGGCCCGCCGGACAGATGACTTCCTGGGCGGATTCACGACTTCCCTATTCTACCCCGGAGCGGCAGACCTGAATACAAATCAATCGAACGGGAACAGGTCCGAGAGCCGGTCCCTCCAGATGGCCCGGAGTACTTGACGGGCCAGGGAATTCAGGCCCAGCGCTTCGACGGTCGCCCTCCCTACCGGGGTCCGGCCGATGATCGTCCGGCGATCCGGGCTCCAGTGGAAGTGCGCCTTCCAGGACTGACGCCGGGGATTGAAAATGGGCACCTTATTCCCGCTTCGAGGATCACATCCCGACGTGAGGGCCCCCTTCCGCTCATTGCAGCGCGGACACGACAGGGCCATGTTCCACTCAGAGTCCGCTCCCGCCTTGGAGGTCGGGACGATATGCTCGATGTGGAAAACCGCACCAGAAAGGATCTCGGGAAGCCGGCAGTACTCGCACCTCGCCCTCGCCCGTCCGCGTACGACCTCCCGCCGCGCCGCCACCCGCTCTCCTTCCTCGATCCAGGGGCCCTCAGATCCTCACCGCCGCCTTCCGGGCCCGCGCCAGGGCCCGGGCGTTTCTCAAGGTCATGCGTTCCGCCTCTTCCACAAGGGCCGCCAACTCCCGGCGTTCCCCGGCCTGCAGACGTCCCTCCGCCTGGCGATCCAGGAGCGCATCCAGGCGCCGCTGCCTGGCCGAGGAAAGCCTTTGAAGGGCCGCCCCCTCCCGTACCGCCTCGAATGAGAGGAGATGAGAAAGGTCCACATTCAGGATGTCACAGATGAGGCCGGCGATGACAGTGTCCAGGCGCTCGATGGGCGCAGTGGGATCGGCCAGACGATAGAGGGTCTTGGGATTTACCTTGGCTCCCTTCCGCGCGATGGCCCGATCCAGGTCCGCCACGCTCATCCGGCGGTCCGAGAGGATCTTCCACAGCCTCGAGTAGCAGGAGATGGGCCGCGCCTTCTCTTCCATGGGTTTCTCCATGTACACGGAACTCTCCGCGTACAGGGAATATAGCTTTCCGGTGGGAGCCAAGTCAAGGGGCTTCAGCACAGCCCCCCGGGGAGGCGGAAAACGCCCCGCGGATGCCGCCGCTCCAGGACCGCTCACAGCTCCGGGCGGTCGAATCCCGTGTGCCGCGCCGTGCTCGTCCCTGATCGTAGACTCGGGCAATCTCCGGCACACCGCCCCACCACTCATAATCGTCCCATCACGATCAGGAGTATCAGGTACAGCGGCAAGGCCCTCCCGCAGAGGCGGCAGGTGGCCTCGTCCTCTTTCGGGAAGGGACGTTGGATGCTCATTTCGCGATAACCATAACACGTCGGCGATCGGATGGCATGATAGTCTTCCGGAGCGCTTCCACGATCCGATATCGACGCCTGAACGAGTACGCCAGTTCGTTGCTTTCGGCGGCGCTTTTCCCTATGATCTCGCCGTCCCGGGCGGACCGGCACTTGGAGGGGAACACCATGGCGCGCATCTTCAACTTCCAGGCGGGGCCGGCGGCCATCCCGCTGGCGGTCCTGGAAAAGGCGAGGGAGGAGATGGTGGACTTCGCCGGGGCCGGCATGTCCGTCATGGAGATGTCCCACCGCGGCAAGGCCTTCGACGCCGTCATCAAGGCCGCCGAGGCCAACCTCCGCCGCCTCCTGGGCATCCCCGAGGACTACGCCGTCCTCTTCCTCCAGGGCGGGGCGAGCCTCCAGTTCGCCATGGTCCCCCTCAACCTCCTGGGGCCCGGGAAGACCGCCGACTACGTCCACACCGGCTCCTGGGCCGGGAAGGCGGTCAAGGAAGGGCAGCTCGTCGGCAACGTCAACGTCGCCTGGGACGGCAAGGCCGACAAGTACATGAGGATCCCCGCGGAGTCCGAGCTCAAGCTGACCCCGGACGGGGCCTACGTCCACGTCACCTCCAACGAGACGATCGGGGGCATCCAGTACCAGGCGTACCCGAAGACCCAGGCGCCGCTCGTGGCGGACATGTCCAGCGACATCCTCTGCCGGCCGTTCGACGTCAAGGCGTTCGGGCTCGTCTACGCGGGGGCGCAGAAGAACCTGGGGCCCTCGGGCGTGACGCTCGTGATCCTCCGGAAGGACCTCGCGGAGCGCGCCCCCGAGAAGCTCGCCACGATGGTCAAGTACAAGACCCACATCCCGGAGCCGAGCCTCTACAACACCCCCAACACCTGGGGCATCTACCTCCTCAAGCTCGTCACGGAGTGGGTGGACTCGATCGGCGGCCTGGCGAAGCTCCGCGAGATCAACGAGCGGAAGGCCGCGCTCCTCTACGGCGCCCTCGACGGCTCTTCCTACTGGAAGCCGTGCGCGCGGAAGGACAGCCGGTCGATCATGAACGTGACTTGGCGGCTGGGGAGCGAGGCGCTGGAGGAGAAGTTCGTGAAGGAGTCCAGGAAGGCGGGGCTCGACGGCCTCAAGGGCCACCGCTCGGTGGGCGGCCTCCGCGCCAGCATCTACAACGCCGTCCCCGTGGAGGGCGTCCAGGCGCTCGTCCAGTTCATGAAGGAGTTCGAGCGCCAGAACGGGTGAAATGAAGGTCCGCATCGAACCCGGGGGCCCCGTCTCCCTCGACGTCCCCATCCCGGGCTCCAAGAGCCTCACGAACCGCGCCCTCGTGGCCGCGGCGCTGGCGCGGGGGACCTCGCGCCTGACGAACGCCTCCTTCTCGGACGACTCCCGGCTCCTGGCCCGGGGGTTGAACAGGCTCGGCCTGGGGGTCGAGGAACGCCCGGCGAGGAGCCTGCTCGCGGTCCGCGGCCGGGGCGGGGCGATCCCGGCGGCCTCGGGCCGCTTCAACATGGGGAACGCCGGGACCGCGATCCGCTTCTTCGCGTCCCTCCTCTGCCTGGGACGCGGGCGCTACGTCCTCGACGGCGACGCCCGCATGCGCGAGCGGCCGATCGGCGGCCTCGTGGCGGCGCTCCGGGCGCTCGGGGCGGAGATCGAGTACGCGGGGCGGGAGGGCTATCCTCCCCTCCGCATCAGGGCAGGAGGCCTGCGGGGCGGCCGCGCGGCCGTCTCGGGGGAGACCTCCAGCCAGTTCGTCTCGTCGCTGCTCCTGTCCGCCCCGGCCGCGGAGGGGGAGGTCTCGATCGAGGTCGTCGGCGAGGCGGTCTCGAAGCCCTACATCGACATCACGGTCGACGTGATGCGCCGCATGGGCGTGGAGGTCGGGCGGGACGGCTACCGGTCCTTCCGGGTGCGGGAGGGGTCGGCGTACCGGGCGGGGGAGACGGCGATCGAGTCCGACGGCGCCAGCGCCAACTACTTCCTGGCGATGGCCGCGGCGGCGGGCGACAGCTCGGTGGCGACCAGCAGCTTCTCCGAGTCGTTGGCCGCCACGGAACGCAGGTCCGGCCCGATGTCGCGCCCGGTGTCGCCCAGCTTGTGGCAGTTGGCGCAGATGCCGGAGAAGACGGTCGCGCCGTGGCGCGCGTCGCCCTGCAACGTCAGCGCCGCAACGAGACGGCCGCACCGCTTATCGAAGTCCGCCGCCTCGAAGTCATCTCGGCCGAACTGCTCCTGGTAGCGCAGGGGCGCCGAGCGGCCGAGCACCCTCACCTGCTCGCCCGCGTCGTTGATCAGGTACTCGCGCCAGACCGCGTGGCCGGTCTTCTCCAGCAGCGAGGCCACCGCGTCGCCGGTCACCGCGTTGCGCCCGTGGCCGACGTGGAGCGGGCCGGTGGGGTTGGCGGAGACGCACTCC
>CAYNDR010000145.1:0-12680 GCA_964395295.1 uncultured Planctomycetales bacterium
GCCCAGAGTAGCGGTCGGGGCACCACTTGTTCGATAGCGGCGAACCATCCCCGTCGCCCCTCCCGGCCGAATCGGGGAGCCTGTCGAGAGCTTCCGGATTTCCCATAACACCTACCGGGTCGGGGCTATGGTCCCCACCTGCGGCCGGGAGCGCCACTAGGACTTCATGTCCCGTGAGTTGGGCGATCCAGATTGCGGCAACGAAGGCGGCGGGGCCGCCGGATACTCTTGATCCGTGTATGGCTGTATTTTCAGGTTGGTAAGAAGGCCTGTTATTTTCTGCAACTCCCCCATCTTTCGCTGATCATCCGCCGTCCACTCAGGCTGGTCTAGCAGAAGAAAGTCATACGAGCACTCTGGTCGAAGGGTAGCCTCCGTGGCAATCCCGAGCACCCTTTTATTGGTGGGGTACACCCGCTTGATGGAAGGATACCAGCGCGATCCGCTGCTCATGCGTTTGCCCGAGACGGACCTCCAGCACATGGCCGTGTTCTCCGCATCCGATCTGGAGGGGCTGGTGACATACAACTTGCGCCACTTGGCGAATCAGATTATGCTGGAAGCGGCAAGGCAGGTGAACCATGCCCAAGGCATCACGAAAGGCCTCAACGTCGGCGCGCCGGAGGCGTTCTTCCCGCCGGCCGGCTTATGAGGATCCCCTGACCAGGATTCACCGGATCCGTCGTGGGATGGAGTCGGAGCGCCGCAGACTGGGGCTCTCGCACCTGGAATTCATGAAGTACATGCGCCAGAAGAACGAACCCCTTCGACGCCTCGTGGGCTGGCTCTGAACGTTGAATCCGCTCTGCAAAGGCGGTTGCCCCCCCCCGGGCTGATCACCGCCGGCGCCTGAACCCCCGCGGTGATTCCAGCGGACCGCGCCAGGGCCGGAATGGCCCCGGGCCGCGGTGCCGCCCCGGAAGACCGGAGGCCCCATCGTGCCGGCGGCGGGGCCGCCTTCGGCCCGGAGGCGCCCCGGGAAAATCCATGCCACTCGGGACGCCCATCGGCGTAGTATAGTGAGTAAACGTTTATCCCGAGGAGCTGAGCGTGGCCCGGGTCACCTTGAAGACCATCGCCGGGGAGCTGGGCGTCTCCATCTGCACCGTCAACAAGGCGCTGACGGGCAGGCCGCGCGTCAGCGGGGCCACCCGCCGGCGCGTGCAGAAGGCCGCGGCGCGGCTGGGGTACCGCCCCAACGAGCTGGCCCGGGCGCTCGCGCGGCCCGCGCTCGCCGTGGGGGTGGTCTGCCCCGACGCCTGGCCGGGACACTACGGCGCGCTCATGGACGGGGCCCGGGAGCGCCTGGCGGAGCTGGCCGACCGCCGGGTCAACGCGGAGGTCCGCACCGCGGGGGGCTTCACCGACGGCCCGGCCTTCGCCCGGGCGGTCCGCGGCCTGGCCGAACGGCGGTTCTCCGGGCTGATCCTGAGCCTGGGGAACTACGGGGCCGCCGCGCGAGGACGCATCGCGGACACGCTGAACGCGGCGGACATCCCGGCCGTGATCATGGGCCACGACTCGCCCGGGATCCCGCGGCTTTCGTGCGTGACCCACGATTCCACGCGCTGCGGGCGGCTGGCCGGCGAGCTCCTCGGGATGATGGACGCCGGCGATGAATGCGCGATCTTCGTGGGAAGCCTGAAACTGCCGGACCATGCGCTCAAGCGCGACGGCCTGGACCGGGAACTCGCCGCCCGCGGACGGCGGCCGTCCCTGGCCGTGGAGACGGAGGACGATCCGCGACGGGCCGCCAGGGCGGCGGAACGCCTCTTCGCGGGACACCCGCGCCTCAAGGGAGTGTACCTGGCGACCGAGAACGGCGCCGCGGTGGGACGCTTCCTGAAGGGGCGCGGGATGGCCGGCAAAGTAAAGGCGGTGGCCACCGGACTCTCCGCGGAAGCGGTGGACTTCCTGCGCGGCGGGACGTTCCAGGCCCTGCTCGACCAGAACGAACGCCGCCAGGGATGGCAGGCCGTGGAGGCGCTCTACCGGCGCCTCGAAGGGCGGGGCGAAATCCCCGCGGAGTTCCTGGTCCCCCCCGAGGTCGTCCTGCGCGCCAACCTGGACCTGGTCCTGGCCGGGCGCCGGCGTTGAGAAAGGGGTCCGAGCATGCTGAGGATGATGCTGTTGTGCCTGCCGGCCATGGGCTGCGGAACCGTCGCCGCGGCGCCGGCGGGGCAGGACCTGTCCGGCCAACCGGCCGACCTGGTCCCCAGCGCCTACCAGTACCGGAAGGACCGCCCCGCGGACCAGAACGACCCGGAGAGCTGGATCCTCGTGATGCGCAACGCCGGCCAGGACATGACCCGCCCGCCCGACCTGAACTCCCCGGGGATCAAACAGACCCTCTGCGCCTTCCTGTGGGAGGAGGTGCGGCGCCTCCGGCGGGTGGAAGTCGCGTGGAACGACGCGCGCATGCCGCCCCCCGGCGAGATCGCGCTGGCCTACGCCGAGGATCAGTGGTGGAAGGCCGCTCCCAAAAAAATCTTCAAGCACGAGTCGTCGCCGGACGGGCGCACCCTGACGTTCGATCTGCCGCGGGACGCCTTCGGCATCCTCGTGTGCGTGGCCGCCCCGCCCGGGGGCGAGCCCAGGGACGCCTCGGCCTATTCGGTGCCGACGGTCCGCGCGTTCGGCCCCGACCTTTGGAAGCGCATGGACCTCGAAATCGAATGGGGGTACGAGCCCTCGCGGGCCGGCCTGGACTACGGCGGGACGATCGCCGCCTACGACGGCCTGGTGTCCGGAGTCAAGCCCCTGCCGGGCGACGGCGGCACCGCCATGACGGCCGCCGGCGAGTGGCGTTCGGCGGGACCGGGCGGCCCCCGCCGGGGAATCAGCCTGAACCTCCACTGCATCGGGACGTCGCCGTGGAGGAAGGCCTGGCCGGGGAATCCGAAGCCGGAATTCCTGCCGAGGACGATCGTCACCCTCCGGACGAAGTCGGGAGGCTTCTCGTTCCTCGCGGCCGACCTGGAGAACGGGCCGATCCTGGCCCCCGAATACGGCTTCTTCGCGCGCGCCGCAGGCGCGCCGTCCCCCGGGACGGACGCGTCGCATCAGCCGCCGTTTCCGATGCAATCGCAAGCCGCCTCGGCCCGGGCCTTCGTCCAGGAACTCGAGGCCCGGGGCCTGAAGACGGTGCGCCAGCGGACGCGAGGGATGCCGGAGCAGACGTGGGAGAGGGCCGTCGCCACGGTCCGGCCCGGACTGCCCCTCCCGCCCCATCCCCAGCCCCCGTACGAGCCGGCCATGCAGGTGGACGTCCCGGACGCCCGCCTCGCGGCCCAATGGAAACTGGGCGCGTGGCACCTCACCCGCCACGCCAAGCCGGACGAGAACGGCCGCCTGCGGTTCAACACGTTCCCCTTCGGCGTCCTGGCCGAGGAGACCCACCTCGACCTCCTCGTCCTCGACATGATGGGATTCCACAAGCAGGCGGCCGAGGGGTTCGACCAGTGGCTGAGCCTGCCGCTGGACACGAAGCGGACGAAGCAGGCCGGGCACAACCTGGACGGCGGGGGCGAGCCGGACCGCCCCTGCGGGTATTTCTCCGAGGGGCGGGGCTGTTTCACCAACGCCGTGGGCCCCAAGGGCGTCGGCGGGCACCTGGACGGCGTCCACTCCATGGGGCCCGGCATGATCGGCTGGGCGATGGTCGAGCACTGCAGGTTGAGCGGCGACATGGACTGGTTCAAGGCCCACGCCCCGCGCATCAAGGCCAACGCGGAATGGATCCTGAGGCAAAGGGAATTGCTGAGCTCCATCATCCCCGGGGGCCGGCGGCTGTGGTGCAAGGGCCTCCAGCCCGCCCACCAGACGACGCCCGATGCCGGCGGCCTGTACGCCCAGTTCCATCACACCGAGGCGTACTACTGGCTGGCGGTGCGGTCCCTGGCCGACGCCCTCGCCGGGATCGACCCGGCCGAATCGGCCCGGCTGTCCGCCGAGGCGGACGCGTACCGGACGGACATCCTGGCGGCCGTGGACCGCTCGATCCTGCTCACGCCCGTCGTCGCCGTGCGGGACGGCACGTACCGCTCGTGGATCCCGTTCGCCTGCTACGTGCGGGGCTTCGCCTCCGTCCACTGGATGTGGAGGCGGCAGATCAGCGAGGGGCACTGGGACGGCATCGGCTGGGACGCCTCGATGCCGGCCCTGCCGCTGGTCTCGCCGGCGGGCCTCCTGCCGCCGGGCGACCCGCGCGTCCAGGGATGCCTGGACGTCCTGGAGGACCGCGTCCTGCTGGAGAACGTGAAGGTCCGGGTCCGCAAGAAGGACCACGACCCTGAGCGGGACTGGTTCGACTTCGGCAGTTGGCACCACCAGGGCGGGTACGAGTACAACGCCAACGCCCACCTGGCGGCGGACGACGCGCCCAACTTCCTCCGTTCCCTGCTCAACCTCTACGCCACGGACATCAATCCGGCCAACGGCTACACGTTCATCGAGCACACGACGCGCGGACCGGCCGACAAGCCCTTCGAGGAGGCCGCGTTCCTGCGGCGCTTCCGCAGGATGCTGGTGTGCGAGGAAGGCCGGGACCTCTGGCTGGCGCGGGCGGTCCCCCGGGCGTGGCTCGATCAGGGCAAGAGGATCGCCGTGAAGGACGCGCCCACGCCCTTCGGCATCGTGGCCTTCGAGATCGTCTCTGAAGTGGACAAGGGCAGGATCACCGCGAAGGTGGAGATGCCTTCGCGCCTCCCGCCCGCGGCCGTCCTCCTGCGCCTGCGCCATCCCAGGGCCGCGCCGATCAAGAGCGTAACGGTCAACGGAAAGGACTGGACAAGTCCGATCATGGACAAGGAAACGATCGAATTGAAGGGCCTGACGGGCACGGTTACGGTCAGGGCCCTGTATTGATCGTTCGGCGCGACGCCTGGAAGGAGACTGAAAAAGAGGCGGAAATCATGGAATCACCGATCCGCAACCCGATCGCGCCCCGTCGCCTGCCCATGAGGGCGGGGAGTCTGCCGATCGCCATAGTCTGGATCGCGCTCGGCGCCGGCTGCGCGGGATCGCCCGCGGCGGCGGACGCCGCCCCGCCGCCTGCCGTGACGGCTCTGGAAGCGCAGGAGGGCCAGCCGGCGGACATCGCGCCGAGCGCGTACCTCTACCGGGCGGATCGAAAACCCGACCAGAATGCCCCGGAAAGCTGGTTGGCCCTCATGCGGTATGCCCGGATGCCGCTGGACAGACCGGTGGACCTGAAGGCGCCCGCCATCCGGCGCGTGCTGTGCGCCCTGCTGTGGGAGGAAATCCGCCCCATCCGGCGGGTGGAGCTGCACTGGGGCGCGAACGGCAAACCGCGTCCGCCGGCGGAAATCCTCTCGATCACGACGCTGGACCACCAGGGAACCGCCAGTTCGTGGTGGAACAACCTGAAACCGGCTCCGAAAAACGCGAAGCCCGTCGTTTCGGCCGATGGAAACACCGTTGCGTACGACGGCCCGTTCGAAACCTGCGGCATCCTGATCGCCGGAGACGGCTCCATGGACGCCGCCGAGTTCGCCGTGCCGGCGGTGCGGGTGCTGGTGGCGGATACCTGGAAGAAAATGGATATCGAGATCGAGTGGGGCTACGAGCCGGGCGCCGCCGGAAAGGACTACAGCGGCCGGATCGAGGCGTACGACGGCACGGTGGCCGGACTGACCCCGCTGGCGGGCGACACGGGGACCGCGGCGACCGCCCCCGCGGCGTGGCGGTCGGCCGGCGGAGGCGGCCCGCGTCGCGGCGTGAAGGCGAGTCTGCTGTACATGGGCACATCGAGGTGGCGGCGGCCGATGCCGTTCACCAGCCAGGCGGACGACGTCGCGCGAACCATCGTCACGGTGTGGACCCGGTCCGGCAGCTTTTCCTTCCTGGCGGGCGACCTGGAGAACGGGCCGATCCTGGCGCCCGAGTACGGCTTTTTCGTGAGGCGGGCTTCGCCGCATCCGACGGCGGCTCCCTCGCAGGCGCCCATCGGGCTGGCCTCGCAGGCCGCCAGCGCGCGGGAGTTCCTCAATGAACTCCGGGACAGGAAGCTGGACACGATCCGCCGGCAGATTCGCGTGCGCGAGGAGCAAACCTGGGAAGGCGCCGTGGCCGCGATGCGGGGCGCGAACCTGCCGCCGCATCCAGAGCCGCCGGCGGGCTCGGAGCCGAAGATGCAGGTACAGGTTCCCTGTCCGCGCCTGACCGCCCAATGGAACCTGGGCGCCTGGCATCTGGTCCGGCACTGCAAGGCAAATCCCAGGAACGGACGGCTCTGGTTCAACGACCATCCGTACGGCATCCTCGCCGCGGAAACGTACCTGATCCTGGTGGCGCTGGATCTGATGGGGTCGCACAAGGCCGCGGAGGACGGATTCGATCAGTGGGTGTCCCTGCCGATGGATCCCGACTCGAAAGGGCATCACGATTGGGCGCTTCCCGACCGCCCCAACGGGCTTTTCTCGGAGGGGCACGGCTGCATGACGCACGCCGTAGGTCCTCCGGGCGCGGGCGGCCACATGGATGGCGTCCACGCCTTCGGACCGGGCTCCATCGGATGGGCGTTGATCGAACACTACCGCCTCACCGGCGACAAGGAGTGGCTCAAGGCGTCCGCGCCACGAATCAAGGCCAACGTCGAATGGATGTTGCGCCAGCGGCGCGTCGTGAAGGACATGGTTCCGGGCGGCGAACGGCTGTGGTGCAAAGGACTGCAGCCGGCCCAGCAGGTGACGCCCGACAGCGGCGGACTCTGGATGCAGTTCTACGAGTGCGAGGCGTATTACTGGGCCGCGGTGGCGCACTTCGCGGATGCCCTGGCGGCGATCGACCCGGCCGAGGGCGCCAGGCTCCGGGCCGAGGCGGAAGCGTATCGCAAGGATCTGCTGGCCGCTGTCGAGCGGACCATCGCGTTGTCTCCGGTGGTGCCGGTGCGCGACGGCACGTACCACTCCGTCGTTCCATTCGCCTGCTACGTGCGCGGACTGAGCACCGGCGCCTGGGGATGGCGCCGTGACGGTTCCGGCAAACATGTCGGGCCCATGTACTGGGAAACCGTCCAATCCGCGGCGGCGTTGATCAGCCCGGCGGGCCTGCTCTCCCCCGGGGATGCCCGGGTGCAGGGATACCTCGACGTGCTGGAGGATCGGCTGCTGTTGGAGAATCCGTATGTCGCCAAACACGGCTGGTTCGCGGCCGGCTGGCAGTATCAAGGGGGGCTGGAGCGAACGGCGAACATGCACCTGGCCGGCGATGACATCCCGGTGTTTATCCGGTCCTTCCTGAACGCCTATGCCATCGACATCCTCCCCAACAGCGGATACATCTTCAACGAGCACGCCGTCCACGGCCCGCCGGACAAGATCTTCGAGGAAGCGGCGTTCCTGGAACGGTTCCGCAACCTGCTGGTGATGGAACAAGGCGATTCCCTGTGGGTCGCCCGCGCCGCGCCGCGGGCGTGGCTGGAACAGGGCAAGAGGATCACCGTGAAGAACGCGCCCACGCATTTCGGGCTCGCGGCCTTCGAGATCGTCTCGGACGCGGACAACGGCAAGATCACCGCAACCGTCGCGATCCCATCCCGCCAACCGCCGAAGTCCGTGTGGCTGCGCCTGCGCCATCCCAAGGCCGCGCCGATCAAGGGTGTTGCGGTGGACGGGAAGGACTGGAAGGACTTCGACCCTGCCGGCGAAGTGGTCCGCCTGCGCGGCGCCGGCACCCTTTTCGTGGAGGTCCGCTATGGCCCGTGATCTCGCCTCCGTCTGCGCCCGCGCCGCCCGGCATCTCCCGCTGTTCCCCGTGCTCCTGGCGGCGGCTTTCGGGTGCGGGAGCAGTCGCGCCGATTCCGACGAGGCCCTGGCGGGCCCCGTGTTCCTGTCCGCCGACGTCGGCGCCGTGGGCCAGGCGGGGAGCGTCTCGGGCTCCGAAGGAGTCCTGACGGTCCGCGCCTCCGGGACGGACATCTGGGACGCCGCGGACGCCTTCCATTTCTACTCCACGGCCCTTTCGGGCGACGGCGAGATGGCCGCCCGGATCGCGAGCCTGGCCGAGACCGACGCGTGGGCGAAGGCCGGCATCATGGTCCGCGAGACGCTCGATGCCTCCTCCAGGTTCGTCATGGCGGTCGTCACGCCGGCGCAGGGCGCGTCCCTCCAGCATCGATCCGTCGCCGGCGGCGCCTGCAGCCTGGCGAGCGGCCCCAACGTGAAAGCCCCCTGCTGGATAAGGCTCCAGCGCGCGGGCGACACGTTCACCTCCTCCGTCTCGACCGACGGCGTCCAGTGGACTTCGATGCCCCCGGTCACCCTGGTCCTCCCCAGGGACGTCCTGATCGGCCTGTGCGCCACGGCCCACAACAACTCGGCCCTCACCACGGCCGTCTTCGACTCCGTCCTCCTCGACGGGCGCGCCGTCGCCGGCCCCTCCGGAGGCCCCGGGACGATCGGCACCGACGTGCCGGGGACCCCGGCCGCGGACCGCCCGATGCTGGCCTCGGTGGCCTTCAGCAGTGTCTCGCTGAACGACGCCTGGTGGAAGCCCCGCATCGCGACCAACCACGCGGTCAACCTCCCGATGATGTTCCAGGGCGTCGTCGACAACCACAACATCGACAACTTCTCGAAGGCCGCCCACCTGATGGACGGCAACCACGACGGCTTCCTCTGGGCCGACTCGGACGTCTACAAGATCCTCGAAGGGATGGCCAGGTCCATCCGGATCCACCCCGCCGCCAGCAACGACATGCTCGGCAAGCTCAACGCCACGATCGCCAAGATCGCGGCCGCCCAGGTCAAGACGGCACCCTACGCCGGCTACATCGACACCTACATCCAGCTCGGCATGGAAGGGCGCGGCGGCGGCAACGGCGTCCAGCCCTGGCAGGACCTGAAGAGCCTCCACGAGGACTACTGCCACGGCCACCTGATCGAGGCGGCGATCGCCCACTACCACGCCACGGGCAGGGAGACTTTCCTGGACGTGGCCCGGAAGCTGGCGGACCACATGTCGTCCTGGTTCGGCGACGGCAAGCACTGCGGCGTCCCCGGCCACCAGGAGGCCGAACTCGCCCTCTTCAGGCTCTGGAACGTCCCCGGCAAGGGCAAGGCGTCCGACTACGACCTGGCCAGGTTCTACCTCGACGAGCGCGGCCGGCGCTCGGCAGGCCGCGGCATCTTCGGAGAGTATTGCCAGGACCTCGATCCCATCCGCGCGTCGAGCGAGCCGCTCGGGCACGCCGTCCGCGGCCCCTACATGTGGGCCGGCGCGGCCGACCTGGCCCGCGCCTCCGGCGACACGGCCATGCTCGACGCCGTCGAGAGGATCTGGAACAACATCGTCGACCGGAAGATGTACGTGACCGGCGGCACGGGGCACTACCTGTACAACGAAGGCTATGGCCCCGACCACGACCTGGCGAGCGACGCCGCCTACAACGAGACCTGCTCCGCGTGCGCGACGATCTTCCTGGGCCTGCGCCTGGCGAACCTGCGCGGAGACGCCCGGTATACGGACGTCATGGAGCGCATCCTCTACAACGTCTTCTCCGCCAGCCACTCGCTGGCCGGCCGGGAGCTCTACTACAAGAACTACATGATCCGCTTCTCGAACCGCGTCCTGGGCCGCCCCGGCATCGCCTGCTGTGCCACGAACATCGTCCGGACCCTGCCCGCCATCTCCGGGTACCAGTACGCGACGAAGGCGGGCGACGGCATCTGGGTCCACCTCTACATCGCCGGCCAGGCCGACATCCCCTACGCCGGCAGGTCGATCGGGATCCGGCAGGAGACGAATTACCCGTGGGACGGGGCCGTGAAGATGACGATGACCCTCCCGGGCCCAGCCGCGTTCACCCTGCGCCTCCGCATCCCCGAGTGGGCCACGGGTGCCGGCGTGACGGTCAACGGCTCCACGGAAGGGCAGGGCCCGGCGTCCAAGGGCTACCTGCCCGTCTCCCGCACCTGGCGGAGCGGGGACGTGGTCCAGCTCAACCTCCCCATGCCGATCCGCCGCGTCTACCCTCATGCCAAGGTTGCGGCCCACCAGGGCCGGGCGGCGATCGCCCGGGGTCCCCTGGTCTACTGCCTCGAGACCGACGACAATCCCGTCAACGTCCACCGCATCGTGGTCCCCCCGGGCGCCACGCTGGCGGCCGAGTTCGACGGGGGCCTGCTGGGCGGGGTGGCCAAGATCCGCGGCACGGGCCAGAACGCCGACAACGGCCAGCCGGTGGACTTCACGATGATCCCCTACGCCGTCTGGGACAACCGGAACCGCAGGGGCGACATGTGCGTCATGGTCCCGGAAACCCCGCAGGCGGCCGCCACGATCATCGACCGGGGCCGCCTGGCGAACGCGACGGTGAGCGCCTCGGTCGTGGGCGGCGACGCGAACGCCGTGAAGGACGGCATCCTGCCGATGAACAACAACGATGCGGCGATCCCGCGGTTCACCTGGCAGGCCCGCCAGGGGACGGACGAGTGGATCCAGCTCGACTTCCCCCAGGCGATCCCCGTCTGGCGGAGCGACCTCCACTGGTACCTTGACGCCGCGTGCGACTATCCCCAGTCGCTGTCGCACGAGTACTGGGACGGCGGGGCGTGGCGGCCCTTCCAGATGGCCCACGACTACCTGGACTGCATCGACCTGTTCGGCGGCCACTTCGCGATCGTGCGGTTCGCCAATCCCGCCGCGACGACGAAGGTGCGCCTGAAGGTGAGGCTGAAGGCGGGGAAGTCGGCCGGCCTCCTGGAGTGGCGCCTGCCCGAGTGACCGGAGGAGGCGATTCCATGCGTGGCGATGCGGTTTCCCGGATCTCGCCGGCCCTCGCGCCCTTCCCGGCGCTGGGCCGATCCTGATTCCCGGAGCTTCCGCCCAGGCGCGTCGCCGTGGCCTGCATCCATGGCGCTCAGGCGATTTCCCACCCCGGACGGCACGGTTCCTTGAGGAAGCGGTCCGCCTCCGGGGCGTTGGTGGCCTTGCCATTCGCCCCGTCCCACGCGATCTGCTTCCTCGTGCGCATGGCGACCGACCCCAGCAGGACCAGTTCGGTCAGCCGCGCGCTGTACTCGAAACTGCCGCTGGCCGGCGGGCCGCCCTTGCACGCGGCCAGCCAGTCGGCGTGATGCCCCTTGCTCCGCGGCAGGGTCTTGGGGGGACGCTTGTACTCGCGGTGCAGGGACAGCGGCAGCAGCCGCGGCATGCCCGCCCAGCCGGCGCACGTGATGAAGCCCTTGTCGCCGACGAACAGGATCCCGTTGCCCCCCTCGCCAAGCCTCTGCTTGGGGTCGTTCGGATCGAGGCCCTCGGGCGTGGCCGGACGCAGGCCGCCGTCGTACCACGTCACCTTCACGGCCGGCATGTCGCCGCGCGGCCCGAAGCGATAGCGGTGGATGCCGCCCTCCAGCGAAGCCACTTCGTCGTCGATCCCGGAGGCCGCGGCTTCCACCGTGAGCGGATGTTCCAGCTTCAACGCCAAGACGGCCGGATCGAGGTTGTGGCAGGCCATGTCCCCGATCGCGCCGGTGCCGAACGCCCACCAGCCGCGCCAGGTGTACGGCGCGTACGACGGATGATAGGGCCGCTGTTCGCGGGGGCCCAGCCACAGGTCCCAGTTGAACCCGGCGGGCACCGGCGGCGTCTCCGCGGGCCGGCCGGGCGTCCGAATCCAGTGTCCGGCATCGCTCCAGGCGTGGACTTCGCGGACCGGGCCGATGGCCCCGTCCCAGATCCACTCGCACGTCTGCCGGATGCCTTCGCCCGAGTGGCCGTGGTTGCCCATCTGCGTGGCCACGCCCGTTTCCTTGGCGATCCGGGCGACCTGCCGCGCCTCCCACACGCTGTGCGTCAGCGGCTTCTCGCAGTACACGTGCTTTTTCAGCTTCATCGCGGCGACGGTCACCGCGGCATGCGCGTGGTCGGGGGTGGCGCAGAGCACGGCGTCGATCGCCTTCTCCTTCTCCAGCAGGACGCGGAAGTCCTCGTATTCCGCGCAGCGGAAGGCGGGGTTGGCCTGCCCGTAGTGCCTTTCGACTTCGGCCTTCACCGTCTTCCGGCCGCCCGAGCCCTTGTAGTAGAAGGGCTCGAGGTTCGTCTGTTCGGCCACGTCGCAGACGGCGATGATCTGCGCGTCCGGTTCCTGGAACAGGGCCCGGGCATTGGTCCGTCCCTGGCCGCCCGCACCGACAATGGCGATATTCACTTTGTCGCTGGGCGCCACGTGCCTGGGGCCCCCCAGCACGTGCCGCGGCACGACGGTAAACGCGGCGGCCGCCGCCGCGGTCCCCAGGAACTGCCGGCGGGTTGCCCGAATCGAGATCTTCCTGTTCATGCGCATCGCCTCACCAAGGACCATCGGCCGCCAGCGGCTCACGCTCGCACTGCTCCGGGCCGAGGGGGACAAGAGGCCCCAGGGCCCGCTTCGCTACAATTAATCGGAAATCTTCATATGCCCCGCGGACATGGGGGCCCCCAATTCCTCGTGATGGCACTTCGTGGAACGTACCCCCTCCGGATGGCCGTTTCAACATAATTCCCGGCCGGGGACGCGATCCCGCGCGGGGATCGGCGGCCGAGGCGCGGAAAATCGTGCGTTGTCCATGAAAGGATGTTTATACTGCCACTCGACACGGGAACTATCGACATGGAGGGATCGCCCATGGCCTTCTGCCCGATGCATCGGCTGTCCCTGCTGGCCGCCGCGGCGA
>CAYNDR010000145.1:12690-14145 GCA_964395295.1 uncultured Planctomycetales bacterium
CCCCTTCGGCCCCGGTGACGGCCCAGGAACAGAATCCCGGCTACACGGACACCCCGATGCTGCCCGGCCAGAAGTGGCGCGTTCACGACGCGAACCGGCCGCGCCCGCAGGCCGTCAAGCCCGAACCGTCCAAGACGCTGGGGATGAAGCCGCCCGCGGGCGCGACGGTGATCTTCGACGGGGCGAGCGCGGACAATCTGAACACGGAGTGGAAGGTCGAGAACGGGTACATCGAGGTCACCAAGGGGGGCTGCCGCACCAAGGAGGCGCTCGGGGACATGTTCCTCCATCTGGAGTTCGCCACCCCCAAGGAGGTCAAGGGCCACAGCCAGGGCCGCGGCAACAGCGGCGTGATCATCATGGGCCGGTACGAGATCCAGGTGCTTGACAGCTACGAGAATCCGACGTACGCCGACGGCCAGTGCGCGGCGATCTACGGGCAGTTCCCCCCGAAGGCCAATGCGTCGCTCCCGCCCGGCGAGTGGCAGACGTACGACATCTGCTTCCAGGCTCCCCGGTGGCAGGGCCAGGAGCTGTCGAGCCCCGCCGTCTCGACGGTCCTCCACAACGGGGTTCTCGTCCATGACAAGCAGGTCCATATCGGGCAGGTACAGCACCGGAAGGTGGGCACCTATGCCGGCCCGCACCCCGAGAAACTGCCGCTGGAGCTCCAGAACCACAACAACCCGATGCGGTTCCGCAACATCTGGTGGCGGCCGCTGAAGGACGACGAGAAGCTGGACGCGAAAGAGGCGATGAAGAGGCTGAACGAGTGCCTCAAGGGCGAGAAGTGAGTCGGGAGGGACCAGGCTCCCGGCCGCGTTTCCCGGAAACGCTCATTTTGTTTCGCCCCGGGCGGGGGAACGGCTATAGTCCTCATCCGGCGCTGAAAAGGAGACCGTCGATGCTCATCCCGCGCTGGGCCGCAGGGTTGCTGCTGTCTTCCTCCGTTCTGCTCGGGGCGCAGGACGCCGCGCCCGCCGGCACGGGCAAGATCCTCTACGAGTACTGGGGCGACATCGAGGGCATGGCACCACGCCAAGTTCCCCGGCACGCCCAGCGGGTCGCAGGAGCTGACGGCGTTCGACTCCCCGGTGGAGCGCGACGACAACTACGGCGCCCGGATCAGCGGCTACGTCCATCCGCCGACGACCGGCGAGTACACCTTCTTCTTCGCCAGCGACGACCAGGGCGAGCTGTCCCTGAGCACCGACGAGGACCCGCTCAACAAGGTCCGGATCGCCTCCGTCCCGGAGTGGACCGACCACCAGGAGTGGGAGAAATTCCCCGAGCAGAAGTCCAAGGCCATCAAGCTCGAGGCCGGCAGGAAGTACTACATCGAGGGCCTGGTGAAGGAAGGCGGGGGCGGCGACCACATCTCCGCCGGATGGGCGCTCCCGGGCGGCGCCCAGGAAAAGCCCATCCCCGGCAAGCGCCTCTCGCCCTACGTGAAGC
>CAYNDR010000145.1:14155-14870 GCA_964395295.1 uncultured Planctomycetales bacterium
TTCCTCCCGACGCGGCCGGAGGGACCGGCAAGATCCTGTACGAGGCCTACGGCGGCATCGAGGGGAACGCGCTCAGCGACCTCACCGGCCACGCGAACTTCCCGGGGAAGCCCACGGCCACCCAGGAGCTCGCGATCTTCGAGGCTCCGGTCGACCGCGACGACAACTTCGGCGCGCGCATCCGCGGCTTCGTCCACGCGCCGCAGGCCGGCTCGTACGTCTTCTGGCTGGCCAGCGACGACAACGGCGAACTCCTGCTGAGCCCCGACGAGGACCCCAAGAACGCCGTGGCCATCGCCGGCGTGCCCGAATGGACCGGCCCCAACGAGTGGGACAAGTTCGCCGAGCAGAAGTCCAAGCCCGTCAAGCTCGATGCCGGCAAGAAGTACTACATCGAGGCCCGCATGAAGGAGGGCGAGGGGGGCGACAACCTCTCGGTGGGCTGGGCGATCCCCGGCGGCCGGATGGAGCGCCCGATCGCGGGCAAGTGGCTCTCGCCTCCCGCCCCGAAGTAGCCCGGGCGGATACCCGCCCGTTGGCCGGCGCGGTCCGCGAGGGGCTGGGGGAGGGGGCGCGGCCGTGGCTGGAGGTCCACAATCCCACCGACGATGCGATCGAGGCCCGCATCTCATCGCCGAGGCGCGCGCCGGTGTACGGCGGCCGCGCCTGGCGGCTGACGCACCCGGCCGAGCGGCTCGCGTTCCGGCTGCTCGCG
>CAYNDR010000146.1:0-13533 GCA_964395295.1 uncultured Planctomycetales bacterium
CCCGCCCGTCTGGGCGCGCCAGGCCTCCTTGCCGGGGCCCGCAGCGACTGCGTAGAAGATCCCGGCGCGCGAGCCCACGAGGACGACGCTCTCCTCGACCAGGGGGGAGGCGTGGACGCCCTCTCCGGTCTCGAAGCGCCAGATCTCGCGGCCGTCGGCGAGGTAGAGGGCGTAGACGGAGCGGTCCTGGCTCGCGACGAAGACGCGGCCGCCGAAGACCGCCGGCGAATGGAAGACCGGCCCGCGGGTCTCGAAGGCCCACCGGGGCTTCCCGGTCAGCGCATCGAGGGCGTGGACTCGGCCCTTGTAGGTCGTCACCAGGACCACGCCGTTGGACACGATCGGCTGGACGCGGCAGTCGATCATCTCCTCGAAGTCGTGCCGCCATGCCTCCTTGAAGGGAGGGCCGATGTCCTCGGGATTGAAGCCGGTGCGCCGGTTGTCGTTGGCGAGGGTGGGCCAGTCGTCGGCGGCGGCGTCCGCCGCGAGGGCCAGGATCAGGACGAAGGCCAGGTCCCGGGCCATGATCCGCACATTGTTTAAACGTCGGCGGCGCAGGTCAAGGGTGGGCTCATCCCGGCGTACCATAGTCGGGAAGCCCCATGCGGATCCTTTTCTGCCTGTCCGCGGCGATCCTGGCGGCCCAGGGACAATCCAAGCCCCTCCCCGCCTTCCCCGGCGCGGAGGGCTTCGGGGCCTCCACCCCCGGCGGCCGCGGCGGCCGCGTCCTCAAGGTCGCCAACCTCAACGCCCGCGGGCCCGACAGCCTCCAGGAGGCCTGCTCCGCCCGGGGCCCCCGCATCGTGGTCTTCGAGGTCGGCGGCGTCATCCGCGGGAACGTCGCGATCACGGAATCCTTCATCACCATCGCCGGACAGACCGCCCCCTCCCCGGGCATCACGATCGCCGGGATGTTCTCCACCGCCTACCGGCGCGACGATCCCGTCCACGACGTCGTGGCGCGGTTCCTGCGCGTCCGCCCGCCCCCCGGCCGCGGCGAGCAGGGCGACGCCATCCAGTTCTCCTGCGTCGAGCGCGCGATCCTCGACCACGTCTCCTGCTCCTGGGCCGAGGATGAGTCGATCGACATCTTCAGCCGCGCCGTCGACCTGACGATCCAGTGGTGCACCGTCGAGGAGTCCGCCGTGGTCGGCCACCCGGAGGGGCGGCACAACTACGGCCTGATCGCGGGCCCCAACAGCCGGAGGATCTCGATCCACCACAACCTCTTCTCCCACCACTCCCGCCGCATCCCCGCCGTGGGCGGAGGGCCGGTGGACTTCCGCAACAACGTGGCCTACGACTTCCGCGACGGCTTCAGCCACGAGGGCAACTACTCGGGGACGCCCGGCTTCAACATCGTCGGCAACTATTACAAGGCCGGCCCGAGCGATCCGCACATCTTTCCCTTCTGCTTCGAGGGGAACATCCCTTATCATCTCCGGGACAACTTCATCGAGGGGGTGGGGATCGTCCAGGACCCTTGGGCCGAGGCGGGCAAGCTCCGCGGGTTGAGGTACTACGCCAGCCGGGGCGCCAGGCAGGCTCAGGAGACGCCGGTCCCGCGGGTCGAGACCCACCCGCCCCAGAAGGCGTACGAGCTGGTCCTCGCGCGCGCCGGCGGCTTCCCCCGGGACGCGGTCACGCGGAAAAACGTCGAGGACGCCCGCAACGGGACGGGCCGGTGGGGCCGGCAGGAGCCGCGCGACCTCCTGGAAGGGCTCAAGGCCGAGGCGCCCCCGCCCGACCAGGACGGCGACGGCATGCCCGACGCCTGGGAACGCGAGCGCGGGCTCAATCCGTCCGACAAGTCGGACGGGCAGAAGACGCTGAAGTCGGGCTACCCCGCGATCGAGGAGTACCTGAACGACCGGGCCGGACGCCTCGTGGAGGCCGCCGGAGTCAGCCGATGAGCGAGCCGGGAATGCAGTTGGGCATCGGGTCCTGGACCTTCGCCTGGGCGGTGGGCACCACGCAGGGCCCGCGCCCCAAGGAGCCCCTCACGGCGCTCGGCGTCCTCAGGAAGGCCCGCGACCTCGGCGTGGACCTGGTCCAGTTCGCGGACAACCTGCCCCTGCACGCCCTGCCCGAGGCCGAGCTCCGCCAGGTCCGGGACGCGGCGCGGGAGGCGGGACTCACGATCGAGGTCGGGACCCGCGGCGTCGAGCCCGACCACCTCCTGCGGTACCTGGAGATCGCGAAGCTCTTCGGGTCGAAGCTGGTGCGGACCCTGACCGGGCGGGCCGGCGACAGGCCGGACCTCGCGCGCGCCGCGGCCTCCCTCCGCCAGGCGCTCCCGGAGTTCGTCGAGGCCGGCGTCTCGATCGCCCTGGAGAACTACGAGGCGCACAAGGTCCGCGAGCTGGCGGGCCTGGTCCGCGAGATCGGCAGTCCAAACCTCGGGATCTGCCTCGACACCGTCAACTCGCTGGGGGCCCTGGAAACGCCGGAGCAGGTGGTCGCCGAGCTCGCCCCCTACGTCCTCAACCTCCACGTGAAGGACTTCGACATCGTGCGCGTCCCGTACATGACGGGGTTCTCCGTGGTCGGGCGCCCCTCCGGCTCCGGCCGCCTGGACATCCCGGGACTCCTGGCGAAGCTCGCGGAGGCGGGCCGGCGGCCCACGGTGATCATCGAGCTCTGGGTCCCCTTCACCGACAGCCTGGAGCGGACCATCGAGATGGAACAGCAGTGGGCGGAAACCAGCATCCGCTACCTGCGGACCTTTCCCGGGCTGGACCGGAGGAAGGCGCCGGGTGGGCCGTCCTGACCGCGAGTTCGAGTTCGGGGTCCCCTTCCCCGGCACGGTCCTGCCCGGCGACCGATGGACGCGCACGGGTTATCGGGACGACGGGAGGCCGTTCGACTGGGCCAGGATCTTCGGCCGGGACGCCCCGCGCGTCGTCGACCTCGGCTGCGGGAACGGGCGGTACCTCATCGCCTCGGCGCTGGCCCGGCCCGGCCACGACCACCTGGGGATCGACCTCGTCCAGCGCGTCATCGACTACGCCGCCCACCGCGCGAACAAGCGCGGGGTAGGCAACGCGCGCTTCGTCGTCGGGGACGCCATCGCCTGGATCTGCGAGCGGATCGTGCCGGACTCGGTGGACGAGATCCACGTCTACCACCCCCAGCCCTACTACGATCCCGCGGAGGCTTCGAAGCGCCTGCTCACGCCCGAGTGCATCGGGAGGATGTGGAAGGCGCTCCGCCCCGGCGGCCTCCTGGTCCTCCAGACCGACAACAAGGCGTACTGGACCTACCTCCTCAAGGCGGTGCCGAAGTACTTCGAGCCCGAGATCCTCCGGAAGCCCTGGCCCGACGCCCCGGAGGGACGGACCCGGCGCGAGATCATCGCCCGGAAGAAGGGGCTGGCCATCTGGCGGATGGCGGCCCGCCGGCGGGACGCGCCGCTGGAGGTCCTGGTGCCGCGGCCGGACTTCGACGCGGACCGCCCCGGCTTCCGGCGCCGGCGCCCCGGGCCTACTTGCGGGTAATGCCCCGGCCGCACAGCTCCACGACCCCCCGCGTGGCGGCCGGCGAGTAGTCGAAGATCGTGAACCCGCCCGTCTTCAGCCGCCGGGTGATCCGGATCTTCTCGATCAGGCTCACGACGTCGTCCGGAGGCGTCCAGCAGCTCAAGCCGATCCCGGGATAGCACGGCACCTTCCCCGCCCAGCCCCGTTGCTGCGAGACGACGCCTTCGAACGCGGAGTTGTGGGGCGTGTAGTCCATCGGGCAGACGAAGTCCAGATACCCCTTCTCGCACCAAAGCTTCCAGTCCTGCCCGATGCCGTCGCGGTCCACCGGCCAGTTCGGGAAGACCGCCGCGGAGATTTTTATCCCCGGCCGGGCCTTCCGCGCCCCCTGGTGCACCTCCGCCACCAGCGCCGTGATCGCGTCGCGGCGGAAGTCCAGCCACTTCGCCTCGATCGCCTTGTCCGCGCGCACGTCGGCCGGCCACCGCGCGACCTTCGTCCCGATCGCCGCCTCGAACCGCCCCCGGCACCCCGCGCAGAAGCACCCTTCCCGCCCCGGGTAACGGATGTAGTCGAAGTGGATGCCGTCCACCGCGTACTTCGCGGCGACCTCGACCATCGAATCGCGCTCGAGCTTGCGGTTCTCCGGGTGCGAGGGGCAGAGCCAATGGTCGTTGGCCGTGCCGTCGAAGGAGACCTGCGTGCGCCCCTCGCGCTTCATCCGCCCGATGAATTCCGCCGGCGCCCGGCCGCCCGTGTTCCAGTTCACCTTCCACACGTGGCACTGGAGGCCGTGCTTCCGGCACGCGGCCAGGCACTTGGCGAGCGGATCCCCCTTCTGCCGGACCTGGGGGTCCACGGGCAGGGCCTCGCTCTCGTAGTCGGCGGACCCTCCCCAGAGCATGTTCGGGATCACCGCCGTGAAGCCGTTCTCCGCGAGGAGCTTGATCGCCGCGTCCCACTCCAGGCCCCCCGCCCCGTGCGCGGTGTGGCACCACAGGGCGCGGTGCTCCCCCGGCTCCGGCTTCTGGGCGCGGCAGTAGGCGTCGAGGACGAGCCGGTGGGCCTCCTCCGCCCTGGCGATCGACTCGGGGAACTTCCCCTTCGCCGCGAGGTCCGCCGCCTCGGCGCGGCGCTTCGCCGCGGATTCGAGCGCCGAGAGGGCCTCCGGATTCCCCTTCGCCGTCTCCGCGATCTCCTTCCGGGCGTCCTCGAAGCCGGGGAACGAGCCGATCCGCCCGGCGCGCTCCGCCACCGCCAGCGCCGCCTCGCGCCAGATCTCCGGCGCCAGGTGGCCCGCCATGGCCAGGAGCATGCGGCGCTTGGCCTCCAGGTCGTCGGGGACGAGCACGTGGGTGACGTGGAAGCCGGCGTCGGTCTGGATTACCGCGGGATGGCCCGTCGGATTCCCGTCCTTGTCGTGCCAGGCCGCGGCCACGCGGCCGCGCCCGGCGGCGGGCCTGGCCTCGACGATGTTCCACGAGCGCTGGGGCACCGAGGGGGGCATCCCGGCCGGGAGCGGCTCGGCGAAGCGCATCGAGGCGAAGTACCCCGGGATCTTCTCCTTCACGTAGGGGCCGGCCTCGATCCCCGCCGCCCCCGCGATCGCGGGCGGCGGGATGGAGAAGAACGAGAGGAGCTTCCCGCCCCCCTTGAGGAAGTCGGCCAGGGCCCCCGCCGCGGCCGGCGGGACGGACGGATTGTGGGGGAGGATGGCGATCCGGCGGCCCCTGAGGGTCTCGGCGCTCACGTCGAGGTCGCTCAGGATGACGTACGAGAGGCCGAGGTCCTTGAAGCACTGCGCCACCGACTGGGCGTAGGTGCGGACCGAGTCGGCCTCGCCCCCCTTCGCGAGGGAATCGCCGCGGACGACGGCGATCCGGGCGTCGCGGCCCACGACGCGGAAGTTCGAGATGAAGAACTCGGTGTCCTTCTCCGATCCGCGCCAGGCGGAGATGCGGACCGTCCGGACCTGCCCCCATCCGGCGGGGGAGCCTTCGATCCCGGTGTCCTCCTTGTCGATGGAGACGGTGCACCACCGCCCCTTCTCGGCCGGGGCGAAGGTCGCGGAGTACCAGCCGCCGCCGCTCTGGAGGTAGAAGCTGAAGTGGGAGACCGGCCCGGGATCGGCGCACCAGCAGTCGAAGCGGACCCCGCGGGCGGAAGCGAGGTCCAGGCGGACGGACCGGTCCCAGGAGGCGCGATCGATCTTCGCGCCCTGGAAATGGCAGGGCATCCGGAGGGCGCGGCGGCCATCCTTCTCGAGGACGGAGACGGGGGCGGTCCCCCCCATCGGCGTCCAGGCGGCCCGGGCCGCGGCGTCGTCGGGGTAGGCGAAGCCGTCGATGAGGTCCGGGTCCTGGGGCCCGGGAAGCCCCGCCGCCAGGAGGAGCGCGAGAATCAGCCTCACCACTGAAGATACGCGGCCGGGAAGGCCGATGGTGCCGGCATTCTCCTTTCCATGAGGGCCGTCCGGCCGGCGTTAAATGACTGGATAAGACCGTTTGTGGAGGCCCGATCATGAACAGCTTCGTCCTCGCCGCGGTCTCGCTCCTGGCGGCGCATGTTGGGGGCGTCGTCAGGCAGCTCCACGTCCGCGGTCTCGCTCCTGGCGGCGCAGGAGGCAGGCGGCTGGAAGCCCCGGGCGGCGCGGGAGGAGATCCAACCCCAGTGCGCCGTGGACGCGAAAGTCTTCCGCTCGGCGCCGGATTCCCTCTCCATCTCCGGGGGCGGCAATCCCGCGGCCTGCGGCGGCTGGGTGAAGGACCATCCCGTCGAGGCCGGCAGGCACTACCGGCTGACCGCCCATTTCCGCACGAAGGACGTGGAGCACGAGCGGCTCCGGGTGCAGGCGCGGATCGACTGGCGCGACGCGCGCGACCGCCGCGTGGGATATCCCGACTACGCCTGGCAGGTCGAGCCCGCAGGCGAGTGGACCCGGGTCACCCACCTCGTCCCCGCGCCCGACAAGGCCGCCGTCGCCAGGGTGGAGCTCACGCTCGCGGGCTCGCCGCGCGGGACCGTCTGGTGGGACGACGTCACGATCGAGGAGGCCCCGCCGCCCCCGCCGCGGCCCGTCCGCATCGGCGCGGTCAACTTCCGCCCCCGCGGCATGGCGGACAGGAAGGCCAGCCTCGACGCCTTCCTCCAGGTCCTCGACAGGATCGGCCCCGAGAAGCCGGACATCGTCTGTCTCGGAGAGGCGATCACCAAGGTCGGCAACAACGAGCCCTACGCGGCGGTGGCGGAGCCGATCCCGGGGCCCTCGACCGAGGCGATCGGGGAGAAGGCGCGGCAACACGGAATGTACGTCGTGGCCGGCCTCACCGAACGGGAGGGGAACGCCATCTACAACACCGGCGTCCTCATCGACCGCCAGGGCAAGCTGGCCGGCAAGTACCGCAAGGTCCACCTCCCCCGCGAGGAGATCGAGGGCGGGATCACGCCCGGCGACTCCTATCCGGTCTTCCAGACCGACTTCGGCAGGATCGGGATCATGATCTGCTACGACATCTTCTTCACCGACCCGGCCAAGGCGCTCGCGGCGCAGGGCGCGGAGATCATCTTCGCCCCCGTCTGGGGGTGCAAGTACGACCAGCTCAAGGTGCGCGCCAGCGAGAACCATGTCGTCGTGGTCTCCTCCGGCTACGACGTCGAGACCGCGGTCGTCAATCCGGTGGGGGAGGTACTCCACGCCACGAAGGAGTCGGGGGTCCTCAAGGTCGTCCCCGTGGACCTTGCCCAGCGCTACGTGGAAGCCTGGCTGGGGGACATGCGGGGCCGCTTCCACAAGGAACTGCGATGGGACGTCCCGATCCCAGAGCCGCCGAAATGACGGCCCGTCACTCGAAGGTCTTGGCGCGGTCGAGCTGGCGGGTGAGCTCCCCGGCCGTGAAGGCCCACCCGGGGGAGAGCGGCAGGCCGGCCTCGCGGAGCGCGCCCGCCAGCCAGTGGTGGCAGGTGTGGCAGAGGCAGTAATCGCGGGAGGCGGAGTACCAAGTCCGGCCGGGCTCCTCGACGATCGGCTCCCGGCATGCGCGGCTCCCGCGAAGGTGGCGTACGAGCTTCGCGTGGCCCTCCTCCGTGAGCCTGAACTCCCAGAGCCGCGCGGGCGGCTGAGGGGTCCTCTTCGCCCAGGGCTCGCGGGCGCGGGCCACCTCGATCACGCCCTCCGTGGGCCAGCAGAGCGCGCGCAGGGCGCCCGAGACGCCCTGCCGGTGCTCCAGGTACCAGCCGCGCTCGGCGTAGCCCCACTCCTCCAGCGTCCCGTCCTCCTGCGGCAGGGCCACCATGCCGTGCCAGGTGTCCACGGAGACGACGATGCGGCGGACTGGATCGAGCGGCCCGGGAGGCCAGAGCCCCTCGACCGGCAGGGGCGCCGCACAGCCGGCGGCGGCGGCCGCCACCGCCGCGACGATCCACGCCCGGGACCGGCCCATCGCCCCACGATAGCCCCAAACGGCCGGAGGCGCAACTTCCGTCATCCCCCGGGCGGGAAACCCGTGACGGCCGCCTCCCGCGTCGTTATATAGGGAGCAGGGAGGAACGCCTATGCGGAGAACGCTCGCCATCGCCCTCATGATCGCCGGGACGGCGCTCGCGCAGGACAAGAAGGCCGCCATCGTGGACCCCGACAAGGCCGGGCCCGACTTCAGGGTTCAGGGGGAATACGAAGGGGACAAGATGGGCGCCCAGGTGGTCGCCCTGGGCGACGGCAAGTTCGACGCCTATTTCCTCGGCGGCGGACTGCCGGGCGCGGGGTGGGACCAGAAGACCCGCACGAAGGTCCCGGCCCAGGCCGAGGGCGACAAGGTCACGATCACCGGCGACGCGTGGAACGGCCAGATCGCGGCGGGCACGCTCTCGGCGAAGTCCGCCGACGGCGCCGCCGCGACCCTCAAGAAGGCCGAGCGGAAGAGCCCCACGATGGGGGAGAAGCCGCCCGCGGGCGCGATCGTCCTCTTCGACGGGACGAGCGCCGCGGAGTTCCAGGCGCGCAACGGCAAGGAGATCCAGATCGTGAACGCCTGCCTCAACACGGCGGGCACCGGCGGCCTCGACACGAAGCGCAAGCTCGGCAACGTGAAGCTCCACGTCGAGTTCATGCTCTCGTTCATGCCCTACGCCCGCGGCCAGGGCCGGTCCAACAGCGGCGTCTACCTCGCCAGTCGCCACGAGATCCAGGTCCTCGACAGCTTCGGCCTGGAGGGACGGGACAACGAGTGCGGCGGCCTCTACAGCGTGCGCAAGCCGTCCGTCAACATGTGCTTCCCCCCGCTCTCGTGGCAGACCTACGACATCGAGTACCGGCTGGCGGCGGGCGGGTCCGGCGCGAAGATGACGGCCCTGCACAACGGCGTGAAGGTCCAGGAGGACGCGGAGTTCAAGGGCAAGACCACGGCGGCCCCGAACAGCGAAGCCGCGGAGAGCCCGGGCCCGCTCCACCTGCAGGACCACGGGAATCCCGTCTTCTACCGGAACATCTGGGCGGTGGAGCTGAAGTAGGCCCCCGCGGCACGGGCGTCCTCCCCAAGCGCCAGGAGGACCGGCTCATGAGCTGGGACGTGCTGGTCTTCAACTTCCAGGGCAATCCCCCGCCCCCTCCGGAGTCGATGGACACGGGTCCCAAGCCACCGGCGCTCGGGAAGGCGGACGAGGTACGGAAGGCCATCTCGGCCCGGCGCGCGCGGACAGGAACGTCATGCGGGACGAATCCTAGTCCATCCTGCTGAATTTGACAAAATCCTTGTCGCTGGGCCAGTTCTCGTACCCTGCCGGAATGGCGCCCGGCGGGAACTGTGCGGGATTCGGCCGGATATACGAAGGCGGGAGGGGCGCCCGGATGATGGTAGCGCCCTCGTTGATCATGTAGATGCTCCGGCCAACCCCATAGGTATCGGGGAAGGCCCCAAAGCCGAACTTGCTGACATGGTGCGCCGCAACGCCGCTGCCGTCGGTGTCGACCTTGTAGGCTCCGGCGGCGCCGGAGCCGGCGTCGCTCTCAAGCGCGTAGAACCAGAGCCCCGCCTTCGCCCCGCGTGAGGGCATCCTGGCGTAATCGACCGTGTACCGGAAGGCATTGGCGGGGCCGGCAACTTCCATGGAAGCGGTGCTGTTGTTGATGGCCTCAGCACCGGCGATCGGCTGGTCGATCAGCCCGACCATCGCCGCGTCCTTCTTCCACATCCTGGTCCCTGGGTCATACTTGGAGGGAACGAGGACGCACAAGCCCGCGACGTCGTACGTCCAGAAGTCCTGGATGCCGTTCCTGTCGCGGTCGTTGACACGGAAGTCGAACTCGGCCGTGACGATGGTCTTCAGGGACGCTTGTGGATCGCGTACGTTCGCGGCACGACCACTCGACATGAGTCCAGGGATGGCAATAGCCGCGATGATTCCGATAATCGCGACAATGACCAGCAACTCGACAAGGGTGAGGCCTTGTCTGTTAATCATGACGAACTTGCGAATTCACAGGAATTATACCTTCGAGAAGGATGGAACATGGTGAATTCGGGCTGGAGCGGGGGGCTTCTGTGGTACCTTTCGAGGAAAATACGAATGATCCTCGTCCCTCCCGGCGTGTTGTATTAGGTATGCAGCAGGGCGCCGTGGTGGAAGCGATCTTCTGGCTGGCGCAGATCCGGAGCGCCGTCGGCACCCAATCCGCATCAGGGTCATCTTCACCGGAAAGATCACGAAATAACGAATAGGAACCAAGATGATGGACATGCCGACCCTCATGATTCTTGCGGCGCTGGCGGCCGGCCCCGGAGAGGACCCAAGGCAGGTCGACGTCTTCGTCTCCGGCCAGGAGGGCTACCACACCTTCCGGATCCCCTCCGCGATCGTGACCCCCAAGGGGACGGTGCTGGCCTTCTGCGAAGGACGCAAGAAGGGGCGGGGGGACGCGGGGGACATCGACCTTGTCCTCCGCCGCAGTGCCGATGGCGGCGCCACCTGGGATCCCCTCCAGGTCGTCTGGGACGACGAGGCCAACACCTGCGGCAACCCCTGCCCCGTGGTCGACCGCTCCACCGGGACGATCTGGCTCCTCCTCACCCACAACCTCGGCCGCGACGCCGAGCGGGACATCATTGCCGGGAAGAGCGAGGGCTCGCGCACGGTATGGATCTCCCGAAGCGACGACGACGGGGCCACGTGGGCGAAACCCGCGGAGATCACCTCCTCGGTCAAGAAGCCGGAGTGGACGTGGTTCGCCACGGGCCCGGGCATCGGCATCCAGCTCAAGGACGGCCGTCTCGTCGTTCCCTGCGACTCGGTCACGCTCGGCGGGAAGAAGGCCCATTCCTTCGTGATCTTCAGCGACGACCACGGCAAGAGCTGGCGGACGGGCGGCATGGCGAGCGACCACCACAACGAGTGCCAGGTGGCGGAACTGGCGGACGGCTCGCTCCTGCTCAACATGCGGAACCACGGCTCTTCGAAGCGCCAGCGCGGCGTGGCCGCGAGCAAGGACGGCGGGCTCACCTGGTCCGAGGTCCGGTTCGACCCCGTGCTTGTCGAGCCCGTCTGCCAGGCGAGCCTCCTCCGGTACACCCTCCGGCCGGGACACGCGAAAAACCGCCTGCTCTTCTCCAATCCGGGGACCGAAAAGAGCCGGACGCGGATGACGGTGCGCCTGAGCTGCGACGAAGGGCAGACCTGGCCGGCGGAGAAGCTCCTCCACGAGGGCCCCTCCGCCTACTCGTGCCTGGCCGTGCTCCCCGACCTCTCGATCGGCTGCCTCTACGAGCGCGGCGAGAAGTCGCCCTACGAGAAGATCACCTTCGCGCGGTTCCCGCTAAGCTGGCTCACCGACGGTGCGGATCGCACCCCTTGACAAGTCGATCGGGTAATTTCCCCACTCCCATCAACCCCGTCAGCGCCAATGTCGCTTTAAAGCGACATCCGGCAACCGCTTGTCCCCCAAGGAATTACGCGAATATCTGCTGAAATCCGGAGCGGGCTTCCAAGGAGGCCTGCCGTCCCACCCCTGCCCCCCGGCATCCTCCGATTTCTGGTAAAAAAGCGGGGCCCGCCGTCGCCATGTACAATGGGGATTGGGAATGAATACGCAACAGCAGGGTTTCCTGGAATACCGAGCCCGCCCGGGCAAGGACTCGCTCATGGCCCTTCTGGTCGCCTGCCAGACTCCCATTTACAACCTTTGCCATCAGATCCTGCGGCATTCCCAGGATGCCGAGGACGCCGCTCAGGAGGTCCTCCTCGAAGTCGTCCGCGGGGTCAATTCCCTTCCCGACGCCCCCGCCTTCGACCGGTGGATGTACCGGGTCGCGACGAACACCGCCCTCGATTTCCGGAAGAAGAGGGGGCGCCGGCGCGACCATGAAAGCCGGAGCGCAACCATGAACCCGCCTGAATCTACGCCTGCGGAACTGAGGGACGCGATCCATGAGGCCCTGCGGGACCTGGACGACGACCTTCGGCGCCTGATCGTCCAACGTTTCTTCGAGCGCCAGTCGATCGAGGCCCTCGCCTCCGAAGAGGGATGCTCCACCGCGGCTGTCTGGAAGCGGATCGAGAAGGGGAAGGATCGCCTCCGCGCGGCACTCTCCGCGGCCGGCTTGGCAGGTCTCGCGCTTGCCTTGGACAGCGCCCTCCAGGCGAACGAGCCCGTCCCGGCCCCCCCGGGGCTCCTGTCGGGGCCCTTCCTCACCCGGGCTGGCATCGGCGGGCGGACCCTGCCGACGGTCGGCGGAAAGGGCCTGTGGATCGCCTTGGCCGCCGGATTCGCGCTTCTGTTGGGGATCGGACTCCTCCGCAAGCGGCCCATGGAGACGACCGCCGCACGCCGTCCCGCGCATGATGTCCGCGTCGGGTCCCAACCGACCCCAACACCGGCGAGCGATCTCCCCACACCAGTCACCGAACCGATCCCGGTCGTTCCTCCCGCCCCTCGGGCCGAGAGGTCTTCAGAGGCTTTGGTCGTCGTCCGCGTGATCGATCTCTCGCGAGGCGGGCGCCTCGCAGCCTTCCGTTTCGCCGTGACCGTCCCGGGGGGAGGCTATTTCCAGCACACGTCAAGGCGCGAGGAGTACGAGGCGCCCATCCAACTGCCCGAAGGCACCCGCCAAGCCACAGCCCGCGTGCGACTATTGGATCCTGAGATCGAAGACGTGGCGCCGCGCGAGATCATCCTCAACGCCGGTGAGAGGACCGAAGTCGACCTCGTCGTGCGCAGCGGGCAGGAGATCGTGGGATTCGCGGCCGGCAAGGACGGGATCCCGGTCGCCGGGGCGCTGGCCTTCGCCGGGATCCAGGAATTGGGCCGCGGTGATGAACCCTTCAAACCTTTCAAGCCGGAGAGGATTCTCGATGGAAGCCGCACGGATGCCTCGGGTCGCTTCATCCTCAGAAAGCATGCGGCCTTCGTCACCGTATGGCACGAGGAATTCAGCCCGGTGACCGTGCCGGTGGAGGAATCCTGGCGCGTCGCCCTGCCGCCCCGGGGAGTCCTCCGGGGGAAAATCACCGGGCCGGATGGCGCGCCCGCCTGCGCCCTTCCCATGACGCTGGACCGCGCGCGCCAAGCCGTGACCGACGGCGAGGGGAGGTTCGAGTTCGCCGGCGTGGAGGCGGGGATCCGAGGGCTCCAGCTCCAGGGGGGCCGCTGGATTGCCGTGGCCGTGACGCCCGGACAGGAAGTCGACGTCGAGATTGGCGCCGGCCTGTCCGAGGTCGTGGCCGACCTGGGGCAGGAGGCCGATGGGTTCGAGAAGAGGACCAGAGGGGTGATTATCGGGCTGGATGGGGTTTCTTCCGTCCACGAGTTGCGAGGGCTCGCCCCATCGGTGCGCCTACAGGGCGTTCTGCCCGGGCGCTATCTCCTCCTCAGCTCCGCGGGGCATATCGCCAGGCTCGACCTCTCAGGCGTCAAGGCCCGCGCGGACTTCGGCTCCGCGAGCCTCCTGGTGACGTCGGCGGTGGAGCGGACGCTCTATCTGATTCCGGAGCCGGTCCACGAGTTGACCGACGTCATGGCCAAGCTGCTCGGCGATAAAAAAGAAGTGCGCATCGGCATCATCAACGA
>CAYNDR010000146.1:13543-14846 GCA_964395295.1 uncultured Planctomycetales bacterium
GCTCCGAAGGCTCGGCGCGGGAGCGGCGGTGACCTACGCCCCCCTCCCCCCCGGTGGGTATGTACTCAAGGCCGCGGATGGCTCCGTGCTGGGCAAGGCAAACGTGGCCGGTCCGGGCGCGCGGATCGACCTTGGGGGCCGCTGATGGCAGTCCGCGCGTCTTCGGGGTTGACCGAATAGCTCCCGCGCGGCGCGTTCAGGCCCCCGTGGAGGCCAGCTCCACCGGGCTCTTGAGGAGCTCGGACTTGGGCCGCCGGACCGACTGGCGCCGCCGGACCACGCTGTCCTTCCTCTCCCACCGCGCCAGCTCCGACATGACCACCGCCATGTGGGGCGGCCTGCGGTCGGGGTCCTTCGCCAGCATCGTCAGCACGAACCGGTCGAGGTCCGGCGCGATCGTGGGGACGTACGTCCGCATGGGCGGCGGCGTCTCCTTGAGGTGCTTCTCGAGTAGCCCATGGGGATTCCCCGCCGTGAGCGGCGGCCTCTTGGCCAGGAGCTCGTAGGCCATGACGCCGAAGGAGTAGACGTCGCTCCGCTCGTCGCCGGCCTCGCCGCGGACCTGCTCGGGGGACATGTACTGCGGGGTGCCCTCCACGCGCTTCCGGAACCGCAGAAGGCGGTCCATCCGCGTCATGGCAAGGGAGAAATCGATCAGCCGGACCTCGGACTTGGCGGAGACGAGGACGTTCTCGGGTTTCATGTCCCTGTGGATGATGCGCCTGGAGTGGACGTGCGCCAGGGCCCGCGCCACCTGCGAGAGGATCGAGAACTCCCGGCCATCCACGCGCTCCGGCAGGCGCATCATGGAGAACTTGAGGTTCTCGCTCTCGAAGTACTCCATGACGAAGAACGGCTGGGGGTCGGCGGGGACGTACTCGCAGATCTTGATGATGTTCTTGTGGTCGAACCTGGAAGTGATGCGCGCCTCGCGCTCGAAGGTCCTCCGCTTGCCCGGCACCGCGGCGTGCTTGAGCGCCAACTGCTTCAGGGCCACGGCCCGCCCGCGGGCATCCTGCGCCCGCCAGACGGTGCCGACGCTCCCGTCCTTGATCTTGTCGAGAACCTGATAGCCCTTGAAAATGCTCCCGATCACGCAAGCCTCCCGCTCCACCGGCGCAAAGGCCGTGCCACGCCCTTTCCCACGGATATTGGACGCCAGCCGCCCTGCGGCGTAACGGCCCGGTAACGCCGTTACCTATTCAACGTATGATGAGACACCAGGGTTCATCGGAAATCGGATTTCCCTTGCCTCCCTGGGATGTTATAAATCAAACGCTTTGATTTATAATCCCTCACTGGA
>CAYNDR010000147.1:0-14771 GCA_964395295.1 uncultured Planctomycetales bacterium
TCAAGGTCCGCACGCGGGAGTTCCGCGGCACGCCGCGCGTCTTCACCGTGGGCCGCGGTCGGATGCTCAACTACCGCTACCTCGGCGTCAAGCCCACCCAGGACTGGACCGTCCACCACGCCTACTTCAACTCCCTCGAGGCCGAACAGGTGGACCTGTACCTCGGCTGCTGGGACGGGGAGACGGGCGAGCTGGCGTGGGCCGATCCGAAGATCGAGGAGGTCGGGCTCTACAACCTCATCCGGAGGGAGGGCGCGCCCCTCTCGGTCCGGACGGAGGACGGCCGCGCCCTCGCCGAGGGCCGCGACTTCGAGAAGGTCGCCGACCCGGGCCTGGCCGACGTCGCGGCCGGCCGCGACCACGACACCTGGCGCGAGCCGCCCGCGATCCGGACGAACCTGCCCGATGGAACGCGCCTGCGCGTCTCCTACTTCCACGCGCTCTCGATGCCGGACCACGGCCAGACGATGATCTGCCCCTCGGAGCCCAGGACCTGGGAGATCCTGCGCGACCAGGCGAGGCGACTCCAGGCCCTCTTCGCCCCCAAGGCGTACCTCATGGCCTTCGACGAGATCCGCGTCCTCAACTGGGACGAGTCCTGCCGCCGCCGGGACCTCACGCCGGCGCAGATCGTGGCCGAGAGCGCCCGGGCCGCGACCCGCATCCTCCGCGAGATCAGCCCGGACCGCGAGATCTACACCTGGAACGACGTCTTCGACCCCTTCCACAACGCGCACGACCACTACTGCCTCGTGCGCGGCGACCTCACCGGCACGTGGGAGGGGCTCGACCGGGACGTCATCATCGCCAACTGGTACTTCGACCGCCGCGAGGAGAACCTGTCCTGGTGGGCCGCGCGCGGCCACCGGACGCTGATCGCCGGCTACTACGACAAGATGCCCGAGCGCGCCCGCGACTGGCTGGAGTCGGCGAGGAAATACCCCGGGACGATCGGCATCATGTACACGAGCTGGTACGACAACTACGGGGACCTCGAGACCTTCGCGGGGCACGTGAATCCGTTCCGATGAGCCGCTGCATCGTCAACGTCGCGACCGACCGGTACGTCCCCCTCCAGGAGCGCCTCGTGAAGAGCCTGGCCGCGGTGAAATACAGGGAGAGCCTGCTGGCGTGGAAGGACGGCTTCCCCCCCGGCAGTCCGAGCCACAAGAAAAGCCCCTACGCCTTCAAGCTCCACGCGCTCCGGGCCGCCGCCGAGCGGGGGCACCGGATCGTCCTCTGGCTCGACGCCCCCTGCGTGGCCGTGCGCCCCCTCGGGCCGCTCTTCGACCGGATCGAGCACGGGGGCCACCTGCTCGTGGCGGGCGACGAGAAGCTGGGGAACTGGGCGAGCGACGCCTGCCTGGCCGCGTTCAAGACCACCCGCGACGAGGCGATGGGGCTCAAGCTCATGAACGGGACGTTCATCGGCCTGGACCTCGCGAACGCCCGGAGCCGGGAGTGGCTGGACGGCCTCTTCAGGGCCTGCGGGAAAGGGCTCTTCGAGGGCCCCTACCTGAGCGACCACGCGCCCGAGGCCGTGAAGGCCGTCAAGCCGGGGAAGCCGCAGGGATTCGTCTCCAAGGACCCGCGCTGCTGGGGCCACCGGCACGACGAGGCCGTGGGGAGCTGCCTCGCGGCGCGCCTCGGCATGGAGTTCGGCCGCCTGGCCGACATCCGCGAGATCGAGTACCGGAAGGACGGGACCCGGCCATGACGCGGCCGCGCATCCGGCGCATCTCGATCTGCACGGCGGGGGGGGACGCCCCCGGCCTCAACGCCGTCATCCGCGCCGTCGTCCGCGGCGCCGAGTCCCTGGGCTGGGAGGCCTATGGGATCGACCGCGGCTACGACGGCCTGCTCACGATGAAAGGCGTACGCCGCCTCCGGCGGGCCGACGTGCGCGGCCTCCTCGGCCGGGGGGGCACGATCCTGGGCGCCACCACGAGCGGCGATCCGTTCAGGTACCCCGTCGCCGGACGGGAGCGGGACGTGAGCGACCGGCTCCTCCGCAACTTCCGCCGCCTCCGGATCGACGCCCACGTGACCATCGGGGGGGACGGCTCGCTGGCGATCGCCGAGAGGCTGTTCCGGAAGGGGCTCAGGGTCGTGGGGGTCCCCAAGACGATCGACAACGACATCGCCGGCACCGCGATGACCTTCGGCTTCGACACGGCGGTGAGCACGGCCACGGAGGCCCTGGACAGGCTGGACTCCACCGCCGAGAGCCACGGGCGGGTGATGGTCGCGGAGGTGATGGGGCGGGACGTCGGGTGGATCGCCCTCCATTCGGGCATCGCGGGGGGGGCGGACGTGATCCTGATCCCCGAGATCCCCTTCACGGTCGAGTCGGTCTGCCGGGCGGTGCGGGCGCGGTACCGGAGCGGCCGGAACTTCTGTGTCATCGTGGCCGCGGAGGGGGCCGTGGAGCGGGACGGGACGCGGCTCACCCAGGCCCCGGCGGGAATGGGGGGCCAGCCGGCGCGGCTGGGGGGCGTCGCGGAGGACCTCGCCCTCCGGATCGAAGAGCTCACGGGGCGGCCGTGCCGTTCCCTCGTCCTGGGTCACCTCCAGCGCGGCGGTTCGCCCACCCCATTCGACCGCCTCCTGGCCACCCGCTTCGGGGCGGCGGCGGTGCGGTTCATCCAGGAAGGCCGCTTCGGCCGGATGGTGGCCCTGGACGGCCAGGACATCGTGGCCGTCCCTCTCTCCCGGGTCCGGGGGCGCCTGAAGAGGGTCCCCCCCGGCGGCGACACCGTCCAGGCCGCCCGCGCCCTGGGCATCTCCTTCGGCGACGCGAGGTGTTAACTCTGTCGCGACTCGACAGAGTTAACAGGCTGTTAACGCAGTGGCGACTCGACAGAGTTAACAGCGCCCTTTCGCAGGAAGGCGACCGAATAGAGGTGAAGGGCCAGCCGGCCGATGAGGGCCGCGCCCGCCATCCCGTGAACCGCGTAGGCGAGCGGCCCCAGGAGGTGGTGGTCCGGCAGGCGGCGCAGGGCCTCCCCCGCCAGGTTCCCCACCGCTGTCACGCGCATCGCCATGACCAGCCCCGTGGCGGCCACCCCCAGGGCGCACGCGAGGTCGAACCAGATCCATAGCCTGTCCCACCCGGCGATCTTCCCCTCCCCGCGGCCCCGTGCCATCCACAGGAAACCGCCCCAGGCGTTCACCCAGTCCGCCCCGCGCTTCTTCACGATCCCCAGGACGATCCACGCGGCCGCCAGGACCGGCGCCAGGACCGCGAAGACCAGGCCCGCCGCCACGTGCAGACGCACGGCGTGCCGACTGCTGAAGAAGCCCGGCAGGGGCGACGGCCCGTACGTCACAAGGAATCCCGCGCCCGTGGCAATAAGCGCGAGGACAAGACCCCACGCGCAGAAGTGCACCCAGCGCAGGGGGATGCAAAGGTCGGGCGCCGGGCCCGCCGCCCGGGCCGCCGGGACCCCCAGCCAGGAGGCGATCCGGACGCTCAGCGCCATGTGGCTCAGGCCCGCCGCCAGCAGTCCCAGCACCAGCAGGACCGCGATCCACTTCATCCCCGTCTCGCGCATCACCACCGCCATCGCGCCCAAGTGGATCGTGGCCGCCCCCATCCCCAGGTGCTCGTTCATCCGCTTCGACGCCGACTGGCCGTCCGGCCCCGCCGGCGCCGCCGCCACCTTGCCGAAGAAGAAGGGCGACGAGTTGGAGTGACAGTCGGAGCAGCCGCCGGCGCCGAGCGCCTGCGGTGCGGGACGGACGTCGTGCCCGATCGGCCAGGTGACCGCCCCCGCCTCGGGGGTCTCCGCTGACACCATCGCGCCCCCCTCCAGCCGATAGACGCGCCCGCCCGCCACGCGCACGGGCTCCGCGACGCCTTTCTCCTTCAGCTTGGCCAGCAGGGCGGCCCCGCCCGGGTCGGCGGCCGCCTTCTTCAACTCCTCCAGCGCCTCCTTCACCCGCGCCAGGGAGAGCGGGACCAGCTTCCCCTCCTTCTTCTCCCCCCACCACGCCGGCCAGACCGCGTAGTGCGGGCGGATCTGCCCGTGACCGTCCGGCCGGTAGACCGGCGCCCGCACGGCGGGCAGGGCGCGCCCGTCGAGGTCCTCCTGGGCAATCAGCCCAAGGCCGTGGGCGCGCGCGGTCTGGACCGCCTGGAGCGACTCGTCCGGCCACGGGCCGCTGTGGCAGGTCGTGCAGGCGATCTTCTCGAGGTGGAACGCGGGGAGGCCGCGGTGCGGGATCGGCGGCGCGCCGAGGCGGCCGCTCACGTGACAGCCCCGGCAGGTGAGCGACCCGTTGCCGTCCCCGCGCGTGATCCGGTGATCGATCGAATTGCGGTGGCAATCGATGCAAAGGAGTCCGGCCGCCAGGTGGACGTCGCGGTCGCCCTCGGCCCCCGGCATGCGCGTGGCGTGGCAGGCTTGGCAGTTGCGGGCGGGGGGATGCCGCGTGACATCCAGGAGCACGCGGCCTTCGGCGTCGAAGCGCGAGGCGTCGCGGATCGCCACGGGGACCGCCGCGCCGCCGGAGGGCGGCTTGGCCGCGGGGGATATCGGCTCGTAGACCTCGTCGCCATCCGGGGTGACCTTCTTGACGGCCGGTATCAGGGCGGAGAGCCCCAGCGCGGCCTCAGGGGCCAGCCGGAACCGGGCGGCGCGGAGCTGGTTGGCCCGCTCCTCCCGGTTGTAGGGCGTGGCGAGGTGGCAGGCGAGGCAGTCGGTCCCGTGGGCGCCGTTCGCCTTCCACTTCGATCCCTTCTCCTCCGCCGTGTCGCGCCGCTTCCCGTCCTGCATCCACTCCATGGGGCCGCCGCCGGGGTGATGGGTCCCGAAGAGCCGGGCGACGTCCCAGTCGGTCAATCCCGCATCCGCCGGGCGCATCGTCCCGGGCCACGCGCGGTAGGAAAGGGGAATCTGGGTCTGCGTGGCGGTGTCCCAGAGGATCCACGGCTCGCCGGGGCGGCCGTCCTCCGCGCCGGGACGGCCCGCCTGGAAGTGCCATCCCATGGAAACCGCCGGGTAGTCGTGGCACTTCCCGCAGGTCGTCATGGGGCTGTAGGGCTCGACCGATTTCCCGTCGATCAGCTTCTTCTTCGCGTCGAAGAGGCCGATGCGGTGGACGAAGGCCGTGTCGGCCCCCGTCCGGAGGCGGCCGGGGATGCCCCCGGGCTCGAAGGAGATCTTCTCGATCATGTGGGCGCTGGGGGCGGCGGGATCCTTGGCATGGCACTGCTTGCAGGCGACGGGCCCGCGGGACTTCATGGGCAGGCCGTGCGCCCCGCGGTTGTTGGCCTCGTTCTCGTTCTTGTGGCAGCGGAAGCACTTGTCCTCGGGGACGGCCACGAACGGCTCGGCGGCGTCGGGCGAGTGCGCCTTGGCCTTCTTCTCGTCCTCGGTCAGTTTCTTCTGGATCCTGAAGTCGCCCCCGTGGCAGGCCACGCAGGCGACCATGTAGTGGATGCTCTTTTTCAACACCGTGTCGGACGGCTCATGGCATTCGAGGCAGGAGTTGGTGGCGGGCTTGGCCGCCTGGCCCGCGGCCGCGAGGGGCGCCAGGAGGACCGAGAGGATGGCGATGGCGTATTTCATAAGTTGCTCGTCCTGAACGGGCCCAATTATAAGAAGGCCGGCGGTTTTTTCCCGTGATATCGGCGGGCCCCTTGAGGGGAAGGCCGGGCGCAACCGGCAAGGCGTCGCCGGGGATCAGCGGGTGGCCATCGGGAAAATCCAGGACGCGACCCGGGTAACGATCAGGCCTGCGACGTGATTGACCGTGACGACGACCGACCAGCTCTTCAGCGTCTCCTTCTCGGTCATCCCGCCCAGCCGGCTCACCACCCAGAATCCGCTGTCGTTCATCCAGGAGAAGATCATGGCCCCGAATCCGATCGAGAGGAAGATGTAGACCGGATGGTAGGGCAGCCCCGCGCCGCCCTCGATGATCGGCATCATCATCCCGGCGGTCGTGAGCATCGCCACGGTGGCCGACCCCTGGGCGACCCGGATGACGCAGGCGACGGCGTAGGAAAGGAGGATCACGTTCACCTCGCGCCCCGCCACCGCGCTCTTGATGGCCTCGCCCACGCCGGCGTGCTGGAGCATCTTCCCGAAGGCCCCCCCGGCGGCGGTGATGAGGATGACGATCCCGGCCGTCTGGAGCGGCGGCCCGACGAGGTCGCCGATCCTCGCCAGCGACAGGCCGCGCTGCCGGGCCAGCGTCGCCATCGCGATCGCCAGGCCGATCAGCAGGGCGATATTCCGGTTCCCGGCAAACTCCACCGGGGGATAGAGGGACGGGAACCGCGCCGCGCCCCCGAGCGCCTTCAGGGTCGAGGCCGCCGAGATCAGCACGATCGGCAGGATCACGGGCAGGATCGAAAGGCAGAAGGACGGGAGCTCGGACTCCGGCTTCGAGGCCACGGCCTCCAGGTCCTTCAACGACGCCCCCGGCATCTCGCGCATCGGGACGTCCATGCGCCGGCTGATCCAGAGGGAGTACAGCCAGGAAGCCGCCACCGGCACGATGCCGACCAGGAGCCCGGCCACGATCGTGATGCCCAGGTCGAGCTTCAGCGCGTCGGCCATGGCCAGCGGCCCCGGGTGGGGCGCCACCATGCTGTGCGTGACCGTCCCCGCGCAGCAGATGGCCATCATGAAGAGGAGATAGTCCTTCCCCGTCCGCAGGCGCAGGGCCCGCGCCAGCGGCAGCAGCAGCATGAAGAAGATGTCGAAGAAGATCGGGATGGAAATCAGGTAGCTGCTGGCGAGGAGGGCGATCCCCGCCCGCTTCGGCCCGAAGACCGCCAGGAAGCGCCGGACGACCTTGTCCGCCGCCCCGCTCTCCATCAGGCACATGCTCAGGACGGAGGCCAGGGCGATGGCGATCCCGATGCCGCCCGCCACCTCGCCGAACTTCGCGGCCGTCACCTCCGCCGCCTGGACCCAGTGGCTGGCGGCGGGCTCGCCCGGCAGGGAGCCCACGGGCGCCAGCAGGCCGGCCACGATCGCGGCCAGGACGAGCGCGAGGAAGGCGTTGATCTTCAGGACCGTGATCTGGACCACGATCAGCGCGACGGAAATGACGAGGATCGCGAACGGCCACCACGCGGGCGCCCAATCCATCGGCATGGGAATCTCCTGTCCGGGGAATGTACAACGGAACGCCGATCCGGTCCAGCACGGCAACCTAGCGGAGTTCGCCCGTCAAGCGGCCCAGCTTCTCGGACGCCGCGATCTCCCGGCCGTCCGCCAGCACGCGGAGCCCCTTTCCCCGCTTGTAGCGCTCGCCCGACTTGTCGTAGAGGATCGTCAGCGTCCGGCCGTGGTATCGGACGCGGTCCAGGCAGAACCAGTCCCACGCCCCCTCGGGGAGGAGCGGATTGACCTAGACCGTGTAGTCGGCGCGGGGCCGGAGGCCCACGAGCCCCGTGATCACGAGGTCGCAGAAGGTCGAGTGGTTGTAGTCCTTGCCGCGCTCCTCGCCCCCCTTCCCCGCGTCCCAGGTCCCGTTCTTCCACGACTTCAGCCGCGTCCGCGAGATCCAGTCCCCTGTCTGCGGATTGAGGTTCTCGTCGATCCACGGGACGACCGTCCCGTCGTCGCGCTTGAGGCGGTGGGACTTCGCGTAGATCTTGAGCATCTCCAGGTATTCCTTCCGGGTCACCACATCCTGATCCCGGCCGTTAAGCAGGTTGGCCAGGGCGGTCAGGGTGATCGACGTCGCGTAGGGCCAGCTCGGGCCGTTCCATTGGCACTCGTGGCCCTTGTACGAGAGCGCGAATTTTGGGTGGCGTTGTTCGGCCGTCGTGGGACCGAAGGGGGCGCAGAAGCCCTGCGGGTCCATGATCTGCTTCCACGCCACGGCCTTGTCGGCATCGGGAAGGTTGACGTACCAGGGCGTGAAGCCGTGGAGCTCCCGCACGTCGGCGAGCTTCTTCCCCTCCCCGCGCGGGAGGACCTTGAAGAACCGTGCCTCGGGATCCCAGAGCTTCTCCTGGACCAGCCGCCGGATGCGGGCCGCCTTCTCCTCGTAAGCCTGCGCGAGATCACCCTGCCCGGCCATCTTTGCGATCTTCGCGATCGCCACGGCGTCGCCGTACTGGTAGCTGTTGATCGTGGCCCGGCATCCGCTCCCGCCGATGGAGACCTCCATCCCGTCGCGGTCGTCGACCTGCCAGAAAAGGCCGCTCGGATCAAGGCGGTCCTTCTCCCACGCCTCCCAGTTCCGGACGAGGTCGGGGAGGAGGTCCTTCGCGAGGCCGGTGTCCCCGCCGACCAGGGACCGCGCCCACACCGCGTCGGCCGCCCAGAAGCTGTACCGCCGGGGCTCGCCGCCCTTGCGGAACCAGTAGATCGAGTAGTCGTCGAGAACCTTCGGATCGTGGAGCCAGCGGCCCTCGTAGAGGTGGTGTCCCGCGGGGCAGCTGATCGCGTTGTGCTTCCCCGACCACGAGACCTTGGGCAGGAACTCGGTGATTACGAATCCGTCGGGCGTCTGCTTGATGTGCTTCCGGTACGTCCACCAGCGGAAGTGGTAGATCTCCTCGATCTCCTTGTCGGGGCACTCGAAGAGCGGGACGTTGCCGCGGAGGAACTCGAAGGCGGCGGCGTTGGGGACGTGCTGGGGATAGAGCTCGCGGTCGTTTTTATTGAAGGCGTCCACGTAGCCCCGGAGCTTCTCCGTCCCCAGGACCGGCGGCGCCGCGCCCCCCGCCGCCGGGAATCCCAGGTCCTCGCCCTCGTGCGTGGCCAGCCCGATCTGTTCCATGTTCTTGCGCCGGCCGTTGTACCAGAGGAGCCACTTCTTCCCGTCGAAGATGGCATAGGGCTTGTAGCAGGCGTCGTGGTCCCACTTGTCCTGGCCCGGCCGGAGGATCGGGTTGGCCGGGTGGCGCTCCCATCCCGAGATCCCGTCCTTCGACCGCGCGATGCCGATCTGGGCGCGGTGCAGGTCGCGGAATCCGATGTAGAACATCAGGTGCCACCCGCCGCGCTTCTCCACCTGGCAGGCCGTGACCTTGTGCTTCTCCCACTCCGCCTTCGGATCGGCCGCGAAGACGGGATTGGCCTCGAGTTTGGTCCACGCCAGGCCGTCGGGGCTCGTGGCGTACCCGATGGCGTCCGGCTCGTACTGCTCGCCGCCGGAGTACCACATCCGCCAGAGCTTCGCCTCCGCGTCCCAGATCACGTGGGGGCACATGACGGCGGCCTTCTCCCACGGCCTCTCCGCGGAAAGCACGGGCTTCGCGCTCATCCGCTTCCACGCCTTGCCGTCGGCGCTCGTGGCGTACCCGATCCACGACTTGCCCTTCGCCTGCCCGGTGTACCACAGGTGATACCCGTCGTCCCGCTTGACGACCACGGGCCGGTTCATGTCGTCTTCCCACCCGGTGGACTTCTCGGGGCCGAGGACGATCTCGGGCTCCGACCACGAGGCGCCGTCGCGGCTCTCCGCGAGCGCCACGCTCTTCTTCGGCCGCCAGGAGAAGTACATCCGGTAGAGGTCGCCCTCGCGGAGGACGGCGATGTCGAAGCAGGTGCAGAGCTTGCCGCCCAGGACGGGATTGCCGGGGTGCTTGACCCAGCCGGCGGCGGTCTCGTCGCCCGCCTGCAGAGTGCAGAGCATCAGCGCGGCGTTGACCAGGGCCGCCATGACCCTATCCCCCCAGTTCCTTCGCCACGGACTCGACGAAGGCCACGTTCTTGACCATGTCGTCCTGGAGCGCCGGGGTGTCCTCCTCGTACTCGACGGTCGTGAGGCCCTTGTACCCCTGCCGCTTGAGCTCCTTGAGGACTTCCTTGTAGTTGGCTTTCCCCTCGCCCAGGATCGTGTCCTTGGCGTTGCGCTTGTCCATCTCGGCGGCGTCCTTGAGGTGGAAGCCGATGATGCGCCCCTCCATCTTCTTGAGGCACTCCACGGGGTCGATCCCGGAGCGGACCCAGTGGCCGGTGTCGCAGCAGGCGCCGATCCGCTTGCTGCGGTCCTTGACCGCTTCCAGCACGCCCTCGGGCTTCCAGTACGCGTACCCCTTCTTCTCGGGGTGGTTGTGGATGCCCACGTTGACGCCGTACTCCTCGCAGAGCTTGTCGATCATCTCCAGGGCCGAGGCCGGCGGCTCGGCCACGATGACGCCCGTGCCCATCTCCTTGCAGAACTCGAAGATCTTCTTCGCCTTGTCCGCGTTGGCGCCCAGGTCGGCGTAGAAGGACGAGAGGGACATCCCGCGCTCGGCGAGCTTGTCCTTGAGCTCCTTGCGGACGTCGGGGGGGAGGTCCTCGTTCGTCTTGAGCTTGGGCCGCGCCTTGTCGTAGCCGAGGAAGAAGCAGATCTCGACGTGGCGGATCCCGAGCGCCGCGATCTTCTCCATGGCCTCGAGGAAGGGGTACCGCCGGTACGTGTAGAGCTGGACGGACATCTTCCACCCCAGCTTCTCCGCACAGGGCGTGCTCCCCTTGACCTCCTGCGCGGACAGGGCCCGGCCTCCCCAGAGTCCGGCCGCCGCGGCGCCCGCCGCCAGCCCGCCGTTCCGAAGGAACTCCCGACGGTCCATGGACATGCTCATGTTCCGATCCTCCCTTTCATCAATCCGGCGCCGGCCTACAGGAGCGCCTTGAGAAAAGCCACTTCCCGCGCGAGGACCGCCTTCCGCTCCGCCGCGGGGAACCTCCCCAGCGACTCGTCCTCGACGCAGAGGTCGTTCGCATACCCCGCCTTCCTGAGAATCGACACGAGGCGCTTGAAGTCCACGTCGCCCTCGTCGATCGGACAGCAGTACTTCCCGTACTCCCACCCCATCGGGCGCTTCTTCTCCCGCTCCGCCTCCGGATACCGGATGCTCTTGCAGTGGGTGTGGAAGACGCGCGGGGCCAGCGCCTCGAAGTACTCGTAGATCTTCGAGAGCGGGTGCCCGAACCAGTAGAAGTTACCCGTGTCGAGGGTGAGCCCCAGCCGCTTCGATCCCACGCCGTCGAAGAGCGCCTTCAGGAACTCGGGGGCGTTCGTCGTGTTCCCGTGGTTCTCGATGCCCAGGCCCACGCCCGTCGTCTCGGTCGCCTGGACCGCCTTTTTCAGGGTCTCCACGGCCAGCTTCAGGAAGGCTTCGCGGCCCGACTTCTGGGGGACGACGTCGATGCGGAGGGCGGGGACGCCCAGGGCCTTGGCGGCCCGCGCGGCCTTCGTGATCCACTCCACCTCGGCGTCGGGCCGCTTGTCGAACTGGTTGTGCATGCAGAAGGCGGAGATGCGCTTGCCGGAGGCCTTGAGATCGGCGGCCAGCTTCGCCAGGCCGGCGTCGTCGGCCACGGAGTAGCCCGCAGGGTAGAGGCCCTGAAGGACCAGGGACTCGCTGATCTCGGCCTCGATGCCGTCGGCGCCGATCGCGGCCAGCGCCGCCCAGCAGTCCGCCGCGCCCGTCGCCTTCAGATGGACGTCCCGGCACCCGACGTGAAGGCCGGCCTTCCCCGGAATCCCGGAGAGGACCGCGGCGGCGGCCGCGCCGGCGATGAATTCGCGGCGCGTGACCGGGAAACCCATGCCGGACCTCCTCCGAGGCTCTCCGCCTAATACGCCGGAAGCGGCGGCGGCGGCTCAGCCGGACTATTTCTCCCCCGCCTTCTTCCCCCCCGGCCGGTAGCTCTTCGCCCAGTTCTTCTGGACGAGGGCCTTCAGCTCCGCCACGGTGGAGGCGTGCTTTCCGTCCTCGGCCAAGCTGCGCGTCTCTCCGGGGTCGGTGGAATAGTCGTAGAGCTCCGCGCCCAGCCGGCCGCCGTCCCACTCCGTGTAGCGCCAGCGCTCCGTCCGCACGCTGTGGCCCGGGAAGCCGCCGCGCCAGACCTGGGTGAAGGCGGGCTTGTCCCAGGCGGCCCCGGGGTCGTCCAGGAGCGGCCGGAGGCTCTTCCCCGCGAGGCCGGCCGGCGGCGCCAGCCCGCAGAGATCCGCCAGCGTGGGGTAGAGATCCAGGAGCTCCACCGTGCGCCCGCACCCCTTGCCCTTCGCCTTCTGCCCGGGCGCGGCGACGAGGAGCGGGACCCGCGCGGATTTCTCGAACAGGCTCTGCTTCTTCCAGAGGCCCAGGTCCCCCGTGTGGTAGCCGTTGTCGCCCCAGAAGGCCACGACCGTCCGGTCCGCCAGCCCAAGCCGGTCGAGGGCGTCGAGGAGGCGCCCCACCTGCGCGTCCATGAACTCGATCGACGCCCAGTAGGCCTGGAGGGATTCCCGGGCCTGAGGCTCGGTGACGCCGAACCAGGGCCAGGGCGTCGTGGAGGCGGTGGCCGGCTTCGGGACCCGCGACGGGAAGTCCTGCGGGAATTCCGGCATCCTCACCCGGTCCAACGGGACCTGATCGAAGTACTTCTTCGGCGCCACGTAGGGGCAGTGCGGGCGGTAGAAGCCGCAGGCGATGAAGAACGGCCGGTCCCTGTGCTTCTCCAGGAGCTTGACGGCCTCCGTGGCGCCGATCCCGTCCGTCTGCTCCTCGTCGGCTCCTTCGGCCTTGAGGAAGCTGAGCGAGCTCCCGAGGCCGCGCTTGGGGGTGTGGTTCGTGAGCTTCCCCTCCTCGTCCTTGTCGCGCCCGCGGGGGTTGAAGACCGAGTCCCACGACGCCGGATCGTCGAGGCCGTTGGTGCCGATCTCGCCCGGCACGCCGTAGTGGTAGATCTTCCCCACCCGCGCCGCGACGTAGCCGTTCTTCCGGAACGCCTGCGGGAGCGTGACCGCGTCCGGGAGGACGTCGCGGAAGTGCCTCTTGAGGTCGAAGACCTCGGTCGTGTCCGGCCGGAGCCCGGTCATGAGCGACGTCCGGCTGGGGCTGCAGAGGGGGAACTGGCAGTAGGCGCGGTCGAAGCGCGTCCCCCGCGCGGCGATCCGGTCGATATGGGGGGTCCTGACGACGGCGTGGCCGTAGCACCCGAGTTCGCAGTTCAGGTCGTCCGAGGCGATGAAAAGGACGTTGAGCTTCTCCTCGGACGGGGCTCCGCCGGCGGCGAGGGCCGAGAGCGCCAGGACGGCCGCGGCCGCGGTCTTCATCGCCTAGATCCCGAAGAGCTTCCGGATGTAGTCGGCGTTCTTCCTGTCGTCGGCCACGCGGTCCTTCGAGGGGCAGGAGGTCTCCAGGACGATCCAGCCCTCGTAGCGGATCTCCCTGATCGCCTCGGCGATGGGCTCCCACTTCATCTTGCCGCTCTCGAGGTAATCGGGGCCGTTCTTGAAGTGGAAGATCGAGATGCGGTCCTTGAGCAAACGGATCTCGGCGGGAACGTCGTAGCCTTCGCCCGTGAGGTTGTAGCAGTCGTAGTAGATGCGGACCGAGTCGTGGCCGATCCTCCCGAGGATCTCGAGGTTCTGCTCCGCGGAGAGCGTGTTCTCGATGCCGAGGAAGACGCCGGCCTCCTTGGCCCGGGGCGCGGCGGCCTTGATGCGCTCGACCACGACGTCGATGTCGGCCTTCTTGAGCTCCTTGCCCTGCTTGAGGCTGCCCTTCCCGAAGAACGCGATGAGGATCGTCTGCGCCCCGAGGTCCTTGGCGGCGTCGATGCTCTGCTCCAGCCACGCCGGCCCGCGCGGGTCGCTGGCCAGGGGAGTCGAGTTGAAGAGGCCCATCATGAAGGAGGAGGTGGCCAGGCTCGTCTCCCTCATCTGGTCCTTGAGCTTCGCGCGGTATTCGGGATCGGCGATCTTGAGCTTCTCGGCCGGCCCGCCGACGTTGAGCTCGACGCCCTCAAGGCCCGACTTCTTCGCGTCCGCGAAGTCGGTGTGGCAGCAGCTGATACGGATCTTCGGCGCCGTCTCCGCCGCCCACAGCCGCGGGAACGCGGGGAACGCCGCCAGCCCCGCCGCCGACCCCTGAAGGAAGGTGCGTCTCGTGATCATGGCCGTCTCCGTGTGATGGGATCCCGAATCCCGCCCGTGCCGCCTATCGTTTATACGCCGGAGATTATAGCTTTCCCCGAGCAGGCAAGGCCAACGATGGATGAACGCTCCCGCCGAGCCCGCGCCCCCTACCGGAGCTTCTTCCCCTGCCCCGAAACCGGGACCAGGCTCGCCTGGCTGATGCGGTAGCACGTCGCGTACGCCGCCAGGTAAAGAGCCCGCTTGTTGGGGACCGAGAACTTGGTGTGATTGCTGAAGCGAGCGTAACTCCCTTTCCATTCGAGCCGGGTCTTCCCGTCCACCGACACCGTCGCGCCCCCCTTCCTCACGCAACACAGGATCGCTTTGGCCTTTTCGTCCTCGAACACCCTGACCTTGCGCGTGGTCTCGTTGTCAAACGCCAGCTTGTTGCCGTCGAGGACGTCGAATCCCGCCGTCCCCCCGCCGCGGCCGTCCAGCATCGCCCGGAACTGCCTTTCCCCCGCCACCAGTCCCATGATGAAGGCATCTCCGCCCGACTTCCGCTCCACGAGGATCCTGAGATCGTATTCCTCGGGAGGTTCGTAAGGGACCTGGAGGCAGGCCCACTCCACGGCGGGCGAGACGAGCGCCGGGCCGTCGAAGGCCCAGTCGCCCACAACGCCGTCCTGCTTGGGGTAGATGATCTCCAGGAGATTGATGCCGGGGGCCGCCACTTTCGCCTCGTCCGCCAGGGCCAGGCGCTTCCCGAGCCGCAACGTGCGCACCGTGACCGGCAAGCCGGCGAACCCGACCACCCCGTTGACCACCACGTCGGCAACATCGGCGAGGTCGGCAAGGTCGGCAACTACGTCCGCGAAGGGAAGCGCGGCGGCGACCTCGGCGCGGCGGTCCGCGTCGGCCACGGCGACGAGCTTCGGGCGGAACTCCTTGGCCTGCTC
>CAYNDR010000148.1:0-1810 GCA_964395295.1 uncultured Planctomycetales bacterium
AAGCTCCGCGACTTCCGCAAGGAGATCAAGGAGATGCGGGAGGAGCTGGAGAAGCTGGAGAAGGACCTCGCCGCCCGCGTGGGCCGCCTGAGCTACGAGGCCAAGCTGTAGGGCATCGCCCGGGTCCGGCTATCCGGGAAGGTCCCGCCGTCGTACAATGATCCCGGGGCTTGTCCCCCTGTCTTCGGAGGCCGCATGCGCTGGCTCCTGGCGTTCTTCGTCCTGCTGGTTCAGGAGGCGGAGCGGCCGCTCCGCATTTCCAAAGCGGAGTTCGACCAGCGCCGGGCGGCGCTGGCCCGGCGTCTGCCGGGGGGCGCGCTGGTCCTCGATGCCGGGGTCCTGAAGGGGCCGGGCGACGACGAGAACGCCCCCATCCTCGACTTCAAATACCTGACGGGATTCCACGACGCCGAGGGCCTCCTGGTCCTCAAGGACGGGAAGGCGCACGTCTTCACGGGCGACCCCGGCCGGGCCGACACGGGCGCCGAGGAGATCCACGACGTCTCCCGGTTCCCCGAGTGGGCCGCCGCGAACCTGGCCGGGAAGGCGCGGGTCTTCGCCAGGCTCCGCGGGAAACACCTGGAGCTCCTGCAGAAGGCCGCCACGGGGGCGGAGGTCGTGGCCGGGCCGCTCCGGGACGAGCTGGTGCGGATGCGGCTGGTCAAGTCCGAGTCCGAGGTCCGGCTCATCCGGAAGGCCTCGGAGGCCACGGCGGCCGCCTTCGACGGGATCATGAAGGGCCTCAAGCCGGGGATGAACGAGAAGGGCATCCAGGAGATCGTGCTGGGGGCCTTCAAGGCGAACGGATGCCCCGAGGTCGGCTTCCCTCCCATCCTCGGGGCGGGGAGGAACGGGACGATCCTCCACTACATGGACAACGACAAGGAAGTCCCGGAGGGGACGCTCCTCCTGTGCGACATCGGGGCCTCCTGCGACGGCTACTCCACCGACATCACGCGGACGTTCCCGGTCTCCGGGCGCTTCAGCCCGGAACAGCGGCGGCACTACCAGTGCGTCCTCGACGCCCAGAAGGCGGCCGAGAAGGCCCTGCGCCCGGGCGCGGGATTCGGGGCCCTCGAACGCGCCGCCCGGGCCGTCTTCGAGGAGCGCGGCCTGACGAAGTGGTCCTACGCCCACTCGAAGGACCGCTCCGTGGCCCACATGATCGGCCACTACGTGGGGATGAACGTGCACGACTCGGGGACCTACCGGGAGAAGTTCGCCCCCGGCATGGTGGTCACCATCGAGCCCGGCTGGTACGACAAGGACGCCGGCTACGGCATCCGGATCGAGGACCTCTATCTCGTCACGCCGGAGGGATTCGAGCGCCTCTCCGCCGGCGCGCCGCGCGAGATCGACGAGGTCGAGCGCGCCATGCGGCCGAGGAAGGACTACTGATCGAGGCCGCCCCGCGGCCTACTTCACGCGCTTGAGCGCCACGCCGTGGATGAAGAGGTTCCGGTCGTATTCGCCTTCCTTCCAGAGGTCGTTGGTGAACTCGATGCCGAGCTTCCGGTCGCCCGCGGCGATCTTCGCGGCGATCTTGTACTCCTTGGGATCGGCCGCGTTGAGGACGACCTCGCCGCTGGCGGCCTGGCCGTCCAGGCGGACGCGGAACCGGGCGAACTCGTTCAGGGCCTCGTCGCAGGCGGCCTTCACGGAGATCTCGTACTCGCCGTCGGCCGGGATCCTGACCTTCGCCTCGGCGCAGCCGTTGGCGTGGTAGAACATCCGCTCGTTGCCGTCGTCGTAGCCGAAGTGGCCGGAGTCCTTGAACTCGCCGACGCCCTCGAACTTGGAGAGGTCGACG
>CAYNDR010000148.1:1820-12979 GCA_964395295.1 uncultured Planctomycetales bacterium
CCCCCGGCCCCCCCCAAACTGGGGGGGGCCGACGGCGCGGGGCTGGGCGCCGGCGGGGGGGGGGGGCCGGGGCGGGGGGGGGGCCGCCGGCGCGGAGGCGGGGGCCGCGGGCTTGGCGGCCGCGGGCTGTTGGGGGTCGGCGGGCTTCGCCTCCTGGGAAGCCTGGCAGCCGGCCAGGAGCGCCGCGAGCGCGGTCAGGCAGACAAGCGTCTTCATGTTCTCCTCCCTGTTCGGAGGTGAAGCTTAGTCCGCGAGGGGGGGGGAGTCAAGCGTTGGCGAGCGGCGGGGCGCTATCCGGGGCGGTGCTTGATGCGGTGGGCTCGAGGGGTTTTCCCGCATTCGGGGCACTTGATGTCGGCGTTCGGGAAGGCCTGCTTGCACGGCAGGCACCGGTAGGCCCCGATCGAGGGTTCCCAGAAGAAGCGGGCGCGCGCCCGGCATTGGGGGCAGTCGGAGAGGAGCACTTCCTTGTCCGGGTGCTTGGAACTGTTGGAGCAGACGAACATGATCGGGCCCGTGTCCTCGACGCTGCGGGCGGCCTCGACCGGGGGGGGCGGGGGGGGGGGGCGGGGCTGGCTGGGGGCCGCCGCCGGAGGAGGCCGCGGCGGCGATGATGAGGATGAGCAGGAGCAGTCCGCCCCCGATCCCGGCGATCAGGGGAAACGGGTTGGACGGCCGCGGCGCCATCGCGATGCGGTGCGAGCGGCTCGATCGTCCCGTCGGCGGCATTGCGGTAACTATACACCGGCCCGCCGCCAAGGCAATGCCCCGGGCGCTTGACGTCCGCGGCCGGGGGAAGCAGAATGGGCGCGCCGTCGGCGGGGAGGGCGGCGGTTCAAGGACTCTTGATCTCCCGCGTCCGGTTCGAGAATCTCTGCGGCAGGGGGCCGGGATGAAGCGTCCGTCTCATCGGCGGGGCGGGGGGTAGGGCGGGATGCTCATCCCCTGCCGGGGGCGCAAGGGCACCGACCTCTACTCCAGCGGCATGGAGGCCAGCGCCCCCGACAAGGCGAGGCTCCTCCGCTTCGTGCGGCCCGGGGTCATCGCCGAGCTCGGCTGCGGTTCGGGCACGATGCTCGGGCTCCTCCGGCACAAGTTCCCCGGGAGCCACGTCATGGGCGCCGACTTCTCGGAGGAGATGGTCCGCCGGTGCCGCGAGCGCTTCCCGGGGATGGAGGTCCGCCGGCACGACATCACCGTCCGCCTCCTCGACGAGAAGACGGTGGACACCGTCCTCCTCTGCTCGGTCCTGCACGAGGTCTACAGCTACAACGACTACGACCTCTCGCCGGTGCGCCAGGTGCTGAGGTTCTCGGCCGAGGCCCTCAAGCCGGGGGGGCGGCTCATCCTCCGGGACGGCCTCAAGCCCGCCCGCGAGGACAACGTCTACATGAGCTTCCTCAACCCGGCGGTGAAGGAGAAGTTCCTGCGCTTCGCCAAGGAGTTCGGGCCGGGCCCCATCACCTGGAACTGGCTGGACGACAAGGTCCACCTGAGCCGCCGGAACGCCATGGAGTTCCTCTCGAAGTACTTCTACGACGCGAACTGGAAGTACGAGGTGATGGAGGTCTTCGGCATCTTCTCGCTGAAGGGCTGGGTGGAGGCGGTGGAGCGGGTGGGGCTTCGCGTCCTCCACCGCGAGAGCTACCTCATCGACTGGCTCCGGGTGAACCGCTGCGGGAAGGACGTCAAGCTCGAGGTCCGCCGCGGCCACCGCTTCGTCCCTACGGACTACCCCCACTCCACGATGGTCCTCGCGGCGGAGAAGTGACCGCGCCGACAAAACGCACCGTCCACTTTGTCGCGTTGTCTGACAAAATGGACCGTCTGTATTGTCGTTTGTCATGCGGAATTCCCGTCGAGTTCACCGGCCCTCGGCGCACTACCCGGGTGGAGGCGGCACGCGAGGGTGTGCCGGACTGAAGATGAGAAGGCCGCATTCAGACCCGACGGGGTGGCATGTCTATGCCCGCGGGGCGCGTCGGCTGGCCCTGTTTCAGGATGAGCAGGACTATGAGAAATTCCTTTCGATCCTCAGGTATGCCCTCGACGTGTCCGGCTGCGTCCTCTGGGCCTATGCGCTGATGTCCAACCACTACCACCTGGTTATCTATTCGACCAGCGAGGCGCTGACGGCTTGCATGAGGCGCGTCAATAACCTGTACTCGCTCTACCATAATGAGCGATACGGGCTTGCGGGACATGCCTTCGACGGGCCGTATCAAGCCCACCGGCAGAAATCGATCTATCTCCTCTTGCGTCGGATCGTCTATGTCTTCCTCAATCCTGTGGTTGCCGGCCTGGTCGGACGCCCCGAAGACTATCGCTGGTCCTGTTGCAAGGATTACCTGGGGTTGCCCGGGAGCCCGGTGTCCGTTGATCCGACATTCGTCCTGGGTCTCCTGGATAAGGACCTAGACGCTGCCCGGAAGGACTTCCGTGGCCTCCTGGACCTGGAAGCCGGCCGGTCCAGGAAGAAGTCGTCTGATCATTTATGCCGGCAGTTCGTCCATGGGGAGCAGTTTGAATGGCTGCTGGAGCATGCGCGGTGCCGCCGCCAGGAACTGGGGGGAGAGCGGCCGACCGTCGTGGCGATGCATTGGGCCCGTCAATGCGGGGTGAGTCCCCGGGCCATGGCAACGGTGCTGGGGGAGGAGGGGACGGGCTGGATCCGGGATGCACTTTACCGGTTCTCCCGAAGGTTGGCTACACAACCGGGGTTGGCCGAGCGTCTCGCTCTTCCTTGACTACGACAAAATAGACGGTCCGTTTTGTCGGAGGTACCAGGAGACGAAGTCGCGGAGCCCCTCCTCGATGGGGACCGCCGGGGCGTAGCCCAGGTTCGCGCGGGCCCGGTCGATCGAGGCGAACGTGCGCTGGACGTCCCCCGGCTGTTCGGGCCGCCGGAGGATTTTCGCCTTCTTCCCCGTGAAGCGCTCGATGAGCTCGATCAGCCGCCGCAGGGGGATCGTCCGCGACTCCCCCAGGTTGTAGACGGCGAAGGACTCGTCCCGGTCGAGCGCCGCGAGGACCCCCTGGAGGATGTCCGTGATATGCGTGTAGTCGCGCTCGGTCGAGCCGTCGCCGTACATCTCGATCTCCCGGCCGGCGGCGACGGCGGCCGTGAACTTGTGGATCGCCATGTCCGGGCGCTGGCGGGGGCCGTAGACGGTGAAGAACCGCAGGCAGGTCGCGCGGATCCCGTGGAGGCGCGAGTAGACGCGGACGTAGTGCTCGCCCAGGAGCTTGGTGATCCCGTAGGGCGAGATCGTCTGGAGGGGCTCGTCCTCCTCGCGGAAGGGGACGGCGGGGGCGTTCCCGTAGACGGAGGAGCTGGAGGCGAAGAGGAACCGCCCCACCCCCGCGCGCCGGCAGGCCTCCAGGAGCGCGAGCGTCCCGCCCACGTTGACCGAGTCGTAGAGGACGGGATCGGCCAGCGAGGGCCGCACCCCCGCGCGGGCCGCCAGGTGCACCAGGACGTCGGGCTTCTCCGCCGCCACGAGGTCCGCGGCCCGGCGGATGTCCCGCTCGTGGAGCCGGAAGCCGCCGCGGGGGAGGTTGCGGCGCTTCACGGCGGGGTCGTAGTAGTCGTTGAAGTCGTCGACCACGGCCGCGTCGTCGCCGCGGGCCAGGAGGCGCTCCAGGAGGTGCGACCCGATGAATCCCGCGCCGCCGGTGAGGAGGATCTTCATCTACCGGGCGGTGAGCTTGCCCTGGAAGAGGCTGAGGAAGGACACGTAGAGGAAGCCCACCAGGAAGAGCATCTGGAAGGGGATCGCCCCGTACATCCGGTGGGCGAAGGAGTAGCAGACCACCCAGGCGAACCCGAGGCCCGTCAGGAGCTCCAGCACCGGGATGATCCTCTTCAGCGACACCCGGTACTTCTTCGCCATGAAGGTGTCCCGGTTCTCGTGGATGTTGTACTTGGGCGTCCTGACGAACTCCCCGCCCCGCGTCAGCAGGCCCTCCAGGACCGCCCGCGCGTTGGAGATGCACATGCCGATCCCCATGCACAGCAGCATCGGCGTGTAGAGGATCGCGCGGAAGACGCCGCGGAAGCCGTTGATCTCCCTCTGCGAGGCCAGGTAGAACAGGCACACGGAGAGGGTGGCCATCGCGAAGACCGCAAGGTCCAGCACCACGCTCGTCCTCATCTCGAGGCGAGGCCGGAACCACGTCACCGGGAACATCAGGAGCGCCAGGACGAACGTGAGGATGTACGCCGTGTTGCCCAGCAGGTGCACGATCCCCTCCGCCTTGACGTGGAAGGGGATGCGCGCCCGGACCACGTCCTTGAGGAGCTTCTTCGTGGTCTGCATCGACCCCTTGACCCAGCGGTGCTGCTGGCTCTTGAACCCGTTCATCTCCACGGGCAGTTCGGCGGGCGTCTCGACCTCCGGGAGGAAGAGGAACTTCCAGCCCTTCAGCTGGGCCCGGAAGCTCAGGTCCAGGTCCTCCGTGAGCGTGTCGTGCTGCCAGCCGCCGGAACGGTCGATGGCCTCCCGGCGCCAGATGCCCGCCGTCCCGGAGAAGTTGAAGAAGCGGCCGGAGCGGTTCCGGGCCGCGTGCTCCATGATGAAGTGGCCGTCCAGGAAGATCGACTGGAGCCGGGTCAGGACGGAATACTCCTTGTTGATGTGCCCCCAGCGCGTCTGGACGCACCCGACCTTCTCGTCCGTGAAGAAGTGGACCGTGCGGCGCAGGAAGTCCGGCTGGGGGACGAAGTCGGCGTCGAAGATGGCCACGAACAGGCCCTTGGCGGTCTTGAGCCCGTGGTCGAGGGCCCCGGCCTTGAATCCCGCGCGGTCCTCGCGATGGATGTACTCGACGTCCAGGCCCCTGGCCCGCCACTCCTCCACCTTTCGCCGCGCCGTCTCGCGGGTCTCGTCCGTCGAGTCGTCGAGCACCTGGACCTGGAGGAGTCCGCGGGGGTAGTCGATGGCGCAGGTGGCGTCGATCAGGCGCTCCGCCACGTAGAGCTCGTTGAAGAGAGGCAGTTGGACCGTGACGGGCGGCAGGTCCTCGAAGGTCTTCACGATCCGCGGGGCCCGGCGGGCGTGGCGGTAGTAGAGGTAGACCATCATGTAGCGGTGCATCCCGTAGAGGCACAGGATGCCCAGCACCGCGAAGTAGACGTACATCACGACCAGCCCCACGGAGTGGGCCGTGCCGGTGCCGACCGGGAGTGCGAGATGCCAAGTCACGCCGCCCCCCTAAGTATTCCTCCCGTCCCGCGTTCGGGTGGAGTTTGAATTATAGTCACAACCCGTTGGGGGTCAAGGGGGATGTGAGGGCCCGGCCGGGGACGCTCCCGGGATTGCCCCCCCCGGCGGGCGTCTGCTAGGATGCCGCCGGCCTGGAACGGAGGGATCATGAAATCGACCACCGAGCATCTCTGGTTCGACACGAAGGAGCGCGTCGAGTTCATCAACATCACCCCCGAGGTCGAGCGGGTCGTGAAGAAAAGCGGGATCCGCGAGGGGCTCGTCCTGGTGAACGCGATGCACATCACCGCCAGCGTCTTCGTCAACGACGACGAGCGGGGCCTGCACCGCGACTTCCGGGCCTTCCTGGAAAAGCTCGCGCCCCACGCGCCCGTCGACCAGTACCGCCACAACGACACCGGCGAGGACAACGCCGACGCCCACCTCAAGCGCCAGCTCTTCGGCCGCGAGGCGACGGTGGCCGTCACCGAGGGGAAGCTCGACTTCGGCCCCTGGGAGCAGATCTTCTACGGCGAGTTCGACGGCCGCCGCCGGAAGCGGGTCCTCGTCAAGGTGATCGGGGAGTAGCCGCCTCCTGCTTGAGGATCTCGAGCGCCCCGGCCTTCTCGAAGAGGGCGTTCAGACCCGCGGCCGGCTCGCCCACGACCGCCCTGAAGCGGAACACCTCGATGGTGTTTGAGTTCGAGGGGAACAGCACCGCCTGGTAGTCGGGGATCAGGCGGTGGTGCACCACATCGATGCCCTTCTCGATCAGCATCCTCCCGTCCTTCCTCGGGGCCTTGATGCGCCGCCGCTCCGTCTTCGGGGTGTAGGTGGCCGTGGAGCTGAACGCCGCCACCAGGGTGACCTCCGTCTTCCCCCGGACCGAGTCCGGCAGTTTGCGGGAGGAGTCCTCCTTCTGCGCGCACTGGAAAAGCTTCGCCCGGTTCTGGCCTTCCACCAGGAAGAACGTGATCGAGCCGGCGGACTTCACCTGCGCCTGGGCGGTCACCGAGGCCTCGATGATCGGCTGTCCGGTCGACACGGTGATGGCGACTTCCCCCACGAGCGGGGTGTTCGGCGCGGGGGTCGGGAAGTCCCACATGTTCTGGATCTCGATCTCCGGCCCCGCCGTCACCGGGGCGGTGGGGATCGCCATCCCCACGCCCGTGGGCGGCATTCCCCTCATCGTCTCCACGCTCATGGGGACCGCGTAGAAGCGCCGCACCTGCTTGACGTCGGTCTGTTCCACGAAGGATTTGGTGGCGATGTCCTGCACGACCTTGTAGGTGGTCTCCGTCTCGGCGGTGAGCGCGGCCCCCGTGATGGCGATGGACAGCGCCTTGTCCGCCTGCTTGTCCTGGCGGAAGAGCCCCGGCAGGGAGATCATCCGGTCCTTCTTGGTGTGCCACTGGCCGTCGATGAGGACGTTCCCCTCCCGGAGCAGTTTCTCCTTGAGCTCCTTGGGGGTGTATTCCCTGCCGTCGTAGGGGATCGCCCCGCCCGCCGCGGCCACCTCCTCCGCGCGCTTCACAGGATCGGCCGGGAGCCCCAGCTCGGCCCGCGCCTCCGGGAAGCCCGGATCGGTCTTCAGGATCAGGCAGGCCACAAGCTGGGCCTGCTGGGCGAGGCTGTTCGCCTTGCACCAGGCCAGGAGCGCCGAGGGCTTCTCCGCGCCCCCTTCCGGGCGGCCTCCCAGCGGGTCTTGAACTCGGCGCCCGCCCCTTTCCCCTTGAGGGCCTCCTTGACGTCCGAGCGCTTCAGGGACATCATCCCGCCCACGCCCGTGGCCATCTTGCGCTCGACTCTCACCGTCTCGGGGGTTTCCTCCATGATCCAGCAGTTGAGGACGCGGCCGTCGTTCATGACCACCCGGTCCATGGGCGCCCCCTCCAGCGCCTCCGTGGAGAGCTTGGAGAGCTTCTCATCGACCGAGGCCGCCTCCGCCTTCACCGCGCGGAGCTTGATGCCCGTGAGGACGGCGCCCAGGAACGAGGTGTCGTCCTTGCCGCCCTCCCCCGAGTCGACGATCGCCTGCACGCGCGCCTTCTCCGTGGGATTCAGGACGAGGGCCTGGTAGAACGCCGGCAGGGCTAGCAGGTCCGACCGCACCTGCTTGAGCAGGTCGTCGGAGATGCGGGGCTTCGGCGGGGGCGCCATCGGGGGCGGGGGGGTCTTGGGCGCCGCCGCCGGAGGCTTCGGCGCGGGGGCCGGCGCGTCCGCCGTGGGCGGCTTCACCACGATCGTGGGCGGCTTGACGGTCGGCGGGGGCCTCCGGGTGGCGGAGTCGTCCGTCCGGTAGTCCGGACCCCCCGGCTTCCGGCCATCCCCCCCGGAGAGGGCGAAGATGAGGATCCCGAGGCCCACGACCCCGACCGCCGCGGCCCCCAGGATCACGAACTTCCAGGGCACCGCGGGGGCGTCCTGCGCCGTGGAGAGGACCTTCATCCGGGGGTGCGCCGGGGCGCCCGCCACCGGCCCGTCGATGCCCACGGGGGACAGGCACGAGGGGCATTGGATGCTCCCCCCTCCCTTGAGCCGTTCCTCGTCCGCGAAGAACACGAACCCGCAGCCGCACCGGAGGTTGATCTTGGCCATAGAATTTCCCCTGTTCCCGGCGGATACCCTTCCCTTGATGGACGGGAATAATTATACAAGGCGATCCGGCGGGCGTTGCGGGGTTTCAGAAATATCGAGATGCCCCGGCCGGACACCCTTCAGGGGCAGGCGCAGGGGATCGCGCCGCAGCGCGGGCAGCCCTTCCCGTACTTGGCCAGGGCCGCCTCCTGGACGTCCACGCCCGAGATGGAGGAGATCGTGCAGAGCCAGGCCAGGACGTCCGCGACCTCCTCCAGGACCTTCGCCCGGTCGCGCTCCCGGACCGCCTCCGCCAGCTCCCCCACCTCCTCGGTGAACCACAGGAAGTCCTTGTCCAGGCCGCGCTTCACGTCGCGCTCGTGGTAGGTCCGGCGGATGAGGTCCTGGAACTCAGCGATCTTCATGCTTTCTCCCGAAGAGCAGGCGCGCCTCCCGCATCCCCAGGAGCCGCGCCAGGAGGAAGTACGCGGCGATCCCCGCCGCGACGGGGACGATCACGCGGGCCAGCTTGCCGAGGATTGTAGCGGCCGTGATCCCTTCCATCAAACGGAACGCGCCCCAGGCCGCCGCGCCCATGAGCAGGCTCGCCCCGAGCGCCCGGAGGAAGGCGAGCGTCACGGGCCGGAGGTCCAGCCCCTCGTGCCGCCGCCGCAGGAGGATATTGAGGGTGATGAACGTGGCCAGCCCCGTCACGGAGTTCGCCAGCGCGATCCCCTTCTCGCGGAGGAAGCCCACCAGCCCCAGGCCGAGCCCCAGGTTGAGGAGCACCATCGCGGCGCTCACCTTGACGGGCGTGAGGGTGTCTTTCCTCGCGTAGAAGGCGCGGACCTGGATCTGGTTGGAGCAGTAGCACCAGAGCCCGGCCGAGTAGAGGGCCACGACCCAGGCGGTCCGGAGCGTGTCCTCCGGCCCGAACCGGCCGTGCTCGAAGAGGAGCGCCACGATGGGCCGGGCCAGCACGATCAGCCCGACCGTGGCGGGGACGGAGACGAAGAGGACCAGCGACAGGGCGTCCTTGAGGACGCCGCGGAAGTCCTCCTTGGGGGAGGCCAGCAGGGGGTAGACGGCCGTGGCCACGGCGGTGCCCACGAGCGCCAGGGGGAGCTGGGTGAGCTGGTTCCCGTAGTAGATCACCGAGGCGGCGCCCGCCCCCGCCAGGTACTGGGCGATGAGCGTGCCCACCAGCTCGTTGATCTGCGCGGGGGCCAGCCCGAAGGCCAGCGGCAGGAACCGGCGGCCCACCTCGCGCAGGCCGGGATCGCGCGGGTCCCACCGCGGCCGGAGGGGCACCTTGCGCGCCAGGAGGGGCGGCACCATGACGAGGAGCTCCAGCGCCCCTCCCGCCACGACCGCCCACGCGATCGCCTCGACGTTGCGGACGAACGCGAAGAGCGCGGCGATCCAGACCAGGTTGAGGAGCGCCGGGGCGAACGCGGGGACGAAGTAGTGGCGCATGCCGTTGAGCGCCGCCCCGAGGAGCGCGGCCACGCAGATGATCGCCAGGTAGGGCAGCATGATCCGCAGGAGCGGCGCCATCAGGGCCGTCTTCGGGTCGCGGGGCAGGACGAAGGTGATCCCGATCCCCGCGAGGACCAGGCATCCCAGGAAGAGCGCCAGCGCGGTCCCGAGCTTGGCCAGGAGCGCGTGGGCCTCGTCCTTCCTCCCGGAGTCGTGCCGCTCCACGAACGCGGGGAGGAAGGCCGCCGTGAGGGCCCCCTCCCCGAAGAGCCGGCGGAAGAGGTTGGGGATGCGGAAGGCCGCCACGAACGCGTCCCACACCGGCAGGGTGCCGAAGACATGGGAGGAGAGCATGTCCCGCGCCAGGCCCAGGATGCGGGAGACCAGCGTGCAGGCGCTGACGACGCCGGCGGACCGGACGAACCCGTGATTCCCCATCTCCCTGAGCATGAGTGTCGCCGGTGTTCGGCCGGATGTCAAGGTGGAAGCGAGGGCACGGAGGGAACGGAGGGCACGGAGAATATTCAAACACAGAGTGCACGGAGGACACGGAGGAAGAGCGGAGGGGGGAGGCGGCGTCCGGGAGGCGCGGCGCGGCCGCTGGCCCTGCCGGCGCCTGGGTGATAGAATCCCCCCGTGCGCGAGGAGATCCTCCTGCGGTTCCGGCGGCTCCGCCGCCGCCACCTCTGGGTGCGCGGCTGGGACCTCTTCCTGGAGGCCGCGTTCGCCACGACCGTGGCGGCGGGGGCGATGCTGCTCCTGGACCGCCTGGCGTTCGAGCTCGGGGCGGCCGCGCCGCACCTCTCCCTTCCCGCCAGGGTCGTGGCCGCCATGGCGGGGGCCCTCGCCCTCGCGGCCGCCTACGCGGCGGCGGTCCTCGTCCTGCGGCCCGCGTCGCCGGCGCAGATCGCCTGGCGGCTCGACCGCGCCGCGGGAGGGGAGGAGCGGTTCCTCTCGGCGCTCGAGATCGCCTCCTCGGGGACCGAAGGGCCGTTCGCCGAGGCGCTCTGCCGGGACGCGGCCCGCGTGGCGCGGGAGGTCGGGCCCGCGCAGGCACTGCCCCGCGCCCCCGTGGGCTACCGGTGGGGGATCGCGCTGTCGGCCGCGGCCGCGGCCGCCCTCCTGGCCTGGCCCCCGCGCCTCTACGACGCCCCCATCGCGGGCCTCGAGGCCTCCCCCGCGCGCGGCCCGGCGCCGCTGGAGGTGGCGTTCCGGGACGGCTCGATCGGCGCGATCGACGAGTTCCTGTGGGACTTCGGGGACGGCCGCGAGGGGTCCGGCGAGCAGGCGACCCACGTCTACGGGCGGCCCGGGCGCTACACGGCGCGCCTGCGCCTGCGCGGCCCCGGCGGCGCGGCCGAGAAGGCCTGCGAGATCGAGGTCCTCCCCCCGGACCGGGCGGCGGCGGACTTCGAGGCGGAGCCGGTCAAGGGACGCGCCCCGCTGGAGGTCCGCTTCCGGAACCTCTCGCGGAACGCCCTCCGCTACGAATGGGACTTCGGCGACGGGGCCGTCTCCGCCGAGGCCGAGCCCGCGCACCGGTATCTCCGGCCCGGGCTTTACTCCGTGCGCCTCAAGGCGGCCAACGAGATCGGCGCGGACGAGCGCGTCCGCGGCCGCTGCATCAAGGTGGCCCACGAGGACGAGCCGCTGGCCGACTTCCGGGCCCTCCCTCGGGAAGGGGAGGCGCCCCTGCGGGTGGACTTCGAGGATCATTCCGCCGGGGCGGTGACGGAGCGGCTCTGGGACTTCGGCGACCTCCGCGCGGGGGAGGCCGGCGCGGGCGCCGGGAGCAATCCCTTCCACGTCTACCGGGCGCCCGGGCGCTACACGGTGCGGCTCCGCGTCAAGGGACCGCACGGCGAGGACGAGGAGGAGAAGGTCCGCCACATCCACGTG
>CAYNDR010000148.1:12989-14759 GCA_964395295.1 uncultured Planctomycetales bacterium
GGGTTTTTTTTTTGATGATACGGCGACCACCGCGATCTACACTCCGAAGCACACTCTTTCCCTGCACGACGCTCTTCCGATCTTCCCCCCGGACCGGGCGGCGGCGGGCGGGGCGGGGGAGGGGGCGAGGCGGCCATCCGGCCCCCGCCGGCGGGTCCGAGGAAAAATCCCGGCGGCGCGGGCGACAAGCCCGGGCGCGACTTCGGCGAGAAGTCCCCGCGCCCGAAGGTGACGCTGGTCCCGGAGGGGGTCACGCCCCACACCAGCGGGGGGGAGCTGACCGAGAAGACCAAGGTGATGGGCCGGACGGGCGGCGGGAAGGGGGCACGCGAGGAGGTGGAATACGGGCGCGCCTACCCCGAGTACCAGAGGATCGCGGAGGACAGCATCCAGCGCGAGCTCATCCCCCCGGCTTATCGCGAAACCCTGCGGCTGTACTACAGGAAGATCCTTCCCAAACCGGAATGAGCGAGACGATCACGTTCGTGGCCTGCAAGGACGCGCGCCAGGGGCGCCGGATGGCCGAGGCCCTCGTGCGGGAGCGGCTGGCGGCTTGCGTCACCCTCGTGCCGGGGGTGACCTCGGTCTACGAGTGGGAGGGGAAGCTCGAGCGCTCGGCGGAATGCCTGCTCGTCGTCAAGTCCCGATCGGCCCTCTCGCGGCGGCTGGTCCGGCGCGTGCGGGAATTGCACACCTACTCGGTGCCGGAAGTGGTGACGTTCCGGATCGCCTCGGGCAATCCCGCCTACCTCAAGTGGGTCCGGCAGGCCACGCGGGGGCGTCCCTGAAGGCCTTCCCCGGCCGGGTCAGCGCCGCCTTCGCCGGAGCGCCAGGAGCCCGAGGGGGATGAGGAACTCGAGCCCCAAGAGGCCGCAGTCGGAGCCTTCCGCGCCTTCGCTCGTGCTGGGACTGCCGGCGCCCGTGGAGCCGATGTAGACGCCATTGAAGTCGTAAGAGCCCCCTTCCACCGGCCTCCCTGCATCAGACGGACCGATGGGCACGGTGCCCGTGGGGCCCCCGTCCGGGAAACCTACCCAGATGCCCGTGATGGGGTCGTAGTAGCCGGGGCCCGTGTAGGTGCCGCCGTTCCCGATGCCGCCGCTCCCGCCCCCCGCAGTGGTATGGAAGATGCGGAAGTCGTCGATGAACCAGCCATATTCGGCATTGTTGAATGCGTCCACCGTGTCGAACTCGAACTCGATATAGATGTTGCCCCAAGCCGCGGTCAAAGGGATCTGATGAAGATGCCAGGACGGGAGGGCGGTGAAGTTCGGGCAGGTGACAGGGCCATTCAGGAGGGGAGGGGAACCTATGTCGGGTTCGAACATGGCATTGGTTTCCCCGTTGATGAACTGCGCCTCATACCGAAGGATCCCGCCAACCGAGTAGATCCTGACGATGCGCGTGTCTCGGATATTGGCCAGCCCAATCCCGCCGGGTTCCGTTGCGAACCTGCAATAGAATTCAAGCGTGGGGCGGACCAAGCCCGTGATGTCGTAAGGCGTTGCAATTGGGGTTTGGGCGATCCCCATGTTTGCCGCGCCGGTGTTGTAATTCAGCCCCTGGTTGTAGTTGAGCGAGCTTGAGGCGCTGTGCCCCGGGAGAGGCATGTCATCCACGTCCCAGAGGCCCGTGAGCGTCCAGCCAGGATTTGTGGTGAAGTCCTCCGTGACGAGGTTGGTCTGCGCCTCGGCCGCGCCGGCGCAGGCCGCGACGAGCACCAGGACCCCCGCGAAGACAGCGACCTGCCTCATCCCCATACGCATGACG
>CAYNDR010000149.1:0-10590 GCA_964395295.1 uncultured Planctomycetales bacterium
GCTGGGCGGCCTGGGCGCGGGCGCTGGGGCACCTGATGCCGCCGCTGAGGGTGGCGGACCTGGGGTGCGGGGAGGGGCATCTCGTGATCGAGGCGTCGCGGTGGGCGGCGCGCGTCGTGGCGGTGGACGTCTCCGCCGCGGCGCTGGAGGCCGCCCGGGGGCGCGCGCGGGAGGGGGGGGCGCGGAACATCCTCTGGAAGAAGGGGGACATCGAGGACCTGCCGCTGGAGGCGGGATCGTTCGACGTGGCGCTCCTCTCGCAGGCCCTCCACCACGCGCGGGAGCCCCTGAAGGCCGTCCGGGAGGCCGCGCGGATCCTGGCGCCGGGGGGGACGCTTCTCGTGCTGGACCTCCGGACCCACCGCGAGGAGTGGGTCCGGAAGCTCGGGGACCACTGGCTGGGATTCGACGAGGAGGCGATCCGCCGGATGATGAAGGACGCCGGGCTGGTCCGCCTCCGGGTGGAGGTGGGCTCGCGCCGGCGCGGCGACCCCTTCCAGGTCTTCGTGGCCAGCGGGCGGAAGCCGCCGCGGAAGGATTCCTAGCGGACCCTACCGAGCCCTGTTCAGGACAAGGCTGATGAGGAACCAGATCCAGTACATCGGCCACAGGGCGATGACCGCGGCGTTGAAGGCGTTGTTCCGCCCGCCGGACTGGTTCCGCAGGACGACCGCCGCCGTCAAGGCCGATCCCAGGACGTAGGTCACCGCGAGGAACGCCCACATGTGTACCTTCCTTCCCATGGAGAGCGGATTCCCGGAAGGAGGTTCCAGCCTCCCCCGACTACTCGGCCTCCAGGGCGCGCAAGCGCCCTTCGAACCGCGAGAGCGCCCCGGCCAGGAGGTCCCCCTTGCGCGGGTGGATCCCCGGGACGTGGACTTCCCCCGGCTTCTTCCGCCGCGGCAGTCCGCGGGAATCGTCGATCAGCTCCCGGGTCCGGCGGATGCACGACCGCAGGGCGTCCGGGCGCATCCCGGCGAGGCTGATCCTCAGGCTGGCGCTGTACATCTCGAACTCGGCCTTCGTGCAGAGGGTCCGCACCTGGTTGCGACTGATGGGCATGCGTCTACTCCTTTGAAAAACGTAGGAGGGAGATGGCCGGGCGGGCGCGCGGGGCCTTGATCGTTCCAGCGGGATTCAGTCAGCCGCACATGTTCAGTTCGTATTCTACCCGGATGGCCCCGCCGAATCCATGAGTAAGTTCAGGCCGCGGCCGGATCGGGAAGGGAGGCCGGTCCCCGGGCGGTCCGGCCGGAGGGGGCTATCGCTTCAGGGCCTCGATCCGCTTGCGGATCTCGGGGGCGGGACTGCCGGGGACGGCGGCGGCGCGCTCCAGGCTCCGCAGGGCGTCCTCCTTCTCGCCGAGGGACTCGCGGACGTGGGCCAGCAGGAGGTGGACCATCCAGTTCTCCGGCGGGGCGGTCTCCGCGGCCTTCTCGGCGTCGTCGAGCGCCCCCGCCAGGTCGTTCCGCTTGGAGCGGACGGAGGCCCGCAGGAAGAGCGCCTCCAGCGCGATCGGGTTGAGGTCGAGCGCGGAGGTCAGCTCCTTGAGGGCCTCGGCGGGCTTGCCGCTCTCGACGTAGATCGAGGCCAGGAGGAGGTGGTGGAAGTAGTTGCCGTGGCCCTCGGCGCGCACCGAGACCATCGCGTCGGCGGCCTGCGGATGCCGCCCCTGGTGGAAGTGCTGGAGCGCCACGCCGCAGGCGTGCTCGAAGGCGTCCGGGGACTGCCACGCCTGCTGGGCGGCGGCCGCGAGGCGCACGAAGGCCGCGTCCCGGGAGCGCAGGTCCCGCAGGGCGGGGGTGTGGGAGTGGATCATGAAGAGGGAAAGCTGGGTCATGGCGGACCCGAACGCCGCCGGCCCGAAGTCCTTGCTCAGGCGCAGGGACTCCAGGTAGTCGCGCTCCGCCAGGGCGTAGTCGCCCATCTTGTGCCGGACCTCCCCGCGGAAGCACCAGGCCTCCGTGTAGGAGTCGTCCTCCCGCAGGGCCCGCGTGAGCGCCTCCCGCGCGTCGCGGTATTTCTCCAGGACCTCCTGGACCGTGTAGTCGCTGCCCTCCTGGACCCGCATCCGCGCCGCGTCGTTGACGGCCCGGCGGGCGCGGTCGTAGTGGGGCGTGGCCTTGGCGCGCTTCTTCTGGCGGATCTCCTCGGTCCGGCGCAGTTCCAGGAGCGCCCCCTCCGTCTCGCGGGCCAGCTTGTCCTGCTCGACCCGGATCGCCGAGAGCCGGGCCATCTCGCGGTCGCAGACCGCCTTGCGCTCCTCCGCCTGCGGGTCGTTGGGGTCGAGCCGCAGGAGGTCCGCGTACTGGCTGAGGGCCAGGTCGAAGACCCCCGCCTCGAAGAGCCGGTCGGCGGTGCTGCGGATGCGGAGGATGTCGGCCTCCCGCCGGCGCTCCTCGCGCTCGCGCTCGCGCTCGCGGCGCTGGATCTTGCGGGCGCACTCGTTCTGGAGGAAGGTCGCGTCGTCGTGGCCGGGATCGACGGTGAGCGACTGCTGGCACTTGGAGAGGGCCTCCTCGTACTGCTCGCGCTCGAAGAAGGCCTGCGCCTGGTCGTAGAGGCCGTCCGCCTTGGCCTTCGTCTGGAGGCGCATGATGCCCATGACGGCGGCCATGAGGAGGGCGGCCGCCACGGCGGCGGCCGCGAGCGCCGAGGCCACGGGGCGCCTCCGGACCGCCTTCCAGAGCTTCTCGCGGGGGGAGAGCGGGCGGGCGCCGATCGGCTCGCCGTCGAGGTACCGCGTGAGGTCCTCCGCGAGGCTCCGGGCGGAGTCGTAGCGCCGGTGCCGGTCCTTCTCCAGGGCCTTCAGGCAGATCGTCTCCACGTCCGCGTGGAGGCGCGGGTTGAGCCGCCGCGGGGGGATCGGGTCGTCGGCCAGCACCGCCATCATCGTCTCCGCCGGGGAGCGGGCCTCGAAGGGGGGCCGCCCCGTCAGGACGTGGTAGAGGACCGCGCCGAGGGAGTAGACGTCGGCGCGGCGGTCGAGCGGGTCCCCCCGGGCCTGCTCGGGGGACATGTACTGCGGCGTCCCCACGATCGCGTCCGAGACGGTGATCGGGTCCTTGGTCTTGATGGGCTTGGCCAGGCCGAAGTCCATCACGTAGGCCCGGCCGTCCGAGCGCTGGACCATGACGTTGTGGGGCTTGAGGTCGCGGTGGATGATCCGCTTGGAGTGGGCGTAGTCCGCCGCCAGCGCCACGTCCCGCACGACCTCGATCGCGCGGCGGGGCGGCAGGTGCCGGACGGCGCGGGAGGGGCCCTGCTTGGAGGCCGGGGCCATGATCTGCGCCAGGGAATCCCCGTCCACGAACTCCATCGCGATGAAGTGCTTCCCCTCGTGCGAGCCCACCTCGTAGATCGAGGCGATGTTGGCGTGGGAGAGGCTGGCCGCCATCTGCGCCTCCCGGTAGAAGCGCTTGAGCTCCACCTCGGTCCACATGGTCCCCACCAGGAGCTTGAGCGCCACGTACCGCCGCAGGTCCGTCTGCCACGCCTTCCACACGATGCCCATCCCGCCCCGCCCGACCTCCCGGATCAGGAGGTACTTCCCGTCGGCGAACCGGAGGGAGGGGTCCCGCGAGGCCTCGAAGGCGTCGTCGGGGACGTCGATCCGGGGGGCGCCCGCGGTCTCTCCCGCCATCAGGAGCTGGTCCTGGCGCTCCAGCACGCACCCGCATCCCTTGCACGAGTACTTCCGGGAGGACTCGGTCCCCGCCGTGGAGAACCGCGTGCCGCAGGAGGGGCAGACGAGGACCTTCTTGCGCCGCAGGAGGAGGGCCGGGTCGGCCAGGTCCACGGAAAGGTAGCCCCGCCGCACCAGCAGGTCTCCCAGGCTCGGGACCCGCTCCCCCCGCTCCGCCAGGTCCGCCTGGGCGCGCAGGCACTCGAAGACCTGTCCCTCCGGGACCAGCCCCTGGCGGATCAGCAGGCGCCCGAAGAGGGCGTCCTCCAGCCGCGGGTCCGAGACGTCCCGCGCCTCGCTGAGCCGCCGCTCCTGCTCCTGGAGGAGGGCCGCCACGTCCTCCTCCTTGAGGAATCCCCGGCGGACGAGGATGGGGCCGAGCGGGGCCCCCTCCGCGGCGCGCTGTTCGCTGATGCACTCGGCCAGCTGTTCGGCGGACACGAGCCCGCGCTCGACGGCGATGCGGCCGATCAGGACGTCGCCGGGGGGATTCACGCCCCCCATTATAGCCGCCGGCCCCCGGCGAAGGTAGTGCGCGAAGATGTTGAACTGGGTTCCGTGGGGGCATACAATGAGCCTCCCGGGGAGCCGGTTTTTTTGTGGGGCCACGCTATGACAGACAGAGAGGATCTCCCGATCATCAGCCAGCCGTCGGACACGACCAGGCTGGATGGGCTCCACCTTGAGGAGAAGAAGCCCGCGCCCAGGCCCGTCCCCGCGGCGGTCCCCCAGAGGTCCCCCACGGAGACCCGCCGGGCGGTGACCGTCCCGCCCAGGCCGGCGCCTCCGCCTTCCCCCGCGCCCGCCGGCCGGGACGATGAGGATCCCGAGAAGCTCCTGCGCGAGTACGCGGACCGCCAGAAGAGCAAGCTCGCCCGCCTGGAGCAGGACCTCCAGAAGGCCTCCGCCGAGCGGGATTCCCTCAAGTCCAGGGGCGAGGCGCTCTCGAAGGACCTCCAGGACGCCCGGACCCAGCTCCAGATGATCCCCAAGCTGGAAGACACGATCAAGGGTCTCCAGGAGAAGCTCGACGCGGCGCTCCTGTCGAACGGCATGGCCCAGGCGGAGGCCGCCAAGCTGAAGATGCGCGCCAACGACCTCGAGACGAACCTCAAGAAGGCCGAGGAGCGCGCCGGCCAGGCGGAGAAGACCCTCTCCGAGACGCAGTCCTCCCTCCGCCAGCAGACCCAGGCGCGCCAGGAGGCGGAGGCGAAGATCGCCGTGGCGATCCAGGCGCTCCACGGCAAGTCCGCCACCGGGGCGGTACCCGTCAAGAAGTAGACGGGATGCCGGGCCCCTTCGCCGCGTTCCGCCGGATCCTCCGCCACGGGTCCCGGACCGCCGAATGGGACTGGGTTTCCTTCCAGGCCTCGGCCCGGACGCTTTCGCGGTTCGCGGGGCGGCCCCTCGAGGGCGCGAGGGTCCTGGACCTCGGCTGTGGCCGTCGCTTCCCGGCGTCGCTTCTCTTCCGCGCCTTCGGCGCCCGCGTCACGGGGATCGACCTCGGCCTCCCCGCGCCGCGGTCCGCGCGGTCGCTCCTCCGCCGCTGGTTCTTCGATCCGGGCTACTACCGGGCGCTCCGCCGCCTGGCCGGCCGGCCCCTCCCCTTCGAGGGCCTCGACCTGCGGGCCATGGACGCGCGGGCGCTCGCCTTCCCGGACGGCGAGTTCGACCTCGTCCACTCGAACTCGGTCTTCGAGCACCTGGAGGGTGTCCCGAGGGCGGTCGAGGAGGCCGCCCGCGTCCTCAAGCCCGGGGGCGCGGCCTCGGTCGTGATCCACCTCTTTCCGAGCCTCTCCGGGGGGCACCGCCCGGAGTGGGCGTTCCCCGACGAGGAGTTTCCGCGCCGGGTCCCGCCCTGGGACCACCTGCGGGAGGGACGGTTCCCCGCGGCGGTGCGCCTCAACCGCTGGCGGGAGCGCGACTTCCGGCGGGCGTTCGAGGGGCGCTTCGAGATCCTCGAGGAGGAGCGGTTCGCCGAGGGGGAGGGATTCCTCACGCCGGCGCTGGAGCGGGATCTCGCGGCCTACGGCCGCGCCGAGCTCACGACGCGGGCGGTGCGGTGGGCGCTGCGGAGGACGCGCTGAACCGGGCCTCGGGGATAGGGAACCGGTCCAAATTTCCTGTCATCGGCGGGGAACCGCGGGGTAAACTGAGGAACGATCGAGAGCACCACAACCGCAGGGAGTCGCCCATGATCCTCATCGCCGGCATGGCCCTGCTCCTCCAGGACAATGCCGCCAAGTACAGGACCGGGAGGGCGAGCGGGGTGGGGGCTATCTCTGCATTTCATTTGCGCATACGACTAATAATCTGCTTCTTTGTAAGTCCCGCGCGGTCAAGCACGAATGGTTCCTTAAAATGACGCATCGACTCATTTACGAGATCTATATGAGAATATTCTCCATAATCTCCCAAGAGCTGTAAGGCCCGGTACTGGAGGCTGGGGTAGTCATATGAAAGGAGCAGATTACTAAGCGCAATCCGGGTATGGGGCAAAGAGTTTTCCCCGCCTGAAGACATTATTATAGGGAATGCTAGAGCCGACCTAACATATTGATTTGTCTCAACATTAATCTTACGGCAACACCATTCAATTACCACCGGATCTCGGCAACTCCCTAGTTCAATGGCTGCAATTGACTTGGCCCCTGGTTCCGTCTCCAAATCCCACCACTCCTTGAATATTTCCAATGCCACTTGATGGTCTGGCGCGAGCTTAGCAAGGATTGACGCAATATCCGCCCGAACGGACGGATCGTACTCCACTTTTAATCGTGATGATATCATCTCGGTTATTGTAGCGCCGTCATGATCCGGGTATCCAGCTGCAATTGTCGCGGGTACTGGCTCACCCGTCGACGGGTCATACCCTCGCAAACCACGTGCGACAGCCCTTCGGACCTCCGAATCCTGAGCCGAGAATAATAAATGATGCATTGTTTGGTAGTCTTCAGGCTCTTTACGGTAGCGCGCAAGCATTTCAACCATCTTTAATCGCGGCAGAATGCCTTTTTCAACGGCCAGAATGTTTCGCAGGCGTGCATTTAACCAAGCTGGCCTATCCTGCGCTGCCAAGCCCTCCAGTAACTCAAGAGCGGCGAGCTTGAGGGAATCGTTATTGGCATTTAGGGGATTCATGATTATTCTATCGAGCAGATATTCATGTTTCTTTTCGGTGGTGCTCATTGACGAAGTAATAGACCGTAGTTCTAGGGCTAGGTCTTCTGGGAGGGGTTTTATTATATGGGCATATTTCGCCTCGTGGCTTTCTTGGGAAAGTCCAGGGACATGCTCCGGTGGGATAGCTCCAGATAAGTGAGTTATGGGTGAAGCCTTTCCCCCATTGCCAGAACAGGCCTCTCGTGCCAGGTAATTCGCGGATCGTATAATGAATATTGCCCCAATAACGGCAGAAATTATAACTATAATAATGCCAACTGATATCATTCTAAGGCGTGTCATTGCTCCGTACCATGAGTTACCAATTCTGGATTCCGGCTTGTGTGGGCTGATACGATACGGCCCCTCACGCATGAGATTCAATGCCATCGTGGACGCATCAACGTGTGCCATTGGGCATTCAACGGAACACCCGTGAAACCAGTCCCATTGGTCCAGGAGGGGTATTTACTTGAGTGAACCGACCCCAATGGCTTGTGGGAAAATGGCGCGGCACCCTACTAGCGCTGGCTGAACTCATGGGAGAAGTCAAACAAATACCCCTCTGGTCCAATTACAATACGTGGGGGGGTACCCGCGTCAAGAATAATTCAAAATATAAACGACGAGGGTGTCCTCGAAGAGGCGGTGGGCGGCGCCGGCGACCTTGAGATGATGCTCCAGATAGGCCAGCGTATCCGGAAGGTCCAGGGGGTGAGCCGGTTGCGAACGCCGATGCGCTGGTTGAGGGGCTGGTACGCCGGGAGCTTGAGGCGGTCCAGGAAGCTCTCGTGGCCCACCAGGACGATGGAGACGAGGGACTGGCTGTCGAGATCGTAGCTGGTGAGCATACGGAGGGCCTCAGTGAGGGCGAAGTCGGCAAGATGGATCTCGTCGAAGACGACGACGGCGTGGCCGCGGGACTTGAGTGTTCCACGAGGTGATGCGTCAAATCCCGGAGGATCCGGGGCAGGCTGAAGCCGACCTCGAGGCCGAGATGGTAGGCCGCATGGGAGAGAACGCCCCTGGCCTTGAGGGTGGGGTTGCCGACGTAGGCGAGCTTTTCCCGGAGGGCCCGGACGACGGAGGTCTTGCCCGTGCCGATCTCGCCCACCAGGCACATGATCTCGCGGGTGGAGACGGCATACTCCAGGCGGGCCAGCGCCTCGGTGAAGGCCTTGCCGCGGTAGAACTTCTCGGGCGGAAGCGCCTGGATCGCCGACTGGGACTGGGCGTCCTTCCAGACCTCTGGCGCGGCGGTGCGCCTCAACCGCTGGCGGGAGCGCGACTTCCGGCGGGCGTTCGAGGGGCGCTTCGAGATCCTCGAGGAGGAGCGGTTCGCCGAGGGGGAGGGATTCCTCACGCCGGCGCTGGAGCGGGATCTCGCGGCCTACGGACGCGCGGAACTCACGACGCGGGCGGTGCGGTGGGCGCTGAGAAAGAGGGCTTCGCCGCGCGCGGGGGATTTGGTAGGCTGAGGTCCGCCATGGCCAGGATCTACACCCGCAAGGGCGACGACGGGACGACCGGGCTCGTCGGGGGCGCGCGCGTCCCCAAGGACCACCCCCGCGTGGAGGCGGGCGGGGACCTCGACGAGCTCGCCGCCGCGCTCGGCGCCGCCCGGGCCTTCGTCGCCCGGGGGGAAATCCAGGAGGCGCTCCTGGGGATCCAGGTCAACCTCATCGGGATCGGCGCGCGGCTGGCGGACCCCCGGGCGCGGCGCGGCGCGGACGGGAGCGCCGCGGCCCTCGAGCGCCTCATCGACCGCTTCGAGGCGAAGCTCCCGCCGATCAAGGGATTCATCCTCCGCGGCGGCACGAGGGGCGCCGCGTTCCTCCACCTGGCCTGCACCGTCTGCCGGCGCGCGGAGCGCCGGCTCGTGTCCCTTTCCCGCCGGGAGGCCGTGCCCTCCTCCGTCCTGAGGTACGTCAACCGCCTCTCCGACCTCCTCTTCGTCATGGCGCGGATCGAGGACCGGGAGGAGCGATGAGGCGCGGAGCGGCTTGTGCCCTGGCCCTGGCGTTCTGGGCGGGATGCGAGCCGGTCCCCGTCGATGACGAAGCCCCGGTGCAGGCCGTTTTCCCGGCCTGGGTGAACCAGCAGCGCCGGCCGACCTCGAGCCCCCTGCGCGCGGTCCGGTTCCTCAACGAGAGCACCGGCTACGTGGCCGGCGCGGACACCTCGATCTTCCGCACCATCGACGGCGGGGCCACGTGGCTCCAGCTGGAGCATTCGCCCCCGTCGCGCGGCGGGGACGTCGCCGCGATGGACCTCTTCTGGGACGGGGAGGCCCTGCATGTGGGGACGGCCGGCGCCGACGCGGTCTCCGGCGGCCGGTGGTGGACGAGCGGCGACGGGATCAACTTCACGACCCCGGACGCGGGCGCGACCGGCTTCGCCGCGATGACCGCGATGGACCTCACGGCGCCCGGGACCGCCTATTACCTCGCGCAGGACGGCATGGTCCGCCACGTGACTCCGTCCTCCGAGACGAGCTTCGGCGTGGGGGCGCCGGGGACGTGGCTCGCCCTCGCCTTCCCGGGGACGGGCGGGATCGGGTACGTGGCGGGGGGCGGCGGGGCGATCCGGAAGACCGCCACGAACGGGGCCTCCTGGGCGCCCCTGGCGTCCGGGACGGGGGCCGCCCTCCGGGATCTCTGCTTCTTCTCGACGGCGGAGGGTTACGCGTGCGGCGACGGCGGCGCGGTGGTCCGGACGGTCAACGGGGCCGACTGGACGGACGTCTCGGTGGGCGCGGCGGCCACCCTGCGCGGCGTCCACTTCGCGGACGCGCTGAAGGGCTGGGTGGTGGGCGACAAGGGATTCATCCGCCGGACCCTCGACGGGGGCGTCTCGTGGAGCGCGCCGGCCGCGACGGCGACCGCCTGCGACCTTTACGACGTGTGGTTCGTGAACGCCGGGGTGGGATACGCGGTGGGCGACGCGGGGACGGTGGTCAAGTCCGTCGACGGGGGCGTCCGCTGGACGGAGGTGTCGCGGGGCTCGCTGGCCCGGCTGAACGCCGTGGACTTCACGGGCGACGGGGTGAAGGGGCTGGTGGTGGGGGAGGGCGGCGTGATCCTGCGCACGCTCGACGGCGGGACGAACTGGACGTCTTCCCCCTCGGGCGTGACGGCCGACCTATGGGGGGTGAGCGTGCCGGCCGCCGGCTCGGGCGACGTCGCGTGTGCCTGCGGGGCGGGGGGGACGCTCCGCAGGACGGCCGACTTGGGGGGGAGCTGGACGGCGGCGGCGAGCGGGGTGACGGCGACCCTCCGGGCGATCCTGTTCCCCGGGAGCGACACGTTCGGGTACTGCGTGGGGGACGGCTCGACGGTGCTCACGACGTCCGGAGGGACGACGTGGACCGCGCGGGCGGCGCCGGCGGCGGACTATTATTGCCTGGGGGCGCCCTATTCGGGATTCACGGCCTACGCGGGGGGGACGGGGGGCCGGGTGATCATGACGGACATGGGGGGCGCATTCTGGTACGACCGTCCGATCGACGGAGTGACGGCGACGGTGGTGTCCCTGCAGTCGCCGCTGGGATCGGGCGTGTTCGCGGCGGCGTCGGACGGGAAGGTCTATCGGAGCCTTTTAAGCGGGCAGGCGGGATCCTGGCAGGCGATGACGCCGCCCTCGGCGCCGAACGGGATCGCGTTCACGGGCGGGTCGTCCGGGCGGGGGGTGGGGGCGGGGATTTCCTACACGGAGGACGGGGGTGCGGCGGCGTCGCCCTCGCC
>CAYNDR010000149.1:10600-14665 GCA_964395295.1 uncultured Planctomycetales bacterium
GACCTGGCCCGAGATGCGGACCCACGTGCGCTCGTCCCAGACGAACACGGGGACCTCGATGCGGTGCTCGTGGAACAGCCTGTCGGCGAGGGCCTGGGCCTGCTCGGTCGTGGTCGGGAGCGGGATGGTCGCCATCGAGCCGTACAGGGTAGGGTCGTCCGGGTGGGGGGTGGGGGCGGGGATTTTCTACACGGAGAACGGGGGTGCGGCGTGGTCGCCCTCGTTCGAGCACGCTTCGTGGACCCTCCGGGCCGTCTGGATGGGCGCCGGCGGCGTGGGCTGTGTCGTCGGTGACAGCGGGACGGTCCTCAAGACGCGGACGGGGGGGAAGTGACGTCGCGGGATCGCGTCGAATCCCCTCTTGCTGATGTCGTTGGCGAGGCGCAGGAAGTTCCTTAGTTCCTATGCCTATGAGGCCAGACTCGGTTTGACACGCAGCGGCCAGTGGATAGAATGGTCACCAGATGTGCAGATATGGAGACTATTCTATCCATGGCTCGTGACCGCACAAGTGTCGTCGAGAAGGCCGTGGCCATCTTCCGCCGCCACGGCGGTCTCCTGCGGACCGCAGAGGTAATCCACAAGGGAATCCATCCGCGCGTACTCTACGCGATGCGCGACGCCCACATCCTGGAGCCTCTGTCCAGGGGCGTATACCGGCTGGCCGGCCTGCCGCCACTGGGGAATCCCGATCTTGTCCCCGTTGCCGTCAAAGCCCCGCACGGGGTGGTCTGCCTCATCTCGGCACTGGCCCTCCATGAGATCACCACACAGATCCCGCGCGAGGTCCACATCGCCATCGGGCGCGGGGCAAGATATCCGCGCATCGAGTATCCGCCGATCCGCGTGTACCGGTTCTCCGGGAAGGCCTACGCGGAGGGGATCGAGACGCGAGAACTGGACGGCGTCCCCGTGAAGGTCTATAGCCCGGAGAAGACCCTGGCCGACTGCTTCAAGTACCGCAACAAGATCGGCCTGGACACAGCCATGGAGGCGCTTCGCCTCTACCGGGAGCGGAAGCCCGTTAACGTCGCCGAGCTCATGCGTTTCGCCGGCATCTGTCGCGTAGAGAAGGTGATGCGGTCCTACCTGGAATCCATCCTGTGACGAAGCGCCCCCTCAAGAACGTCGCGGCGTCCGTCTACAACCGCCTGAAGATCAAGGCCCGAGAGGCGGGCCGGCGTTTCGACGAATTGCTCCGATATTTCGCCATGGAGCGGTTCCTCTACCGCCTGTCCAAGACTCGCCACGCCGACCGATTTGTGCTCAAGGGCGCGCTGCTGTTCAAGGTGTGGCAAGTGGACGCGCCAAGGCACACGCTGGACATCGACCTTCTCGGGCAGTCCGACATCCTCCAGCAAGTGGATGGAATCGTGCGTGAAATTTGCCGCATGCGGGTCGATCCCGATGACGGCATCGTCTTCGATCCCGGCAGCGTCAAGAGCGGGCCTATCGCCGAGCAAGCCAACTTTGAGGGGATTCGAGCAACGTTCCTGGGGAAGCTGACGAACGCGCGCATTCCCATGCAAATCGACGTGGGATTCGGGGTCGTCTCTCCATCCCCCGTCATGGTGGATCTGCCGGCGATCCTCGACTTCCCGCTTCCCAGGCTTCAGGCCTACACGAGAGAGAGCACCATAGCCGAGAAGTTCCAGGCGATGGTGAAACTCGAAATCCTCAACAGCCGCATGAAGGATTTCTTCGACATCTGGTTGCTGTCGCATCGATTCAAGTTCGATGGAGCGACACTCGGCCAAGCCATCGCCGAGACGTTCGCCCATCGTGGGACCAAGATTCCCCCGGAGCCCCTGGCCTTGACCCTGGCGTTCGCGGATGACGAGTCCAAAATCGTCCAGTGGCGGGCATTCCTTCGCAAACAGCAGCTTGGATCTTTCGCGCCGGAATCCCTCCGGGAGGTCATCGCGGGCATTGCCCTGTTCCTCGGCCCCATCGCCAAGACGCTGGCTTCCAGCGGTTCCTTCAGAGGCGAATGGCCCCCCGGCGGGCCATGGCGTTAGATGTATTGGGGCGCGGCAGAGATCCATCATATGAATAATCCAGGCTACCCCCCCGGGGCGGCGCACCCGCCGCAGGAGGGGTCCTCCTCTTCCTCGACGGCGCCGTCCGCGGCCAAGGCGGGGACGCCGGTGCGCTCCAGGAGCAGGCGCGCGAGGGCCAGCAGGTCCGTCGCCGCGCCTCCTTCAAGGCGCGCGGCCATCCCCGCCGCCAGCGGCCCGAGGTGCGCCGCCAGGAACCGGCCGCGGGCCAGGGCGGTGACCTCGGCGGCCTCCCGGTCCCCGCGGCTCAGGGCGTAGGCCTCCTTCAGGCACAGATAGCCCGCGAAGCCAGCCTCCACCGCCGCGTGGTCGATGGGATCCTCGGCGCGCGGCTCGAAGCCGAACGCCCGGTAGAAGCCGGCGACGTCGGCCATGACCCGTCCCGGATCCTCCCTCCGGCAGTAGGCGGCCTCGCGGGGAGACACGGGCCCGCCGGGGCCGAGCAGGCCCACGTACTCCGGCTCGCCCAGCGCCGCGAGCCGGCCGGCCAGGGACCGCAGTGCCGGGTCGCGGACCTCCCCGGCGAGGGCCCCCGCCTCGGCGCGGGAGGCCTCCCGCGGCCGCTCGAGGAGCAGGCCGATGAGCCGGAACTCCGCCGCCCGCGCGACCGCCTCCAGGACCCCGGGGATCGAGAGATCGGCCGGTGCGTTCATTTGGCCCCCGGCTCCTCCGCCCCCAGGACCAGGGGCGTCCATGGCACCCACATCTTGCGCGACCCGGCGTCCTCCTCGGACCCGTCCCAGATCGCGAAGGCCGCGGAGGCGCGCGATCCCGCGACGAGGCCCTTCGGCAGGGGACGGGATATCGACACCGTCCAGCCTTCAGGTCCCCATGCGCCGGACCCCGAGGAGAGCGTCGCCGGCGCCCCGCGGAGCGTGCCGGGCCCCTGGGCCACGAGGTCCTGGACGGCCCGGCCGGTCGACCAGGGATTGCCCGCGGCCTCGGCCGGGGCGTACGCCCGGGCCATCCGCGCCTGCGCGGCCGGCTCCTTCGGCGTCGGGGCGGCCGTGAACGGGTAGTGGTCCAGCCGCGCGTTGGGGTAGAGGTGGGCGATGTCGCCCGTCTTCCCCTCGGCCGCCGCCTGGCCGGCGGCGGACCAGCAGGCGATCTCGACCTCGCGGCCCTTCTCTCCCATCATGGGCGAGGGGAGGCCCGGGGAGAGGACGGCGGGGAGCTGGACCGCGCAGGCGTCGCTGAACGCCCCCGGGCGGCGCTCCGCGTCGGCCCCGCGGTCCTTCCAGCGCATGCGGAACGCGATGGAGAGGCCGTCGGTGAGCGCCTGCACCCGCAGTCCGGGGACTCCGGGCTTCATCTTGCGCGGCTCGACCACGTCCTGGGGCTGGAGCGCCGCCGTGAAGACGGGCGCCCGGTCCCAGGCCGGGTCTCCCGGTCCCTCCGGCAGGCGGGACACCCGGGCGGCGAGCACCTCGGTCGGCGGCGCCTGGCCGCCGGGGCGGCCGCAGGCGGCGAGCAGGCCGCACAAGGCGACAACGGCGGAGGCAATCCTCATGGCTTTCCCCTAAGGAACGTTGGTCGGCTGGACGCCGCGGGCGCCGGCGATGTCCCGGACGTGCGCCGGCTCGCGGATGGGCACGCGGAGGATTTCGACGCCCTTCTCGTCGAGCGCCAGCATCGCGTCGCCCTCCCGGCGGAAGCGCGGGATGGCCCGCTCGGTCGAGCCGATGAGCGCCAGGAGCCCCGCCACGTCGGGATCGGCGGGCGCGTTGCGGTAGGCGGCGACCGCCGCCTCGGCGCCCGGGCCGAACATCTGCCGCAGGAACGCCGGCGGCACGTGGACCGGGGGGATGTAGTAAACGTTGGGCTCCAGCCCGAACTGCGGGAAGAGCGGCAGGGCGAGCTTCCGGACGTGCACCAGGAAGTCGACGGGATTGTCCGGGAGGGCCTCCTCCGGCCTGGAGATCGTGCCGGCGATCCGGATCTTCCCGATGCAGTTGACGAAGCACTGCGGCTGGAGTCCCTGCTCCTGCTTGGGGAAGCAGGCGATGCA
>CAYNDR010000150.1:0-5518 GCA_964395295.1 uncultured Planctomycetales bacterium
GGCCGTGCCCGACGGGGCCTTGTCGGTGGCGGGCTCGTGGTGGTCCACCACGATCACGTCCATGCCGCGCGACCGGGCCCGCTCGATCTCGTCCCGGTCGCCGGTCCCGCAGTCCACCGTCACCAGGACCGACGCGCCCTCGGCCGCGAAGGCGTCCACCGCCCCGGCGTTCAGGCCGTAGCCGTCCGTCACGCGGTGGGGGACGCGCCAGCAGACCGGGCACTCCAGGAGCGTCAGGAGCTTGATCAGGATCGCGGAGCCCGCGGTGCCGTCGACGTCGTAATCCCCGAAGAGGGCCACCTTCTCCCGGCGCCGGACCGCCGCCTCCAGGCGGTCCACGGCGCGGACCATGTCGCGGAAGCGCAGGGGATCGACGAGCGCCCCGAGGTCGGGCTTGAGGAACCGGCGGGCCTCCTCGGGGTCGCGGACGCCGCGGTTCACCAGGAGCGTCCCCGTGAGCGGCGAGACGTCGAGGGCCCGGGCCAGACGCGCCCCGGCCTCCCTATCGGCGGGGGCGAAGACCCATCGTTTCTGCCGCATTCCCCCTCCCCGGGAGTTCGAGGCGGACCATGTCGAGGGCGAAGTTGGCCGCCCGCGCCTTGACCGCGCCGCGGTCGCCCGGGAAGACGCGCCGCTCCACGCGGTCTCCCACCGCCATGAAACAGAGCCCCAGCGGCTTGGTTCGGGACCCCCCCGAGGGGCCGGCGATGCCGGTGACCGCCACCCCGAGGTCCGCGCCGGACGTCCGCGCGACCCCGCGGGCCATCGCCCGGGCAACCTCCCCGCTCACGGCCCCGTGCCTCCGGATCAGCTCGGCCGGCACGCCCAGCCGCCGGACCTTGGAGCCGTTCGAGTAGGCCACGACCGCCTCGATCAGGACCTCCGAGACGCCCGGCACGTCGGTGAGCAGGTGGGCGATCAGGCCGCCCGTGCACGACTCGGCCACGGCCAGCGTGGTCCCCGTCGCGATCAGCTTCCGCGCCACGGCCTCCGCGAGGTCGCCCTCCAGGAAACGCTCCCCGAGGGCCGAGCGGACGCGGCGCGCGAGGGCCTCGAGGGTCTCCCGGCGGCGGGGCCCCTCCGCCCTGATGGCGATGCTGACCACCCCCCCGCGCACGGTCAGGCCGTAGGCCGCGCGGCGCCCCACGATCCGGCGGACGATCTCGTCCACGGCGGCCTCGGACAGGCCGAAGGACTTGCCCTCCCAGAGGTCGAAACCGCGGGGCCGGCGGATCCGGGGCAGGACGCCCCGCAGGAACATGGGCTGCATCTCGTGCGGGGGCCCGGGCAGCGCCGCGAAGAGGACCCCGTCCTGCCGGAGCAGGAAGCCGGGCGCGGAGCCGTTGGGGTTCGGGAGCGCCGCGGCGCCGCGGGGGAGGTACGCTTGGCGGCGGTTGATCGCGGCCATCCGGAGGCGGTACCTCCGGAAGCGCGCGCGGATCACCTTCCAGAGGCCGGGGCGGAAGACGAGCGGGCGATGGAAGGCCTCGGCCGCGACCCGCCGCGTCCAGTCGTCCTCGGTGGGCCCCAGGCCCCCGGTCAGGAGGACGACGTCGGAGCGCGCGGCGGCCAGCTTGAGGGCATCCACGAGGCGGCCGGGGTCGTCCTCGACGGTCTGGTGATGCCGGACCTCGAGGTCGGCCATCTCGGCCTCGCGCGCCAGCCAGGCCAGGTTCGTGTCGGCCGTGCGTCCGCGGAGAAGCTCGGTTCCCGTGGAGAGGACTTCGACCTTCATCGTGGGGGGGGGACGGAGAGCGGGAACTGGACCGCCCGCTCGTCGCGGGGGACGAAGAGGGTGTTGGGGGACTTCCGGCCCGCGACGGCGAGGGCCCCGCGGCACATGCTGAGCCGGACGGTCCCGGTGACCTTCTCGTTGATCCGCGCGAAGAAGGCGTCGAGCCCCTCGCGGGCGGGCAGGAACCACTTGCCCTCGTAGACGAGGTCGGCGTATTTCTGGGAAAGGGCCTCCTTGAAGTGCATGACTTCGCGGTCGAGGACGATGGACTCGAGCGCCCGGTGGGCCGCGGCGAGGATGGCGGCGGCGGGGGACGCGTAGATCTCGCGCGACTTGATCCCGCTGATCCGGTTTTCCACGACGTCGAAGCGGCCCACGGCGTTGCGTCCCCCGAGCTTGTTGAGGTGGTCGATGAGGCGGGGAGGGGCGAGATCCTCCCCGTCCACGGAGACCGGCTCTCCCCGGACGAAGTCGACCTCGATCGTCGTGGGGCGCGCGGGGGCCTCCCAGGGGGCGGTGGTGAGGATGTAGGTGTCCTTGGGGGCCTCCTCCCAGGTGTCCCGGACCCCGCCGAGCTGGATGTTGTTGCCCCACAGGTTCTGTTCCACGTTGTAGAGGGCCTTCCGCTCGCTCTCGAACCGGATGCCGTTCCTGTGGGCGTACTCCACGTCGTCCTGGGGCGAGTGCAGGTCGAGGTCCACCAGGGGGGTGAGGATCCCGAGGTGGGGCGCCATGGCCCCGATGCAGCTCTCGATGCGCTGCATGTCGTTGCCGGTCCCGCGGGCGCCGTGGGCGATGAACTCGCACCCCTCCTCCTCGGCGATCTTCGCCAGCTCCTGGACGATGAGCGGCCGCGAGAGGGCGCTGAAGAGGAAGTACCCCTGCTCGTAGACGGCGTTGGCGCGGACGCAGGGGAAGATGTACTCCCGGGCGAACTTGTCCCGGAGGTCCGCCAGGTGGGCCGCCGCCGCCCCCAGCTCCACCGCCTGCTCGGCGAGGGGCTCCAGGTACTCGGGCTGTCCCAGGTTGGCGGAGAAGGTGACGACCCTCATCCCCCGGACGTGGCGGAAGTAGTGGACGCAGATCGCCGTGTCGAGGCTTCCCGAATACGCGAGGGCCACCTTGGACATGACCGGAGTCTACGCCCCCCCGGAGGGCTTGTCAAACCAAGCGTGGGGGCCCGCTCAGGAGGCCGCCGGCCTCGGGCGGGGCCGGGCGAAGAGGTACGCGCTGACCACGCCGATCTCGTAGAGCAGGAGCATGGGGCCCGCCACGATGAGCATGGTGAAGACGTCGGCGGGGGTGATCACGGCGGCGAAGATGATGTTGAAGATGACGGCCGCCCGGCGCCACTTGTTGTACGTCTTCGGCTCCACGAGCCCGATCTTGGAGAAGAAGACCATCAGGAGCGGCATCTGGAACACCGCCCCGAGGACGATGGCGAGGACGACCGCCCCGGCGAGGTGGCCGAGATGTACTGGTGGGAGATGATGGGCAGGCTCATCGACTTGGCCAGGCCGTAGAGGGCGTAGGGGACGAGGACCAGGTAGCCGAACACGCACCCCAGGCAGAAGAGGACGAACGAGACGGGGGCGAAGATGACCACGTATTTCCGCTCCTTCTTGTAGAGCCCCGCGCTCACGAAGGCCCAGAGCTGGTAGCCGATCACGGGGGAGGAGACGAACAGGGAGATGATGAAGGCGAGCTTCATGACCGCCATGATCGGGCCCCCGTAGCTGCCCGGCATGAGCTGGGCCTCCGTGCCCAGGAGCTTCATCGCCCGGACGTGGGGCTGGGTGATGAAGGCCACCAGCCTCTCGTAGAAGACCATGGCCAGGACGACGGCCCCCATCAGGACGAGGATCGACTTGAACAGGCGCGAGCGGAGCTCCTCCAGGTGCTCGCCGAAGGTCATGCGGACCTCGTCCTCGGCCCCGAGGGTCCCCCCTTTCCCCTCCTTCCGGTCCTTCTCCGGCTCGACGGCGGTCTCGGCCATGCCGCACACTATAGCAGATTCGCGCCGGCAAAAAAAAGCCCCGGCGCTCCCGCGCCGGGGCTTTCCGGAATCTCTCTCGGCTACTTCACGCCCAGGTAGTCGTACAGGACCTTCTCCCGCAGGATCTTCACGCCGAACTCCAGGGCGAGCTTGTAGTTGGGGGCCTCCTCGTAGCCGTCGGCCACCACCAGGTAGTTGGTCTTGTCGTCGACCTTCTCCTGGTAGAAGTCCCCGAAGCTGCGGACCATGGACGCGGCCTCCTCGTTGGAGAGCTTGCCGGCGAACCGGCCCGCGAGGGCGATGTAGCGCGGCCGCCCGCCCTCGTAGAACTCGTTGTAGACCTTGTCGCCGGCCTTGAGCGGCCAGTCCGCGTACCGGGTCGAGAGGATGGCGCAGAGGCTGGAGAGCTCCGCGCGCACCTCGACCACCTCGACCTGGCCCTTGTCCAGCTTCTCGCCGCCCTTCTCCAGCGAGTAGACGGTGAAGCGCGTCCCCTTCCAGAGCCGGTCCTTGTGCAGGAGGCTGATGTGGCAGATCTGCCGGTTCTCGTCCACGGAGAGGATCTCGCCGTCGGGCTCGCGGCGCTCGCGGGCCTCCTCGCGGACGTGCTGGATCGTGTAGATGCGCTTCTTGAGCTCGCCCTTCGTGGAGTCGTGGGCGGCCCGCTTGCGGACGTTCTCGTTCTTGACGTTCGTGGACTCGGTCTGCTTGGCCATGGTCTCCGTCTCGAGGGTCCCCATCTCCTCCCGGTGGGTCTTCTCCAGGGTGTTGAGGTCCTTCGCGAGGCGCTTGAGCTCGCCGATGAGGCCCTGGGCGTCCTGGCTGGGCTGGACCCCGCCGTCGATGGTCTGGTTGAGCTGTTTGGACTCGTCGTCCGCGGCCTTCCGGGAGGCGTCCTCCTTCTCGCGCTCGGTCTTGATCTGGGCATCGAGGTCCGTGATCCTGGTCTTGTACTCGTTCTCCTTCTCCAGGAGGACCTCCAGCAGGCGCGTCAGCGTGAGGTTCTCGCCCTGCCCCGACGGGTCGTCCCAGCGCTTGTACTTCTTGACGCCGTACTGCGCGTCGAGCTCCTTCGCCCACCAGCTGAGGTAGTTCTTCATCTTCTCGGGGTCGACGGGGTCCGTCACGAACCGGTCGGTCGTCCCCGCGGCCTCGGTGCGCCAGCCCACGCCGGGGGCGAAGCCCCGGAGGGTGTCCTCGATCCTTTTGTTGGCGTCTCGCTGGTCGGACACCGTCTTCCGGAGGGTGAGGATGTTCTCCGGGTTCTCCGGCTTCTTCTCGATGTCGTTGGCCTTCTTGAGCGCGTAGATGCCCACCGCCAGGGCCACCGCGTCGACGACCACGCACGCGATGATGACCATCAGGCGGCGCGTGTTTTCCTTCTTGGTGACGAATTCAGCCACGGGTCTCTCCTAATCCTTCAGGCCAGTGAGGAACCGGAAGAGGTCCGACGCCTCCGCCACGGGGATCTCCAGGAAAACGGCTTTCCGGTACGCCTCGTAGCTGTCGCGCTGCTTCTGGGAGCCCACCTCGGTGAAGACCACGTAGTCGAGGTCGAGCGAGACGTCCTTCTTGACGACACTGCCGATCTCCCGGATGCGCCGCGAGGCCTCGTCGACGGAGAAGCGCAGGCGGGCGGGCCGCTCCTCGCCCACGAAGGCCATCGTGAGGGGGCGGTCCCTGGAGAAGAGGGGGTTGACGATCACGTCGCCCTCCACGATCGGGTGCTCCGTGTCGTAGACCTCGACGATCGCGTCGCCGCCGTCGGCGAGGAGCACGCGCTCGCC
>CAYNDR010000150.1:5528-14606 GCA_964395295.1 uncultured Planctomycetales bacterium
CGACGATCGCCACCTCGCTCGTGGTCATCCAGGCCTTCTTGACCTCGACCTTGCCCTTGAACTCGAACTTGTGGTGCACGCCCCGCTTGCCCACGAGGAACTTGAGCCCGGGGACCACGCGCTCGCGCGAGCCGATGTCGATGAAGGCCATCTTGTTGGGGACGTCCGGGCCGAGGATCTTGCCGTGGACGCCGGAGATCTCGTGCTTGATGACCTCCTTGGTCTTGAGCTCCTCGAGCTGCCGGCGAAGCTCGCGGATCTCGTTGAGGACCTTGATCTCGTCCGCCGCGTACTTCTCGACCTCGGCGGCGGTCTCCTGCTCGGCCTTCTGGCGGTCCTCGGCGAGCTTGGTCTTGCGGGCGTTGTAGGTCTCGTTCTCCTTGGCCGTGTCCTCGTTGACCTTGGCGATGTCCTTCTTGAGCTGTTCGATGTACTCCATCTTGCGCTTGGGGAGCTCCGGCTTGATCGCCTCGCGGCCCTCGCGCTGGTTCTGGGCGATCCCCCGCTCGAGGGACAGCTGGTCGGAGCGGATCTTGTAGTGGCTGGTCCAGGCCGCCGCCAGCTCCACGTTCTTCTGGAGGGTCCCGTAGAGGCCCGTCTCCGGGAGCTTCTTCTTCCAGTCCTCCGCCTGCTCCGACGGGAGGGGCTTGGGGTCCGTGAGGGGCAGAGTGTCGTACCGGCCCGGGCTGAAGTACCGGTCGCGCTCCTTCCGCAGGCGGTCCATCGCCTCCGGCGTGGGCAGTTCGTCCCCTTCCTTCCTCGGGAGCCCCGTGGGCTCCACCACCTTCACGAGGCTCCCCTTGAGCGACGCCTCCTGGTCCAGCAGGCGGGCATGCTCATCCTTCAGCCTCTTCTGCAGGCGGTCCTTGTCCTTGAAGTCCGCCCAGAGGATGATGGAGGCGACGACCAGGATGATCGCGATCAGGACGAGCACGACCACCAGGATCATCGAAATGCCGCTGTCGCGTCGCCGAGGGCGCACCATATATGATTCTCCGTGGGATGGGCCGGCCCTTATTGTAAACCCGCCCGGAAACCAGTCAAGCAATATGCGGGCTTCCAATCTTCAAGACGGCGCCCCCCCTCCGAACCCTTCATGCCGCCTGATTTTATTTGACAGCCGCCGGGGACGGCAGTACACTTGGGGTGGTTCGAAGTCCCTCAGGAACGCGACCTCTTCTTCCTATAGTAGCCGTTGCGTAGATTCCCGAACAAGCGGTGAACCGCCTCGTGGTCGGTCTTGCCGGAGGCGTCGCCAGCGGCAAGAGCACGGTGGCCGCGTTCTTTAGGAATCGGGGAGCCCGGGTGATCGACGCGGACGCGATCGGCCACCGGGTGATCGACCGTCCCGGGCTGAGGGCGCGCCTGGTCCGGGCCTGGGGGGCCGGCATCCTGCGCGGCGCCCGCGTGGACCGGGGCCGGCTGGCCCGGGCGGCCTTCCGCTCCCGCGCCGACGCCCTGCGGCTGAACCGGCTGGTCCATCCGGCCATCCTCCGCGAGATCCGGCGCCGCATCGCCCGGTCCCGCGGGTGGGTGGTCCTGGACGCCCCGCTCCTCTTCGAGGCCGGGGCGGACCGGCTGTGCGACCGGGTGGTCTTCGTGGACGCCCCGCGCCGCCTCCGGCACGCCCGGGCCGAGTCCGGCGGGAGAAGGATGAGGCCGGGAGAGGCCGCCCGAAGGGAGAGGTTCCAGCGGTCCGCGGCGTACAAGAGACGCAGGGCCGATTACGTCATCGATAACACGGGACCGAAGTCACGCACGAGGGAACAGGCCGTCCGAATGAGCGAGGATTTCCTCCGTCTGCTGCATCGTTCACGCCCCTAATGTTTAAGCAGGAGAGTTCCATGCCCCCGCGCAAAGCGAAGGACTCCGAGGACGAGGCCCGGACCGCCCCCAACGGCGCCCCCGCGCCCGTCCACGCCGGCGAGGCCGAGGCCGAGGCCGCCGTGCCCGCCGCCGCCGCCGCCGCCGCGCCCCCCGCCGAGGCCGCCCCCAAGACCATCGCCACCAACGAGAACTACGAGCGCGTCAAGCGGGAGGAGATCTACCTCTCCAGTCTCCAGGACTGCACCGTCGCCGAGCTGCTCAAGTACGCCAAGCAGGAAGGCATCAAGGAGGTGATGGGGCTCAAGAAGCAGGACCTCATCTACAAGATCATCCAGGAGAAGGCCAAGCAGAACGGCCTCCTCTTCGGAGAGGGCGTGCTCGAGGTCCTCCCCGAGGGCTTCGGGTTCCTCCGCTCCCCCAAGTACAACTACCTGCCCTGCCCGGACGACATCTACATCTCCCCCTCCCAGATCCGGCGCTTCGGCATGCGCACGGGCAACATCATCAGCGGGCAGATCCGCCCCCCCAAGGACGGCGAGAAGTACTTCGCCCTCCTCAAGGTCGAGGCCATCAACCACGAGAACCCCGAGTCCCTCCAGGGCCGGATCGTCTTCGAGAACCTGACGCCGCTCCACCCCAACGAGCGCCTCCGGCTGGAGACCGACACGCCCGAGCTCTCCATGCGGGTCATGGACATGATCGCCCCCATCGGCAAGGGCCAGCGCGGCCTCATCGTCGCCGCCCCCCGCACCGGGAAGACCGTGCTCCTGCAGAAGATCGCCAACGCCGTCCTCAAGAACCACCCCGAGGTCTACCTCATCATCCTCCTCATCGACGAGCGGCCCGAGGAGGTCACCGACTTCCGGCGGAACCTCAAGGCCGAGGCCGAGGTCATCGCCGCGTGCTTCGACGAGCCCCCCGCCCGCCACATCCAGGTCACCGAGATGGTCCTGGAAAAGGCCAAGCGGCTCGTGGAATACAAGAAGGACGTGGTGATCCTGCTCGACTCGATCACCCGCATGACCCGCGCCTACAACACCGAGGCTCCCCACTCCGGGCGCATCCTCTCGGGCGGCATCGACTCCACCGCCTTCCAGGGCCCCAAGCGCTTCTTCGGCGCCGCCCGCAAGGTCGAGGAGGGCGGGTCCCTCACGATCATCGGCAGCTGCCTCATCGACACCGGCTCCCGCATGGACGAGGTCATCTTCGAGGAGTTCAAGGGCACCGGCAACAGCGAGCTCCACCTCGTGCGGGAGCTCGCCGACCGCCGCATCTTCCCCTCCTTCGACCTCACCCGCTCCGGGACGCGCCGCGAGGAACTGCTCCTCCACAAGGACGAGCTGTCCCGCATCTGGATGCTCCGCAAGGTCCTCGCCGACATGAAGCTCATCGAGGCGATGGAGACCCTCATCGACCGGCTCCGGAAGACCAAGACCAACGCCGAGTTCCTGATGAGCCTGGGGAAGTCCGAGTGGGCCTGAGCGCCCCGGTTCATCTATATTTGGACTTGCCGCCGCCCCGCCCGTAAGATGGCGGCCCTCCCGGCCCCTCCCGGGCCGGGCCTGGGGAACAATGCCTTTCACCTTTAACGGCCGCGCCCTGCGCCGCGTCGGAGTGATCGGCTCCGGCCGCATCGGCCCCGGGATCGCCCTGTTCTTCTCCCGCGCCCTCGCCTCCCACGGCGTCCCCGTCTTCCTCACCGACGCCTCCGCCCGCGCCCTCGACGAGGGGCGCGAACAGGCGGCGCGGCGGCTCCTCAAGGCGGTGGACCTCCGCCAGATGCCCGCCGACCTGGCCCAGGCCGCGGCCAACAACATCCGCTTCACCCAGGACAAGTCCTTCCTCGTCGAGTGCGACCTCGTGGTCGAGGCCGTCCCGGAGAGACTGGAGACCAAGGCCGCCGTCTTCGCCGAGCTGGAGCGCCTCGTGGACCCCCAGGCGATCCTCGCCTCGAACTCCTCCCACCTGGAGCCCGCGATCCTCTTCGAGAAGCTCCGCCGCCCCGAGCGGGCGCTGGTCCTCCACCACTTCTTCCCCGCCGAGAACAACCCCCTGGTGGAGGTGGTCCCCGGCCCGCGCACCGCGGTGGCCGGCTGGTGCCTCCGGTTCTACGAGGCGCTGGGGAAGGTCCCCATCCGCGCCGGCGGCCGCTACGGGTACGCCGTCAACCCGGTCTTCGAGGGGCTCTTCCTGGCGGCCATCCTCGAGGCCGAGAAGGGCCTCCCCACGCCCGTGATCGACGCCATCGCCTGCCGGGCGCTCGGGATGGCGGCCGGCCCCTTCACCACGGTGAACCTGGCCCGCGCCAGCGCCCTCCGCCGGATCGGCCTGACGGAGTACGGCCGGAAGATCATGCCCTGGTTCCGCTCCCCCGCCCTCCTCGACGAGAAGGTCTCCCTGAAGGAGAAGTGGGAGACGGCCGGCTCGGGGGACACCGTGAGCTACTCCGACGCCATCTACACGAGGATCGCCCAACAGCTCATGGGCGCGTACTTCGGGCTGGCCTGCGAGGTGGCCGAGAGCGGCCAGGCGAACCTGGGGGACCTCGAGACCGCGGTCGAGGTGGGCCTGGCCATGAAGCCCCCGTTCACGATGATGAACGAGCTGGGCGCGCGGAGGACGCGCGAGCTGGTCGAGGCCTACGCGAAGGGCAACCCGGGTTTCAAGGTCCCCCGCCACTTCGGCCCCTGGGAGATCCCGCACGTCTTCCGGGAGGACCGCGGGGACGTGGCCGTGGTCACCGTCAAGCGCCCCCGCACGCGCAACGCGCTCACGCCCGACGTCTACCGCCAGCTCGACCGCGAGTTCGCCGCGGTCAAGGACGACCCGAAGATCCGCGCCGCCGTCCTGACCGGCTTCGGCACCCGCGCCTTCGTCTCCGGGGCCGACATCGGGACGCTCGCGGCCATCCGGACCCCGCAGGAGGCCCTCCGCCTCTCCAGGGAGGGCAGCGGGATCCTCTCCCGCATCGCCGGCCTCGGAAAGCCCGTCGTCTGCGCCCTGAACGGCCCGGCCATCGGGGGCGGGAGCGAGCTGGCCTACGCCTGCACGGCGCGGATCGCCCGCCGGGGCATCCCGTCGCTCTTCCAGCACCCCGAGGTCCGCCTGGGCGTCATCCCCGGGACCGGCGGCGTCCAGCGCCTCATCCGCCTGATCGACTTCGCCGCCGCCTGGAAGGTCCTCCGCACGGGCGGCGCGATCCCGGGAGACGAGGCGCTCCGCCTCGGGCTCCTCGTCGAGGAGGTCGACGGGGACCCGGTCGAACGGGCGGTGGAGCTGGCGCCCACCCTCCGGACGGCCCCCCTCCCCTCGACCCGGCCGCACGCCGCCCTGCCGGAGGTGGACCTGGGCGGCCTCTCCCGCAAGGTGGACGAGATCCTGCGCAAGGCCATCCTCAAGGGGGCGGAGATGCCTCTCGAGAAGGCCATCGAGTTCCAGAGCGAGTGCTTCGCCGAGGTCTTCGCCACGCGGGACTGCCGGATCGGCCTGGAGAACTACGTCCGCACCCGCCTCCGGGAGCCGGCCCGGTTCGTGAACGCCTAGGGGGGCCCCAGGGGGAAGCGGGCCAGCGGCTCGTAGACCGGCCCCTGCGGCGCGAGCGTGGACTCGAAGAGCACGATCTCCGCGATCCCGTCCTTCCCGAAGGCCGCCTGCCTCTGCTGATCCACGGCCGCCGCCAGCCGCTTCGCGTTCCGCGGGGACTTCACGCGCCCGACCGTGAGGTGGGCCACGAAGGGCCGCCCCTCCCTCGGCACCCCCACCTGCCCGGCCGCGCGCTCGACCGCCGCGGCCAGGCCCGCCAGCTTCCCGAGATCGCCAGACAGCCCCGCCCACACCACGCGCGGCGCCCCGTGATCCGGGAAGCTCCCGGTCCCCGCGTACTCCACCTCCAGGCGGGGCCAGCGGACGGCCTCGGCGGACAGGAGGTCCTTGAGCCGGGCCGCCTGCTCCCCGTCGATCTCCCCGAGGAACTTGAGCGTGAGGTGGAGGTTCCCCTCCTCGACCCACTTCACGTCCGCGTCCGCCCGGCGGAGCGCCTGCTGGAGCTCCGCCAGGCGCCGGCGGACCGGCGCGGCGACCTCGACGGCGACGAAACAGCGCATCAGCGGCAACCTCTGGCCCCCGCCCCCCGCTCCCACTATAATTCCTCCCCATGCGGGGCGTGGCAATACTTTCCGGCGGGCTCGACTCCACCGTCTCCCTCGTTGCCGCCCTTCGAAGGATGGACGTGGCGCTCGCCCTCACGTTCGACTACGGCCAGCGCGCCGCGCGGCGCGAGCGGGAGGCCGCCTCCCGGATCGCCCGCCTCTGCCGCGTCCCCCACCGCGTGGTCCCGATCCCGTGGCTGGCCCCGCTCACGCGGACGGCCCTGGTCAACCGGAAGGCGCGCCTCCCCCGCGGCGGGATGTCCGAGCGCTCCGCCCGGGCCGTCTGGGTCCCCAACCGCAACGGCGTCTTCATCGAGGTCGCCGCCGCCCACGCCGAGTCCCTGGGGGCCCGGCGCCTCGTCACGGGATTCAACCGGGAGGAGGCCGCGACCTTCCCCGACAACTCCGCCGCCTACGTCCGCGCGGTGAACCGCGCGCTGTCCTACTCCACGGCCAACGGCGTGCGCGTCGTGAGCTTCACGGCGGGCCTGGACAAGCGGGCGATCGTGCGGCTGGGCCGGCGGCTGGGGGCGCCGCTCGATCTGATCTGGCCCTGCTACGAGGGGGGCCGCCGCTGGTGCGGGCGGTGCGAGTCCTGCCGGCGATGCCTGGAGGCCCTCGATGGGTGAGGGCGGCTGGCTCTCGGAGGTCTTCTCCTCCATCCAGGGCGAGGGCCCTTACGCGGGCACGCGGCAGGTCTTCGTGCGCTTCTCCGGCTGCCACCTCCGGTGCGCCTACTGCGACACGCCCGCGGCCTGGGAGCGCGCCGACTCCTGGACGCGGGGCCCCGAGAGACGCCCCAATCCCGCCGGCGTGGACGAGGTCCTCGCGGCCGTCCGTTCCCTCGGGCCGCACCCGTCCGTGAGCTTCACGGGCGGCGAGCCGGTCCTCCAGGCGGACTTCGTCCGCGAGGCGGCGCTCGGGGTCCGGGCGCTGGGGATGAAGGCCTATCTCGAGACGAGCGGCACCCGGGCGGACCTCCTGGCCCTCTGCGCCGGCGCGATCGACATCTTCGCCTTCGACATCAAGCTCCCCTCCTGCCCCGGCGTCACCATGGACTGGGAGGATACCCGCCTCTGCCTGGATCTCGCCCGGGGCCGGGATGCCTTCGTCAAGGTCGTGGTGACGGGGGACTCGACCGTGGAGGAGGTGGCCCGAGCGGCCCGGCTCGTCCCGCCCGACTGGCCGCTCGTCCTCCAGCCGGCCACGCCCGTCCGCCCCGGCGTGGCGCCGCCGGACGGGGCCGCGCTGGCGCGCCTCCGGTCCGCCTGCGGCCGCGAGGTCTTCGTCCTCCCCCAGCTCCACGTCCTGGCCGGCTGGAAATGAGGGACGCGATAAATCAAAGCGTTTGATTTATAACCAGCCTGATTATAAATCAAACACTTTGATTTATAATCCCAGGTCGTCGCCCCCCGCGCCGCTCGTCCGCTCGATCCGCGCGATCTTCTCCAGCCGCTTCGCGTGGCGCCCCCCCTGGAAGGGGGTCTGGAGCCAGGCCTTCAGGCTTTCGGCGATCTTGACCACGGGCATGAGCCGGGCCCCCGCGCAGAAGACGTTGGCGTCGTTGTGGCTGCGGCTGATCTCCGCCGTCTTCTCGTCCGTGACCAGGGCCGCGCGGACGCCGGGGAACTTGTTGGCGACGATCGACATCCCGATCCCCGTCCCGCAGATCAGCACCCCCCGCTCGCACTCCCCGGAGGCGACCTTCCGCGCCCCCTCCGCGGCGAAGTCGGGGTAATCGCAGGACATCTCGCTCGAGGTGCCCACGTCCACGACCTCGTGGCCCATGGCCTTGAGCAGTTTCTTGACCTCTTCCTTCGCGGCGAATCCCGCGTGGTCCGCGCCGAGCGCAATCTTCATGGGATCTCCTTCACCCTCCTCCGCAGGGCCGCGTGGATCTGCCGGGCGCAGGACCGGTACACCTCGGCCGAGGCCCCCATGGGATCGGCCACCTCGGCCCCTTCGGGATCGAGCAGGTCGATCTTGCCCTTGTGCTCCGGCATCCACTCCTCCAGGACCTGCTTGTGCCGCCGCGTCATCACGAACACGCGGTCGGCGTCCTCGATCATCGCCAGCGACACGGGCCTCGAGACGTGCCCCGAGAGGTCCGCGCCGTACTCCTTGACCGCCAGCTCGGCCTCCTCCGAGGCCGCGCCCCCGTAGCCCGCGGCGGTCCCCGCCGAGAGGACGCGCCAGCCGCGCGCCTCCAGCTCCTCCTCCCGCACGCCCCGGGCCTCCGCCAGCAGGCGCCGGAAGAGCGCCGCCGCCATGGGGCTCCGGCACGTGTTCCCCGTGCACACGAACAGCACGGTCGCCACGCTGGTCTCCTCGATCATCTCCCGGGGGATCGCCCCCTCGCGCAGGACCTCCACGCGCGGGCCCTGCACCCGGACCACCGTCGAGGCGCCGCGGTGGCGGGAAGGCCCGGCATCCACGACGACGTCGATCTTCCCCTCGAACGCGCGGAGGACCTCCCGGGCGTCCACGGCCGGCGCCTGCCCGGAGACGTTCGCCGAGGGCGCCCCCACGCGGACGCCGGAGCGCCGCACCAGCTCGCAGGCCACCCGGTGGTTGGGATACCGCACCCCCACCCCCTGGCCGTCCGCCGTGGGGAAGACGATCGTCAGCGGCCCCGGCCAGAACCTGCGGATCAGCCTCTGCGCGGACGCCGGGATCGCCCCCGCCACCACCTTCCGGAGCTGGTCCCGGTCGCCGATGTGGACGGTGATGCGCTTGTCCTCCGGGCTCTGCCGCAATTCCAGGAGCCGGCGGACGGCCCCCGCGTCCTCCAGGTTGACCGCGATCCCGTAGACGGTCTCCGTGGGCATCCCCACGAGCCCCCCCCCGCGGATCGCCTCCGCGGCGGGGGCCAGCGCCTCGGGATCGAACCGTTCGGGATCGGCGACGATGACTCGCGTCTCCGGCACGGCGCGCATCTTAGCAAAAAGGGCACCGGGCGTCACGACCCGAACGCGGCATGGGCCCGGCTGGATTTGTTTATGCTATAATGGGAATCCATGAAGGCCCTGGAATTCGCCTGCCTCTGCGGGGGCCTCCTGGCGTTCGCGGGCGGGACGGCCGTCGCCGCCGCGGCGGCCCGGAC
>CAYNDR010000151.1:0-4065 GCA_964395295.1 uncultured Planctomycetales bacterium
CCCGGGGCCTACGAGGTCAAGGAAGACGGGAAGTGGGGGACCCACGTCGTGCGGGGCTACGTCTATCCCAGCGGCCACGAGATGCGCTACCGCGTCAAGGTCCGGCCCTACGGCGAGATCTGGTATCCCGTCCAGGTGAGCCGCTACAAGATCCACGACCTGCCGCACCCCGCCCTGGAAAAGAACCCGGACGACATGTAGGCACGACAAAATGGACGGTCTGTTTTGTCGTGTCGTGGGCCGCTAGGAGGACGTGGCCAGCAGGAAGGCGATCCCGAGGACGAGCAGGACCGCCAGGATGACCCAGAGGATCTCGCTCGTCAGGATCCGCTTCCAGAGGGGATCGAGGTCCTCCATGGGGCAACGGCCATCGTAGTCGCCCTCGCCCGGCAGGGCAAGTCCATGCCGCTACTTGAGGACCACCTGGATCGCCCCCTCGCGGCCCGTGACGCGGACGGGCACCTTCAGGGCGTCCACCACGCGGGGGGAGTAATGCCCCTTGGGGGCGCTCACGATCGCCGCTTCGGGCCCCACGCGCCGGAGCAGTTCATCGTGCCGCTTGAAATGTTTCCCGTGGTGGGGCAGGACCAGGATGCGCGCGCGGAGGTCCGGGAGCGTGAGGAGCTCCTCGATCCCCATGTCTTCGATGTCCCCGGGCAGGAGGACCCCTCCCGCGCGCAGGACGATGGAGGTCTCGTTCACCGGCACATCCGGGCCGAACTTCTCCCACACGGGCGGCCCGAGGATCTCCACGTCCCCCAGGCGGAACGGCTCGGCGCGGCGCTCCACCGTCATGACCTCGACGCCCGCCGGCCAGGCCCATCCCCGGAAGGCCCGGGTCACGACGACGCGGCGCACCCGCATGAGGTCGATGACCGACCGCGCTCCGTTCACGTGGTCGGCGTCGGGGTGGGTGAGGACCAGCGTGTCCAGGCGGGTCAGGCCCCGCGACCAGAGGTATTTCGCGGCGATGGAGGCGCCGGCGTCGCGCGCGTCCAGACTGCCGCAGTCCACCATCATGTTGCGCCCGTCGGGCCACTCCAGATAGGCACAGCTCCCGCGGCCCACGTCCAGGACCGCCAGGAGCACGCCGTCCGGCGCGCGGTGGCGGAGCCCGGTGAGCCCCAGGGGGACCGCGACCAGGAGGACGCAGGCGGGCTTCCACCAGCGCTCCCGCGTGAGCCGGCACCACGCGGTCCAGCCCGCCAGGCCCGCGTAGCAGGCGATCAGGATCGCCGGACCCGGCGGGGGCGCGTAGGCGTAGGACAGGGGGATCGACGTGACCCCCGAGGAGGCGGCGCGGATCAGGTCGTAGACGATCCCCGCCGCGGCCCCCGACACGACGCCCGCGCCGAGGGGGGCCAGGACGAGGTGGACGAGGCCGATCACGAACTCCGCGGAGAGGAGCGGCACCAGCAGGAGGTTCGCCAGGACGATGCCCGGCGTGACGGGGGTGGAGTTCTCCAGCACCACGTTTGTGGTTAATGGCACGGCGGCCACCGAGACCCCCAGGCCCATCCGCAGGCGGTTCCAGAGCCAGCCGCCCGCCCCCGTGAAGGCATGGAAGACGGGGGCCACGAAGGCCAGCCCCAGCACGGCCAGGAACGAGAGTTGGAATCCCACGTCGGCCACCTCGCCCGGGTCGATCAGGCAGATCACGAGGGCCGCGGCGCTCAGGGCCGAGACCGCGTCGCGCCGCCGCCAGGCGAGGTCGGCCCCGAAGAACGCGGCCATCATCAGGAAGGACCGCACCACCGAGACCTGGAGCCCCGTCAGGAGCGTGTAGAGGCCCAGGAAGACGATGAGCATGAGGGTCTGGGCGCGGCCGTGGACGCCCAGGAGCGTCAGGAGGACCCAGAGGCTGGACATCACGATCACCAGGTTCTGCCCCGAGATCGCCAGGAGGTGCGCCGTGCCGCTCCGCTGGAGGCTCGTCACGAGGTCGTCCGAGACCGCCTCGCGGCGGCCCAGGACGATCGCGCTCAGGAACGCGCCGACCTCGGGACGAATCCCGCGGTCGAAGAGCGACCGGAACCAGGCCCGCGCGCGGCTCCAGGCCGGGGGGCCGTCGAGGACCTCGAGGCCCTCCAGCGTCATCACCGCGTCGATGCCGCGGCGCTCCAGATAGGCCGCGTAGTCGAACTGCCCGGGATTGGTGGCGTGCCTGGGCCGGTGCATGGGCCCGCGCGCGGCGACGCGCTCCCCGCCGATCAGGGGCATCTCGCGGCGGAAGAAGCGGACCTGCACGCGGCCCACCACGAAGGAGCCGTCGGCGGCGGGGCCCGAGTCGGGGTCCTCCAGGGAACGGTAGATCCGCGGCGGGCCCGCCACGATCCCCTCGATCGAATCGCGGAGGGGCTCCGGTTGGCGGCCGCGGGCAGCCTCCTGGCGGATCCCCCCGAGGCCGACCCCCAGGAGGGCCAGCAGAAGGGGGAGGCGCCATCGTATAATGAGGACAGCGGAGAGGAGGGACAGGCCCAGGAAGAGGAGCCAGAGGCCCTCGTGTCCCCTTGCCGCCGCGATGCCGGCCACGAATCCCGCGGCCAGCGGCGCGAGCGGGCGGGCCCGGAGCATCGCGGCATGGCGGACGCTCGGGGATGGCTCGGGCACGGGCGGGATTATACACAATAAACGGAGCCCATGGACGTTTCAAACCCGGAAGCGATGGACGACCTGGTCCGGGGCCTCAAGGACGGACGCCCGGAGGCGTTCGAGAGGCTGGTCCGGGAATATGGGGACCGCCTTTACCGGTTCGCCAGGCGGATGGTCGGGGAACTCTGGGCCGAGGACCTGACCCAGGAGGTGTTCGTGCGCGTCTTCCGCTCCGTGGGCGCGTACCGCCCGGGCGGACGCTTCGAGTCCTGGCTCTTCGCCATCGCGAACAACCTCTGCATCGACCAGGCGCGGAAGCGGCGGCCGGAGACGCCGGCGGCGGACCTCGGGGAGGAGATGAAGGCCGAGCGGTTTCCGTCCGGCGCGCCGGAGCCCCTGGAGGAGCTGGAGGACGAGGAGCGCCGCCGCGCCCTCCTCAAGGCCGTGGACCGGTTGCCGGTGGAACAGAAGCAGGTCTTCCTCCTGCGCGAGGAGGGCGGGCTCTCGTTCAAGGAGATCGCCGAGGTCGCCGGATGCCCGCTCAACACGGCGCTGGGACGGATGCATTACGCGATGGAGAACCTGAGGAGGTCGCTCAAGGCCTATGGAATGCAATAGGTTCCTGGAAGAGAAGCTCGCCGGGTCCGGAGGCCCCGCGTTCCGCGACCACCTGGCGGGGTGCGAAGGATGCCGGCGCGACCTGGAGGAGTACGAAGAGGTCCGAGGGCTCTATCGCGAGGCCTCGACGGAACGCTACGCGGGCGCCGTACCGCGGGTCCGGCGGTTCAATCCCGTCTCGTGGCTGCCCGCCGCCGCCGCGGCCGCGGTCCTGCTGGGGGTGCTCGTCCTCACGCTCTTCGAAGGCCCCGGGGACCGGCCTCCGTCCGGGTCGGCGGAAAGGGAGCCGATGGCGGGTTTCTTCCGCGTCTACCTGGCGCCGTGGGACCGCGAGGAGGCCCGCCTGAACGAGGAGGTGGGAGATCTCTGGGGACGGCTCGCGTCGCTCGAAAGGAGAAGGCGATGAGGACGCTCGTGGGGCTCCTGCTGTTGGCCGGGGCGGCCTACGCCCAGGATGAGGACCCGGGGGAGAGGGAAAAGGCCCTGATGGAGAAGATCGCCGGCATCGAGAAGGCGGTCAACGAGGCGAGCGAACCGGACGAGAAGGCCCGCCTCCAGGCGGAACTCCGCGAGCTCCGCCAGCAGGCCGCCCGCAACCGCGAGCGCCGCAGGGGCCAGGAGCCGGAGAACCGCGAGAGGCTCAAGGCCCGGATCGAGGAGCTGAACGCCCGCCTCAAGGAGAGGCCGGAGGACGTCCCCGCGCTCATGGAGCGCAGTGATCTCCGGAGGCGGATGGGCGACGCCAAGGGAGCCGAGGAGGACCGCGCGGCGGCCCTCAAGATCGACCCCGATTTCAAGGACCGGATGCCGCCGGGGGGGCCGAACCGGCCGCCGGGCCCGCCCTGGGCCCAGCAG
>CAYNDR010000151.1:4075-14522 GCA_964395295.1 uncultured Planctomycetales bacterium
CGGCTGGGAGCGGAGGGTGCGTCCCGCGGGGCCGGAAGGGGGCAGGCCGGGAGGGCCCCCCTTCAACCCGGACGACGTGCGCGCTTGGCTCAAGGAGGCCGAGCCCGAGACGTACCGCGAGGTCGCCCGGCTCGACGAGGAGGGGAACCGCCAGCAGGCCATGGAGATGCTCATGGCGGCCGAGGGGCGCCGCCGCGAGATGGAGGACCTCAAGAGGCGCGATCCCCAGGGCTTCGAGCGGATGGCGTCGATGCGCAGGCTGGAGCGCGAGTCGATCGAGCTGGCCGAGAAGCTCCGCCAGGCGCCGGCCGGCGCGGCGCGCGACGAGGGGGCCAAGAAGCTCAGCGACCTCCTGGGCCGCCTCTTCGACCTCCGCGAGGAGGCGCGGGCGCGCGAGATCACCGAGCTCAAGCGCCGGATCGAGGACCTGGAGAAGTCGCTGTCGAGCCGCAAGGCCGGCAAGGAGAGGATCGTCGAGAGGCGCCGGAAGGAGCTTCTGGGCGAGAAGATCGACGAGGATTGGTAGACAGGGTCCGGCGGCGTCTGATAAAATCCGGACTCGATGGACATCCCGTTCAAAGCCGGCGACCGTCTCGCGGACTTCCGCCTGTGCACCATGGGGGGCATCTCCAAGGCCCTCCACGAGTACCGCGGCCGCAAGACGCTGGTCTTCGCCTGGGCCTCCTGGTGCGGCTGCCGCGACTTCCTGGGGCCTCTCGAGAAGTTCCACCGGAAGAATCCCGGGATCAACGTCGTCTCCATCGCCTTCGACGCCCAGGGCGTGGACCATCCCCTCCGCTATCTCACCGGGGCCCATGCCACGTTCGAGATGCTCATCGACGCGAGCTGTGTCCTGTCGCGGCGGTGGGGTCTCAAGCGGGTGGGGGTCCTGGCCCTCCTGGACGAAAACGGCGTGGTGATGCACGTCCATAGCGGCCCGAAGGAAGCGGACCTCGCGAAAGCCGAGGAACTGCTCTCCGGGAAGCCGTTGATGCCGGTGCCGCCGGAGCCGAAGGTCGATACCCGCGACGTGAGGGTCGAGCTCCTGGTCCAGGCGTGCACGAACCTCCTCACGCGCAAGAAGGTCCAGGAAGCCGTGGAATCGCTCCGGAAGGCGCTGTCCATCGACCCGGAGAACCGGATCATTGACCGGCAGGTCCTGGTGCTCCAGAACCCCGAGAAGTTCTACAAGGGCCCGGTCGACCGGGAGTGGGTGCACCAACAGCCCGCCGTGGCCCCCCTCTGATCCCATTCGCGCACGCCAGGAGGAGAAGGGCCAGGATCGGAATCCATCCCGGGTGGGATTCCGCGCCGCCCGCGGCGGAGCAGTAGCCGGCGCGGGGGACATTGTCCTCGGGGACGAACAGGCCTGCACGAAGGTCGTAATAACCGTTCTCGATGACGGTCCCGGACCGGGTCACGCGGAGATAGTTGGTGCCGGCCTGCGCGATCCAGGCCTGGACGAGGGAACTCCTGTCCCCGGGACGGCGGTTGTCGCTGGCCTGGATGAGGGTCGTCCCGTCGGGCTCGTAGACCTCCAGGAGCGTGTCGGCCCCGTCTCCCAGATTGAGGGTTTCGGCCCGGAACCACCCCTCCGGAAGGTCGATCGAGTACCAGTCTTCGTCTCCGGAGGGATAGATCGTGCGCCTGGCCGCGCCCGTGCCGCCCGGCGGGATCGGGATCGCCGAAGCGGCAGACTCGTTGGGCTCGGACAGGTTCGGGTAGTAGAGGATGTCCCGGGCGTTCATGATCCGGAGGGTCGTCTCGTCCCCCGTCACGTCGGCCATGATCGAGGGGATCTCCAGGGCCAGGCCTTCCCGGAAGTCCTCCAGGGTGATCTCCGTCCTCGCCGGGATCCGGTCGTTGACGGCCCTCCAGGTCTCGGCCTCGTTCCCCGAGAGGAGGTCGAAGCCGCCCTCGCTGGCGATGTCGGTGATGTCCCAGAGGACGGCCGCCACGGCCAGCTCGTTCGTGGCCATGACCGCCAGGTCCGGCAGGCTGGGGCCCTCGATGTCGAACGTGGAGGCCCCTCCGGCGGCGTTGTCCACGATCGAGCTCGGGAAGGCGTACTCGGCCGGGAACGCGCGGCGCACGGCCGCGGACCAGTAGTGGGCGAATCCTTCGGACCACGACAGGCGCGGGTCGAGCTGGTCGGAAATGCTGTGGATACCTCCCGGGGAGTCGTCCCGCGAGAAGTTCCGCGTCACCCAGTGGCCGATCTCGTGGAGGATGATGTCGTCGTCGTACTGGTCGGGGTCCCAGTCGGCGCCCAGGAGGAAGATCGCGCCGGATGCGAAGGAGAAATAGGTCCCGTTCGACGTGCCCGCCTCCCAGTAGATCACCATGGGCGGGGGGAGGGCCGGCAGGTCGGCATCGACCGAGGCCTGGTACTCGAAGCTCTTGACGGCGGCGTCGAAGATGTTGAAAGGGGGGGCGGCCCCGGAGGCGATCGGGAGGTCGAGGGGCGGGATCGCGCCGTTGCCGCTGCCGTCGGAGGCGATCGTCGGCGTGGCGGCGGCGTAGACGGCGCCGTCGGCGGGGTTGTCGCGCACGGCCGCGTTGATCCCTCCTCCGGCGCGCCGCGCGTAGACGCGGGCGAAGACCTGGGTGTTCCCCGGGATCCCGCCCACGGAGAAAGCGCCGGTGTCGTCGGTGACGCCGGTGGCGAGCGCGGCGCCGTCGCTGGCCCGGACGATCTCCACCTCGGCCTGCCGGACCGGCCGCCAGGGTTCGGCCCCGGTGAATCCGCCGGCGTCGTAGATCCGGTCCTGGTAGCGGGCCTGGCCGGTCACCTGGGCGGCGGCCGCGGAGGAGAGGGCCAGGACGAAGGCGAGGGTCCTCACGGCCCGAACTCCCGGATCGGCTCGCCCCGGGAATTCCTCTTCAGGACGCCGCCCGGGGCGGGCGGGGCGGGGCGGAGGGCGAGCGGCACGACCCGCGACAGTCTCGCGCCGCCCCGATGGATCGTGGCCCGGACGAGGATCCCCTCCGGCGCGGCGGCGGCATGGGCCTCGGCGCGGAGTTCGGGGCGCCGGGCCTTCGACGCGCGGCCGCCGGAGACCAGGGTGATCCCGCCGGGAAGGAGGAGTTCAAGCTCGATCTCGGCGTCGAGCCGGGAGGAGGCCCGGGCGGAGATGCTGAAAGGGCCGGACGGGCCGCCCGAGAGGGAGGCCTCGATATCGATCGGAGGCACGGACTTCCACGCGCGCGTCTCGCGGGATTCTTCCCGCCCGGCCCGTCCGATGGCCAGAAAAGCGAAGACGGACAGGAGGAGGGCGATCCCCAGGACGCGCCGCGAATATTTTTCAAGCCCCAGCAATCGGGGTCAATTGTACCGGAACGGGGGCGGGGTTCAAGGCGACGATCCCGGCGACCTCGCGGGCCAGCGCCATGTAGTCCTCCGCGCCGTTCGAATCGGGGGCGTACTCGAAGATCGACTTGCCGTGGCTGGGGGCCTCGGCGAGGCGGACGTTGGTGCGGATCCGGGTCTTGTAGATTTTGTCCCTGAAGTGCTTCTCGATCTCCAGGACCGTCTCCCGGGAGAGACCCTTGCGGGCGTCGTACATGCAGGGCACCACGCCGGTGATCTCCAGGGCGGGGTTGAGGCGCTTCTTGACCAGCTCGATCGTCCGCAGGAGCAGGGAGATCCCGTGGAGGGCCAGGAATTCGCACTGGACGGGGATCAGGACCTCGCCGACGTACGTGAGGGCGTTGACCGAGAGGAGGCCGAGCGAGGGCGGGCTGTCCACGAGGACGAAGTCGTAGCCCTGGATCGAAGCGAGCGCGTCGCGAAGGACGCTCTCGCGGCCGATGGCGGAAGTGAGCTCCATTTCCGCGCCCGCCAGGTCGATGTTCGCGGGGATGAGATGGAGGTTCGGGGTGATCGCCAGCGGCTGGGGCGGCGCCCCGGTGAGCAGGGAATAGGTCGTGGATTTCTGCTGGTGGGGCGCCACGCCGAGGGAGATGGTGGCGTTCGACTGCGGGTCGACGTCGACCAGGAGGACGCGCCGGTCGAGGCGCGAGAGGGCGGCCGCCAGGTTAACGGCGGTCGTCGTCTTTCCCACGCCCCCCTTCTGGTTGAGCAGTGCGATCTTGCGCATGGCCCCTCTCTCCTAACTGCGTGAACTGCTCGACGAGCCACGGCCCCATCCGCGGTCCGTAGAAGCTCACGTCCCTCTCGTAGCCGCCCTTCCTGTACTCCTCCTCCGGGAGGAAGTATCCCAAGTGGTCGTTGGCCAGCCCCAGGACCCAGGACCCGGGGAAGCGTTTCTTGAGCTCCAGTCCCAGTTCCGCGGCCGTCTCGCCGGGGAAGCAGAACATCCTCACGCCGTTGATCTCAAGGAGCCCCAGGACGCTCTTTCTCGGGGCCAATGGAAGGGTGGGATTCGGCAGATCCACCCCCCTCTCCACGTACCTAATTGTAGCCTGTCCCGTCGTTTTTTCAATGCCCCGGACGATATCTTCCACCCGGCGGGCCAGCGCCTCGCCCATGGCCTCGGCGCGCTCGAAATCGTCGCGCCCGGCGGGGGGGCGGGGGGCCGAGTCGCCCGAGGCGCCCTGGGAGAGGAGCGCCACGCCCCCCAGGCGCCGCTCGAGCGCCCTCTGAAAGGATCCCGGCCAATCGCCGCTGAGGAGGAAGTTCCGCTCGGGGAGCACGGTCGCGTGCGCGGCGTAGTTCGCCAGGACCGCGATGGGCCGGGACAGCTCGTCGGCCACCAGGAGGACGTTGACCTCGGGGTCTGCGGGGCCGTCCTTGTCGCGGCGGTTGCGGCACAGCGCGGGCTCCGCGCCGCGCGCGAAGGCCAGCCGGGCCGGCCGGCGGGAGGCGCGGGCCTCCTCGACGGCCCGGGACAGACGGCGGGCGACTTCCGCGTGGAATTCGGGATCGAACCGGCCCATGGCGACCTGCCAGAAATCGCGCGCCAGGGCGCCCGGCCCCGAATGGTTGTGCGTCGCGGCCAGCACGAGGGAGGCCCCCTCCGGGCGGATCCGGTCCCGGATTTCGAGGGAGGACCCGATGAGGTCGGCCGTGACCAGGCAGAGGCGGGTTTCGCGGGTCTCCAGCCAGAGGACCTTGGCGTAGACCGGATCGTGGACGCCGGTCATGGGCTTTCCCAGGCGGTCGCCGTAGCCGCCCAGGGGGACGTCCTTGGCGGGGGTGAGTTCCACGGCCGCCGCGCCGGCCCAGAACTCGGCCGTTTCGGATTCCGGGGTGGAGGAGCATCCCAAGAGGAGGAGGCCCGCCAGGGCGCGTTTCATGCCGGGGGATCGTATCGCCTTGCGGGGGCTTCCGTCAATCCCGGGTCGCGGAGGACACGGAGCAAGCGGAGGTCACGGAGTTATTTTCAACACAGAGTTCACGGAGTTCACGGAGGAAGATTCAACGGGGGACCCGGGGAGGCCGCGGAGCAAGCGGAGGTCACGGAGAACAATTTAACACAGAGTTCACGGAGCCCACGGAGAAAGATTCAACGGGGGACCCGGGGAGGCCGCGGAGCAAGCGGAGGTCATGGAGAACAATTTAACACAGAGTTCACGGAGGGCTTGGAGAGGACCCCTCCCGGAGCCCGGGGATAACCGCCCCCGACGATTCCACGACATCTTCAGGGCCTTCTCCGTATCTTTGATGTCTCCGTGCTCCCTGTGTTTGAACATCTCTGTTGTCTCTGCGGCCTCGGGGCGCCCGAGAACACGGAGGAAACGGAGAGGAATATTAGCACGGAGAGCCCCGAGAGCACAGCGCGGCCAAGCCGCAACCAAAAGGGTTATCGCGGCGGTTGCCGCGCATTGAGTGATTGCAGAGTTAGCTGAGCCATGGATGCTCGCGGCCACGGACTCCCCCAGGAAATGACGCAACCCGATGGGATGGAACCCTTCCCGCGCGATGCCGGAAAATCTTCGCGGCGCGAGAAGATTCCTGTCGTAGCCCCGAGAGCACCGAGGAAGGGGGATTGCTACGGCCTGTGGCCCGCGGCCTGGACGGGGCCTTCGTGGTGCTGCCGGATGTGCCGGCGGGCTTCGGGGGAGACCTCCGTGAACATGACGCCCACCAGTTCGGTGCGCGGCTTGTCGGGCCACTGGAAGACGTGGGCGATCCGGCCGCGGGCCTGCACCACGGTGTCGGCGCCCACCGAGAGCACGAATTCGAGCGGCTCCGATTCCTCGAAGCGCTTGGCATGGCGGGCGAAGAGGCAGAGGGGATGGACGGTGCCGGGCTCGTAGCCCGTGCAGGACTGGCAACGGGTGAACTCGAACGCCAGCCCCTTCATGGAGACGTCGTAGACCCGCGTCTTGTAGACCGGCGCGATCCCGGCCTCGCTCTTGCGGCCCCAGGAGAGGGCCCAGTTGGTCGGCTTGCGCGGGGAGTCGCGCCGGTTCACGGGGACGGCTATCCGCGTGGAGGACTTGTCCTTGCGCACCGCGAGCACCTTCTGGACCTTCGACAGCACGGTCTCCTTGGTGAAGGGCTTGACGATGTAGTCCTCGGCGCCCGCCCGGATCGCCGTGACCAGGTCCTCCTTGCGGTTTCTCGCGGTGCAGATGACGATCGGGATGCCGCGGGTGTCGGGGGTCTCCTTGACGAGCCTGCAGAGGGTGAATCCGTCCAGGCCGGGCATCATGACGTCGAGGATGACCGCGTCGGGGCGCTGGCTGCGGATGAAGTCGAGGGCCTGGTGGCCGTCGGCGGCCTCCAGCGTGTCGTAGCCGGCGTTGCGGAGGAAAAGCGAAAGGATGCGACGCAGATTCACGTCGTCATCGGCGACCAGCACGCGTGATTTGGTCTGGGTTTCGCTCATCGGAGGGGATTGGGTATATTCGGAAATGCGCCGGGGGATGTCAAGTTCAAAATCCCACGTAATCCGGGGGCGCGCGCTCCGTGAACGGGGTGGCGTGCGCCACGAGGCCACGGGGGGAACGGAGACATTGAAACATGGAGTCCACGGAGAGCATGGAGGAAGATGCGTCGAGGGGCCCGAGGAAGGCACGGAGAAAGAATTAAACATAGAGGGCACGGAGGACACGGAGGAAGAAGCGCCGGGCCGTGGATCAGGGAGAGAACTGAGGCCACGAGGATTATTGAAACGCAGCGCGGCCTTTATTCCGGATTCCTCGTGACGCTTGGCAACATGTACTTATTGTGTCCGTTCAGGCAGGGCCGGGATCCGGAGTCGGATCCCCCCTTGGCCCCCCCCCAGGGAGGGGCGATCCCGTGAATCGTTGATACTGAACGCATACGACTTGTTGGATATAGGGCCGTAAACTCCGTGAGCTCCGTGTTCTCTGTGTTTATAATAATCCGCTCCGTTGTCTCTGTTGTCTCCGTGGGTCCTTCGTTGCGCCTGGCAGCAAGGGCTTGTTTAAATATTGCTCCGTGAACTCCGTGCTCTCTGTGTTTAAATAAATCCGCTCCGTTGTCTCTGCTGTCTCCGTGTCCTCGCCCACGCCATGCCCTGAACGCGGCGTGGGCCCCCCGGGACGTGTGGTATAATCGAGCCAATGAACCGGCTGGCCTGGCTCCTGGTTTCAGGCTGTTTCTGGGCCGTGATGATGTCCCTCCTCTTCGAGCGGGAGATCAGGCCCTATTTCGAGTATCGCCAGCCGCCCTCCTACCGCACCCTGCTGAAGCGGAAGGCGGAGCCGGAGATGGAGCGCCGGACCATCTACTTCGGCAAGGAGCGGATGGGGGAGACCGAGCGGCTCACGGAGCCCCTTTCCCCGGCGGGACACCGCCTGAGGTCGCGCGTGGCGATGGACCTGCGCCTCCTGATGCCCATGGCGATCCTGGCGGACACGCGGACCTGCATGGCCTCGGAAGTGCAGGTGGACGAGGAATACCGTCTGTCGCGCTTCGACGTGGAGGGGGGCCTGCGGGGCCTGGACCTGTCCATCCGGGGGAAGCGGGAGGGAGAGAAGCTCAAGGTCGCCTACAACCTGACGATCCTGAAGGGGGAGCAGGTGCTGGACTTCCCTCCCGACGCGACGCTTGCCGACTACTTCATGCCCTTCGAGGGCGGCACGGGCCTGGCCGTGGGGAAGAAGTGGAAGTCCCGGATGCTGGACCTCGAGAACCTGGTCTCGCTGAAGGGGAAGGGGGAGCTTTCCTTCACGGAGGTCTACGCCATCGTCGTGGACCGGGAGATCCTGAGGAGCCGGGGCCGGGAGGTCTACGCCTACAAGGTGGAGGTCCGGAGGGACCCCACACAGCCCATGCCTTCCTACACCCTCTGGGTGGACGAGCAGGGGATCGTGGTCAAGCAGGAGATGAAGATCAACAAGCTCGTCTGCGTGATCCTGCTGGAGGAGCGCCGGACGCTGACGCCGCAGGAAGCGGCCGACTACCGCTGGAGGGTGCCGCCGCCCCGGTGATCGCCGGGAGCCTCGGGAAACGCCGACCATGATCTCTCTGCAGGGGATTTCCAAGCACTTCGGCCGGAAGGTCGCCGTGAACGCCCTCACCCTCGACGTGGCGCCCGGCGAGTTCTTCGCCCTGCTGGGGCCGAACGGCGCGGGGAAGACCACCACGATCAAGATGATCGCGGGGCTCCTGCGCCCCACCGCGGGCCGGATCTCCGTCTGCGGCCACGACGTGCAGAAGGACGCGATCGCGGCCAAGCGCCTGCTCTCCTACGTGCCCGACCAGCCCTTTCTCTACGACCGGCTCTCCGGCCTGGAGTTCATGAACTTCGTGGCGGACCTCTACGGGGTGGGCGAGGAGGAACGCCGGAGGGAGGTCGGGCGGCTGGTGGATCTCTTCGGCATGGAGGAATACATCCGGGAGCTTACCGAGTCCTACTCCCTCGGCATGAAGCAGAGGGTCGTCCTGGCGGCCACGCTCCTGCACAAGCCGAAGGCGATCCTGGTGGACGAGCCGCTGGTGGGGCTCGACCCGCACACGGCCCGCCTGGTGAAGGGGATCTTCCGGGAGCAGGCGCGGTCCGGGACCGCGATCTTCATGTCCACGCACGTGCTCTCGGTGGCGGAGGTGTTCGCGGACCGCAGCGGGATCATGATGGAAGGGCGGAACGTGGCCCTGGGGCGGATCGAGGACCGCCGGCGGCAGGCCGGGGCGGACGGAAAACTCGAGGAGATCTTCTTCAGGATCACGGAAGGCCAGGCCCCTCCTCCCCCCCCCGGGGGGCAGGGGGGAGGACTCCCAATGGCTCAATGATCAAATCTTCAACGGCTCAATCCCATGGGTGACGTGGCGGTCCTGGCGTCGATGAAGTGGGCGGAACTGCGCAACCGCGCCCGGCTGTTCGGGCGGCAGTCCCGGTTCAAGATCCTGGTCGTCTCCGTCTTCTCGGTGGCCTTCTGGATCAGCCTCTACAAGCTCTTCATCATGGGCCTGCGCTTCCTCCACGTGATGGCGGTGGGCTACAGCTTCGGCGACATGATCGGCGCGATCTTCTACATCTTCTTCTTCGCGCTGACGGTCATGCTGATCTTCTCCAACGCGATCATCGGATACATGAGCTTTTTCAAGTCGCGGGAGACGGCGTTCCTGCTGGCGCTGCCGGCGCGGCCGGAGAGCGTGTTCCTGTACAAGTTCTCGGAGGGGCTGGCCTTCAGCTCATGGGCGTTCCTCTTCCTGGGGACGCCGCTCATGGCGGCCTACGGGCGGTTCTTCGACGCCTCCTGGGGCTTCTTCCTCGCCTCGGCGGCCTTCCTGGCGGCCTACATGTTCATCCCGGCGGCGCTCGGGGCCGCGGCGGCGATGCTGGTGACCGTCTACGTGCCCCGCACGCGGCGCGGGCTGATCATCGGGGCCTCGGTGGCGGCGATGCTGGGGATCCTGATCGTCGTCACGCGGCTGGTGGCCCTCAAGGGCACCCAGGCGGTGGACCTGAAGCTCGCGATCGAGGTCTTCGAGTCGATCCGCTTCAGCCGGCACCCGCTCCTGCCGAGCTTCTGGCTGTCCAAGGGGATCCTGTCGCTCTCGGCCGGGGACGGCCCCGGGGCGCTCTTCTTCTTCGGCCTCATCTCGGCGAACGCGCTGTTCCTGGTGGTCCTGGCGCACGCCATGAGCTCGGTCCTGATGATGCGGGGCTGGTTCGTCTCCCAGGGCCTCCGGTCGCGGAAGAAGTACGGCGGGCGGGGGCTGGCGGACCTCGTGTTCGCGAAGCTCCTCTTCTTCGTCCACCCGAGCGTGCGCCTGATCGTCGTCAAGGACGTCAAGAGCTTCGTCCGGGACCCCGTGCAGTGGTCGCAGTTCCTCATCTTCTTCTGACTGCTGGGGATCTACTTCCTGAACCTCCGGACCTTCGCCTACGAGGAGCGCGACATCGTCTGGAAGAACGTGATCGCGCAGATGAACCTGCTGGCGACGTCGCTGACGCTGGCCACGTTCGCCAGCCGGTTCATCTTCCCCCAGCTGTCCCTCGAGGGGCGGAGGTTCTGGGTCATCGGGATGGCGCCCATGGAGCGGGAGAAGATCCTCTTCGACAAC